>NZ_JAEUPY010000167.1 GCF_016790065.1 Steroidobacter sp.
CATCTACGTTCGCGAGTCAGCCACTGAAGCTCACCTGGCCGTCGATGCAGTGCCTGAACAACTACGAGCACGGCTGCTGTCGGTTCGTGCCTATGACCAGGCCGGCATGATGAAAGCCGCCGACGTCGTCCCCGGCACGGCTGTGGAGCAACTCATCGCACAGCTGTTCGATAACGCCGCGGTAGCGTTTCTTCACATTCACAACGCCAAACCCGGCTGCTACTCCGCTCGCGTCGACCGCGCGTAGCCATGTGGCATTGCCCGCCTGCTTGCGGATGTTAGTTCATGACTTTATCTATCAACCGCCGCACTGCTCGTAGCGCATCGACGAATGGAATCACCTCATCGGCGGCGGCAAAGGATACGTTCTGTACGAACTCGTCATACTCCTGTGCCCACAGCTCATCACTTGCGAGCGCATCACTCATCTTCGCAAAGCGCTCGGCCGGGTCTTTTGGAGCATTTTCTCCACCCCGACCCGAATCGTTTAGAACCGCTCTATGAACGAGATCATGGAAAGACGGGGCAGCCATCACAAGCTGCTCGAGCGCAGCAAGGTCGTGAAGGTGCCGGATGATGGTCGGCTCATCGTGGTCACCTCCGCGTTCACGAACGCAGACCCGCCACGCGAGCGCACTGAGTTTGTCAGCCGCGGTCTCGACCGGATCGACGCAAAAGAATTCTGCGACTTCAGGATCCTGTTTCTGTGTCCGCGAAATCAGGGAACGTATCGATCGCGCGACCGGCTCTAGCGCCGGTGTTTGAAAGGACATTTCAAGGCGCAAGTGCGGGCGCAACCCTTGACCGGCGCTGAATTGGCTCGGGTAGTTGAAATCTGCGCTGAAGAAGGCGCTCGAGTCGCGCACTTTCGCATCACCGATGATCTGGAAGTCATGCGCTGCCATTGCGGAGAGCACCGCTTCACGATATGCCCGCCTTTGCGCGCGCGCGGCGGCATTCGTGCTCACCGCAGGTACTATGATCTTGAAATCGATGTCTTCTGAAAACCGCTTGATCAGTCCCCATCCCAGGGACAGAGAAGTACCGCCGCAAAAGACCGGCCGGATCTCGTCGTACCTGAGTTCGAACAGCACACGAAGTGCGCGAACGACATACCAATCTTTCTCAACCATCTCTGGCCGAGTACCAAGCGCGCTTGCAATCTGCTCAACCAGAACTCGGTCTAGCACGCTCAAAGCTCAAAGAGATGCCGCTGTATCCAATTTTACGACGAACACGTTTGTTGACGGCTACGCGACGCCCTGCCGGGACTTGGGTTGTTCTGCCGGCGTTATAGTCTTGTTCGAGTCGCGTCAGCGAGGTTTCGATACCTAGACGAGCCAGCGCTTCTTTGAGAGTGTCGATGCCTTTGGGAGGGATGAGCCGGTCGCCGAACGGCGATTGCACGACCCGGGTGTAAACGCCTTGGCTGACTTTCAGCAGCTTGCCTTCATCAACAAACCGTCGAAGAGCTCGGCCAATTTGGTCGTAGCCCGCCAGATCGTCGAAATCCGAACGCAGAAAAACATCGCTACGCTTGCGGGCAATGCGCTGCTGCAATCGGTTTTCCAGCGTCTGCCTCATGCTGTCAATATACGACATTTTTTCACGATTTTCAATGCAAAATCAATGACCTAGGTTGATTTCACTATTACCCTATCTCGTTGAAAGCACAGCCATTTACCCCCCTCTCCCACAAGGAGAGGGGCTGAGGGACTGCTTTAGCCCGCTTCACGAGCAACCTGAGGAGCATCGACAATTCCACCGGACTGCCGCTCGAACAACCGCCGATAGTGACCATGAGAACGCCGCAACAGCGCCTCGTGGTCGCCCTCCTCGACAACTCGCCCATGCTCGAACACCAAAATCCGATCCATCGCCCGCACCGTCGACAGGCGGTGCGCAATCACGATGGACGTGCGTCCTGACATCAACCGATCCATGGCCTGCTGAATCAGCGCCTCCGACTCCGAATCCAAACTGGACGTCGCTTCGTCCAGAATCAAAATCGGCGCATTCGCCAAAAACGCCCGAGCCAGCGCCACACGTTGCCGCTCGCCGCCGGACAACTTCACGCCCCGTTCGCCGACCAAGGTCTGATAACCCCGAGGCAGGCGCACGATGAAATCGTGAGCGTTCGCCAACCGTGCCGCCCGCTCGATCTCCTCCATGCTCGCCTCCGGCCGCGCATAGGAAATATTTTCGGCGAGGCTGCGATGAAACAGGATGGGCTCCTGTTGCACGATGGCGATCTGCGAACGCAACGACTCTTGCGTGGCATGCGACACATCCTGCCCATCGATGAGCACCTGACCCTCGGTCACGTCGTAGAGCCGCTGAATCAGCTTCACGAACGTGGTCTTGCCCGAGCCGGAATGCCCCACCAAGCCGATGCGCTCGCCCGGCGCGATGCGCACGTGCAAGTCGCGATACAGCGGCGTGTGCTGACCGGCGTAGCAAAACGTCACATGATCGAAGCGCACTTCACCCGCATCGATGCGCAACGGCCGCGCGCCGGCCGAGTCGGCCACACCCAACGGCTCGGCATGCAGCTGAACCATTTCTTCCATTTCGTTCACGGCCCGCTGCAAGTGATGCACGTGCTGACCGATGTCGCGCAAATAGCCATGCACGACGAAATAAGTCGTCAACACATAGGTGATCTCACCCGGCGTGGCGCGGCCCTGCCACCACAGCCACAAAGCGGTCGCGGTCACAGCAGAGCGCACGAACCACAGCAACGTCAGCTGACCCGTACCGCTCCAGGTATGGCGCATCCAGGTGCGCTGAGTTCGACGCGACCACTTATCGACGACTCGACCAAGCCGCGCATCTTCACGAGCCTCAGCGCCGAACGATTTCACAACAGCATTACCGCTGAGCGCGTCGGCGAGCACGCCGCCCATGCGTGTGTCCTGAGCGTTAGAGAGTCGCGAAGCCGGCGCGATCAAGCGTGTCGCCAACGTCACCGTCATGACGACATAGGCGATGGCACCGACCGCCATCACCAAACCCATGATCGGCCAACGCTGCCCGAGCAATAGCACCGTGCCGACCAACACTACCAACGACGGCAACAGCGCCAGCAGCAACACGTCGTTGATCATGTCGAGCGCCCACATACCGCGCGTAATTTTCCGCACGATGGAGCCGGCAAAACTATTGTTGTGCCAATCGGTAGAGAACCGTTGCACGCGATGAAACGCACCCTGCGCCACCTTCCGCATGATGCTCAAGGTGAGCGGCACGATGCCCCACCAGGCCAGATGCCGAAGCAGCACCATCGTCAGGCCGAGCAACATCATGATCAGGAAGGAATGAAACGCGACGTCGGCCGCGCCCCGCCCTTCGGCCAGCGCGTCGACCAGACGACCGGCGTAGACCGGGACGATCACTTCGGTGAGCGTCGCCAACACCATCGCCGCGGCCACACCGAAAGCCAGCCCTTTGTGAGCAGCCCAGTGGCGGAGCGTAAAAAACAGCACATTACGCAGGGCCTGCGAGCCCTCGACGCGAGATTTGACCATGATGAGCTAGCGCGTAACCGCGCTGTCCTTGCGAAACAATCGACCTGAGGATGCGGCGCGCTTTTTCAAGCGCCGCGGGCAGCGACCGGAGGTCCGGATCTACCGGGTGCGCACCGGCGGGAGGTGCATGCTGGATGGGTTCATCGGTGCCCTCCTGTGTTTCGCAAGCAATGACGGGACGTGAATTGAATCATTGTTGGCTGCTATGAGCAAGCCCACCGTCACTTGTTGAGCGCTGTTTGCAAGGCTTGCAGATAACTCGGGCTGTCCGAAAGCGTGTTGTGCCTGGCGCCGGCGATGACATGTAACGTCGCCATGCCCTGCCGGAAGCGAGTATACAAATCCTCACTGCTGGCTCGCGGGATGATCTCGTCGCGCTCAGCCACCACGAATGTCGTGGGGACCGAGATCTCCGGCGCGTAACGCCAGGATTCATATTTATCCTGCAGCAACCATTTCACAGGAAACATTGGAAACTGACGCGCCCCCAGCTCGGCGATGCTCGAGTACGGAGTGATCAGCACCAAGCCCGTTGCCGGCCGTTCGCTGGCCAGCCGAATGGCGACGCCCGAGCCCAGGCTGCGCCCCATGAGCAGGACGTTGGAATGCTTGGCGTGCACCAGATCGAACAAAGCCAGCGCATCCCGATGAATGGCGGCCTCGCTCGGGCTACCGGAACTACCGCCGTAGCCACGATAGTTCATCAGGTACAGGGCATGATCCGGGAAGCCGCTGGAAAACGACGGCAGGTTGTAAGCGACGTTCTCGCCGTTGCCACCGAAGTACACGATGGCGTTCGGCCCATCGTGCGGGCGGACGCTGATGACCAACTCAGCATCGTCCGCCGACAACGGCAACGTCGCCGACAGCTCACCCTGAGGGCGCGGCTGCGGGTAATACAGCAACGAGCGCTGGAAAAAGAACAAGACGGCGCACAGGCCGATGTACACCACCGCGACGAACAGCGAGAAGTTGAGCAACGTTCTCACAGCTCACATAGGCGGCTTGGCTTGAGCGGCGGAACGAATGGCTTGCAGAGTGGCGTTCGGCGTGATGGCTTCCGGGTCGATGCGGATTTCGATCAACGCCGGTTTGCCGGCAGCCAGCGCACGCTCCAACGCCGGAGCGAACTGTTCGGTGGTCTCGACGACCTCACCATGCGCACCGAACGCCTTGGCGTACGCTGCGAAATCCGGATTGACCAACGACGTGCCGTGCACACGTGCGGGAAACTCCCGCTCCTGATGCATACGAATCGTGCCGTACATGTTGTTGTTCACGACCACGATCGCCAGGTTGAGCTGATACTGAACCGCAGTGGCCAGCTCCTGGCCGGTCATCAGAAAACAACCGTCGCCGGCGAACGAAATCACCGTCCGCTGTGGATACAACGCCTTCGCCGCGACACCAGCCGGCACCCCGTAACCCATCGCGCCCGACGTCGGCGCGAGCTGAGTGCGAAAGCCGCGATAGCGATGGAAACGATGTACCCACGTGGTGTAGTTGCCCGCGCCGTTGGTAATGATGGCGTCGGCCGGCAGCGTACGCTCCAGATGTTGAATCACTTCCCACATCTGCACCGTGCCAGGAATCTCTTTGCGCGTCTGCCAGGATTGATAATCGGCATTGGCGCCAACTGCGTACGACTTGGCGGCGTCGCTCGTCACCTTGGGGAGCGCAGCCAACGCAGTCATCATCGCGGGCATGGTGGCATTGATCATCAGATCGGCGTGATAGAAACGCCCCAGCTCTTCCGCCTCGGGATAGATGTGCACCAGCCGCTGCGTGGGCACTGGGCCGGCGATCAAGCCGTAGCCGCTGGTCGTGATCTCGCCGAGCCGTGCTCCGAGCACGATCAGCAGATCCGACGCTTTGACCCGCTCGGCCAGTTTGGGATTGATGCCGATACCCACGTCGCCCGCATAGTTGGGATGCGCGTTGTCGAACAAGTCCTGCGAGCGGAACTCACAGCCGACGGCAATCTGCTGAACCTCGGCGAAGCGTCGCACCTGATCGCACGCCGCCGGGTTCCAGCCGCTGCCGCCGACCAACAAGAACGGACGCTGCGCCTCGCCCAGCAATTGCGAAAGCTTTTGCAGCGACTCCGGCGCCGGCGCCGACTCGATTCGCTGCCACGGCCGTGCATCGGGCACAGCAGCGGTGCCCGACAACACGTCTTCGGGAAGTGCCAGCACCACCGGCCCCATGCGACCGCTGGTGGCGACTTGATAAGCGCGCGCGATGAACTCGGGAATACGATCGGTGCGATCGATCTGCGCCACCCACTTGGACATGGGGCCGAACATGCGCCGATAGTCGATTTCCTGGAAGGCCTCGCGCTCCATGAAATCCGTGCCCACCTGACCGATGAGCAGAATCATGGGCGTGGAATCCTGGAAAGCGGTGTGCACGCCGATGGAAGCGTTGGTCGCGCCCGGGCCGCGCGTCACCAGGCAAATGCCCGGCTTGCCGGTCATCTTGCCGTACGCCTCAGCCATGTTGGCCGCGCCGTTTTCGTGGCGGCAGGTAATCAGGCGGATCCGATCGCGGACGGTATACAGCGCATCCAGCACCGGCAGATAACTCTCACCCGGGACGCAAAAAGCCAGCTCAGCTCCGTGCGTCAGCAGCTGGTCGACGATGAGTTGTCCACCGGTACGGGGTGCGGAAGTCGAGCTTGCAGTCATGGCGCCTACCTTGAGCCCGCCGCGTACTCAGCGTTGAGCACCGGCAGACCATCGTTGGGGGTGCCATCTTAGCGCGTGGCTTGGCTTTTCACCTGCTCTCGATGGCGAGCCGCAACGCCTCCACCACACCGACATCGTCGACGTGGCCGACCGTGCGAGCGGCGGTGGCAATCACTTTAGGATCGGCGTTGCCCATGGCGATTGGATGACCGACGACGCGTAGCGCCGAGAGGTCGTTGCCCGAGTCGCCGATGTACATCACGTCACGCATGTCGACGCGATACGCAGCGGCAATCTCGCGCATCGCGGTTCCCTTGCTGACGCCTTTGCGAGTCAGGCCGACGAAACTCACATTGGGCATGAGCGGCGAGGTGGATTCGGCCATTTCGAGATCAGCGGGTGCGACCATATTGCGCGCATCTTCCGGCTTCAGCAGCCACTGCCCTCGCACTAAAGGTGGCGACAATGCTTCGAACGGCTGCGGCTTGAATGGCAAGCCGAGCAGCTCGGCGTGTTGTCGAGCCCAGGGTGCTTCGCTCTCGACGACGTAGTCATCGTCGCCATACAACTCCAACACGTGACCGGTTTCGCGAGCTTGAGTGATCAAGCCTCGGACGCAACCTTCGGGCAACGGAGTGGAACGCGACTGGTGAGTCGCCAGATTGATGATGCTCGCGCCGTTCTGGAAAATGTGCCAGCCGTCGTCATCCAACCGACGCGCGTACTCGGCAGCGAGACCGAATGCCGGCCGGCCAGAACACAGCGCGAGATGAATACCTGCTGCCCGTGCCTGCGCCGCTGTTTGCCACACGATATCCGGCACTTCGCCGGAGCGACCTACCAGAGTTCCATCGACATCGATTCCGATCAGCGCGATCAACGATCTCATCCCAGGCGCAAATTCAGGTCGCGCCATACTAGCGCGGCCGGCGCGCCACTTGGGACAAACCTCGGTTAGAGCTTGAAACGACCTACCAGCTCGCCCATCACCCGCACTTGCACGGCGGTCTGTTGAGACGCGCCAGCCAGGGTTTCAGCATTGGCGGCCGCTTGGCGGCTGACCTTTTCCAGTGCACCGATGCCGCCACGAATGTCGGCGACGCCTTGCGCCTGGCTGTTGGCAGCCGTCGCGATCTCACGCAGCATGTCATTCAATTGAGTAGTCACGACTGCGATGTTGCCGAGCGCATCGCCGACGCTGCTGGCGATCTGCACGCCGCGTTCGGCGCGAGTCATTGCCGAATCGATCAGTGCCGACGTTTCTTTCGCTGCCTTCGCCGAACGTTGCGCGAGGCTGCGCACTTCTTCAGCGACGACGGCGAAACCCCGGCCCGCTTCGCCCGCACGCGCCGCTTCGACGGCTGCGTTCAACGCGAGCAGATTGATCTGGAACGCGATCTCATCGACCGCCCGGTTCACTTTGCCGACTTCGGCAGACGCGGTGCGAATCTCGTCCATGGCCGTAGACATGGCCTTCAACTCTTCGCCGACGCGATCCGCCGCACGTTGCGAATCGACCGACAAGTGATTCGCGCGACCCGTGATCTGTGCCGTCTGATCGGTGAGACCGGACAGCGTAGTGAGCGAACGCGTGATACGACCCAAGCTTTCCGCCTGCTCAGCCGCACCACTCGCCATCACCCGACTGGAAGAACTCATCTGCGCAGCGCCACCGTCGATATCGGTAGTACCGCGATTGACTTCCGAGATGATGCCTTGGAGTTCGAGGACCAACGCGTTGAAACATTGCGCCAGCCGACCCAGTTCGTCCTGCGAGGTCACAGCGACCCGCTTGCTCAGATCGCGCGTTTGTTGAATCTCAGTGATGGTGCCCACCAGCCGGTTGATCCCGCCGCTGATGCTCCGAACGATCCAGGTCGCCACCGAGACAGTGATAATCAGCATCAGCACCAGAATGCCGACTTCTCGCCAACGAGCCGCTGCCGTCGCCGACTGCGCATTCTCTTCGGCCGCCGAAGCACTGGCCTGGATACGATCGCTGATGCCCGCCAGCTGGCCTTCGAGTTCTTCGAAGGTCACGATGAATGCCGGCAACATGGCTCGCGCCTTGGCCACATCGGTGTGGGCGGTGGCAATGACCGACTCCGCACTACTGATATAACTTTCCAGCACCGGCCCGACTTCATGCAGCGCCTTGCGCAATTCGGGATCGGTGACGGTCTTGTCGTTTTCCGCAATCATTTCTCGGAAATGATCGGCGTGTTCGCGCAGGCTGGTGTTCACCGCCTGCCATTCGTCCGGGGATTGAGCGAGCAACGACGACAGCACGTCGGCGCGCAGGGCGTCGTGCATCATGTCGCCTTCGAGATGATTGCGTAGTGCTCGGCTGGTCGCGAACACGCTGGTCAGACCATCGACGGCCTCGGTCATGCCGCGATAACTACTCAGCCCCAAAGCGAGCATGGAAGCTACCGTCAGGGCGGCCAAGGAAAACAAACGGGCTTTAATAGTAAGTTGCATGACGGCTCGACCAGTGTCCGTGCCACTGGTATCGGCCCGTTCAGCGACAACCAAAATCCTGGCAACCCGATTCAGGGTTGGTCTGATGGCGCGTCAGACTCGATCTAAGCCTGGATGAGCCAAGTCCCTAGTTAGCGCGGTGCGCCCATCAGCGCCAGGCCCTGGGCCACCGAGGAAAACTCATCGCCGCCCACCAGCTTGTCCGCCCCGTACTTCTTGGCGAACAGCTCGCGCACCGCCGGCACCAGCGCCGTGCCGCCCGTCATGAATACGCGGGTGAGCTTGGCCGGATTGACGCCGGCAATCTTGACCGCCTCGTCCGCCATCGCCTCGATTCGCGACAAGTCATCCGCAATCCAGTGCTCGAACTCGGCACGAGCCACGGTGCGATCGATCTCGATGGGGCCCGCTTTGAAAGTGAGCTTGGCCGTGTCCTGCGCCGTCAATGTCTGTTTCACGCGCGACACGGCTTGAAACAAGGTGAAGCCTTCTTCGTTGCGAATCACATGCACCAGGCCTTCGAACGCTTCCTGATCCACAGTGGTGCGCAGGATGTCGGTGATGTGCCGGAGCGTCTGCCGGTTGTTCATCATGGACAACTGATGCCAGCTGGCAAAGTTGGCATAGATCCACAACGGAATCGGCAGCTTCTTGGTTTCAGGTTGAAACAGCGAGCCCATGCCGAGCGCCGGACACACGGCGTTGTAGACGATTTGATAATCGAATCGGTCACCCGCGATGCCGATACCGGTCTGGGCCAGCGGCGACAGCTTGGGCTGTGCGCCATCGGCATCGACTTCGACAATCGAGAAGTCACTGGTACCGCCGCCCAAGTCCGCAACCAAGACCAGGTGTTTGCCACTCGCTCTGCTGGCGAATGCGTAGGCTGCAGCTTCCGGCTCCAAACCGATGCGATCGGCCTCGTGACCAGCACTCGCGAACGCCGCCTTCAGCCGTGTCTGCGCGAGCTCGTCGTCGGGCGAGGCCCCGGCAAACTCGATGGGCCTGCCGATGACCAGCGGCGCATCCTTCAATAGCTCACGCGCACCGGTGGCGTCATACAGATGCTGGAGCAACGTGCCGATCAACGTCTCCAGCGTGTAGGTGTGGTTGAAGACCTTGGTATCGATGAAAGCGCGGCTCCCCAGAAATGACTTCATCGACTGCACCAGCCGCGCCGGTCCAGTGCGTGAAATGTAATCAGCGATGGCGTCGACGCCCGCGCTGCTCATGGGGCGCTCTCGGGGATTCGGCTCGGCCGGCCGGAAGCACAGGATGGACGGCAACGCGCTGCCCTCGCCTTGACGCGATGTGACTTTCAGTACCGAGGAGCCGCCGTTCGCCCCCACCAGCGCAATGACGGTATTGCTGGTGCCGAAATCGACACCAATGGAAATGGGCTGCATCAGGGTTGCCGGAAAAAACGGCCGGCCATTGTAGCAGCTCGCCGGCCCGACGCCGACCCATGGCAAACTGCCCGCCATGGACGACTGGGTACTGAACGCTCTGAAGCGCTGGCCGAATGTGCCGGCATTGTTCGGCTGGCTCAGCCTGGACCGGCGCGGCCGCTGGCTAGTGCAAGGCGAGGCCATCTCGCACCCTCGCATCATCGACGTCATCAACCGTAACTACGCCGCTGACGAACACGGTCGCTGGTATTTCCAGAACGGCCCACAACGCGGCTACATGCAACTGGCAGCGACGCCGTTGATTCTTTTCATCGCCGAGGACGGCGAGCGCTTGGTGACTCACACCGGACTCAACGTCGAACAAGTTCGTGCCGCCTACTTAGATGAAGAAGGCGCGCTGGTGCTCGCGACAGAACACGGCCCCGCCGAAATGCGCGGCACAGAATTGCAATGGGCACTGGACCGCTTGTCGAAAGCCGGCCAGCCCATCGACGACGACGCACTCGCCGCCGCGCTCCAACTGGCCTCGCAATCCGACACAGGCATCGTTCTGTCTGTCGGATCGTCGCGCGTCCCGTTGCTTCGTTTGGACTTCACAGCCGCGCCAGCAGTGCTAGGCTTCGAGCGCAACCCAACACCGCGCGCAGGAGAAAAGATCGCGACTCGAGTCATGGACTAGGCGGTTTTCACGGTTTTTTCACGCCGCGCATCACCGGACACTCACGTCACGAAGGCACTGTCGCAGATCATCGGCAACAACCTGTGGGGAGACTCGAGCTATGCGCATTCATGAATGCATCGCCGTCGCCATTGCGCTGTGGCTGGCAAGCGCAGCTGCACAAGGCCAAGCCCCGGTTCATAAACATTATCAGGATCACGAAGCCTTCGACTCGCGCTCACCGTCCGGCGCCATTGCGCCGCGATTGCAAAACGTAGGGAAACATACCTTCCCGGTAACGACCCAGTCCGAGCAAGCGCAACGCTTCATCAATCAAGGGTTGAATCTGACTTACGGCTTCAACCACGCCGAAGCCGGCCGCGCCTTCGCTGAGGCTGCGCGACTGGATCCGAACGCAGCCATGGCTTACTGGGGCCAAGCGCTGGTACTAGGTCCAAACATCAACGCCGCGATGGCGCCCGAAGAAGAGCCCAAGGCGCTGGCTCATATTCGCAAGGCGCAATCGCTGAAAGGTAAAGTATCGCAGCGTGAACGCGACTACATCGACGCACTCGCCTTGCGCTTCACCGGCAAGCCCGAAGATCGAGCCGCCGCCGACCAAGCCTATGCCGGCGCAATGCGCATCCTGCAGGAAACCTATCCTGACGACCTCGATGCCGCGACCTTGTACGCCGAGTCAGTGATGGATTTGCGCCCCTGGAACTACTGGACGCGCGACGGTCGTCCGTATGATCAAACGCACGACATCATCACCGCGCTGGATCGCGTGATCGCCAAGAATCCGGAGCATCCGGGCGCCCTGCACTACTACATTCATTTGTGGGAGGCGAGTAACACGCCGGAGAAAGCCGAGGCCGCCGCCGATCGTTTGTTGCCGCTGGCCCCTGCCGCCGGCCATCTGGTGCATATGCCCGGTCATATCTATCAGCGAGTGGGTCGCTACACCGATGCGATGAAGGCCAATCAAATGGCCATTCTCGCCGACGAGGATTACATCACCCAGTGTCGTGCGCAGGGCCTGTATCCGCTCGGCTACTACCCTCACAACGTGCACTTCCTGTGGTTCGCGGCCAGCATGGCAGGTCAGAGCAAGATCGCCATCGACGCTGCCAACAAGACTGCGCAAGCGATTCCGCCTGCGGCACTCAAAGAACTGCCGATCCTGCAAAGCTTCGTACTAGTGCCCGATTACGCGTTGGTGCGCTTCGGCAAGTGGGATGAAATCCTGGCAGCACCGGCACCGCGTGCCGATACGCTCTTCACTCGCGGCGTGCGCCACTACGCTCGCGGCATGGCGTTCATGCGCAAGAAGGATTTCGCCTCGGCCACCAAAGAAATCGACGCCGTGCGCCAGATCGCGAAGGATCCGAAGTTGATCGAGACGCCGTCGTCCATGTCGCTGAATCTGGCGGACTCGGTGTTGCGCGTGGCTGTCGAAGTGCTCGACGGCGAGTTCGCAGCCGCACAGGGCAACTACGACAAGGCGATTGCACATCTGGATCGCGCCGTGCGTTATCACGACAACTTGGTCTACACCGAGCCCGATGACTGGCATGCGCCGGTTCGTCATGCGCTCGGCGCCGTGTTGCTCGATGCCGGCCGGCCCGCCGAAGCAGAAGCGGTTTACTGGGAAGATCTGCGTCGCAATCCCAAGAACGGCTGGGCCCTGTTCGGCCTGGCCAAAGCGCTGCAAGCCCAGAACAAAACCGACCAGGCGAAGGTCGCCGAAGCTGACTTCAAAAAGGCTTGGGCGGATTCCGACGTCACGCTGACAGCATCGCGCTTCTGATGATACGAACTGGTAAATGGCTCGCGGCGCTGCTGTGGCTCGTTGCCGCTGCAGCGCCGGTTTACGCCGACGGACCCGGTGCTCATCGCCCGCCGGCGAGGCCGGGCATAGCGCCGACGATCTCGGAAGAACAAGCCATCGATGCTTACAACATCGGTTACGCCGCGATTCAGCGCGCCGACCATTCGCAAGCGCTCGCGGCAGCTTCGTCGAATGCCATCGAGAAGGCCGAGGCTGAGCGCGCTGCACGTGGCTTTTATAAGGAGTCGTTGAGTCATTTCGAGACAGCCACTCAGCTCGACCCCTCGATGCACGAGGCGTACACCTATCTAGGCTATGCCAATCGTAAACTGGGCAATCACACCAAGGCACTGGCTGCCTATCAGCAAGCGCTGCGCATCTTTCCTGATTATCCGCACGCCATCGAATATCAAGGCCAGGCGTTGCTTGGTTTGAATCGACTCGATGAGGCGCGCTTCAACTATCTGCGCTTATACGCGCTCAACAAAGGTCAAGCCGCCAAGCTGCTGCAAGCCATGCGCGAGTGGGTTGCGGCCAATCCAAACCCGACCGCGGAACAACGTGGTTTTGTCGACTGGATTGCGCGTCGATCGGAAGTCACGCGTGAGGATATTCCTTCGTCGAGTTGGTGACGCGCGTGGCCGGCACGCGTACAGTCTGGCCGACATTGCAAAGGAGCCTCCCCATGTCGATTGAAAAAGTTCTCTACACCGCTGAGGCCACTGCTAACGGCGGCCGCGATGGCCGTGCCGCGTCGTCGGATGGCGTACTGAATGTCCAGCTTTCCACGCCGCGCGAGCTCGGTGGTGCGGGCGGCCCGGGCACCAATCCGGAACAGCTGTTCGCGGCCGGTTACTCGGCCTGCTTCTTGGGCGCGCTGAAATTCGTGGCGGGTAAAGAGAAGGTCGCTCTGCCGGCCGAAACCAGCATCACTGGCCGCATCGGCATCGGCGCCATCCCGACCGGCTTTGGCATCGAAGCCGAGCTACGCATCAAGGTCCCTGGCGTGCCCCGAGACAAGGTGCAGGCGCTGGTGGACAAAGCTCACATCGTCTGCCCGTACTCGAATGCCACTCGCGGCAACATCGATGTGAAGCTGGTGGTCGTCGACTAAGACCCGCTGAACAACGCGGTGTAACGACGCTGCATTTCCTCTGGAGTCACGTCTTCGATGTGGCCGCCCAGTAACCATTCGTGACCGAACGGATCGCGAACCGTGGCTGAGCGCTCGCCGTAGAACTGATCTTGCAGAGGCCGAACGACGGTCGCGCCCGCCGCGACCGCCTGTTCGAACAAACGATCCACGTCGCTCACATGAATATGGATGGACACGGTCGTCGAGCCCAACGAGCGGGGGCCGCGAATGCCGAGCTCCGGATACTCATCGGATAACATGATGGTCGCCGGTCCGATTTTGACTTCGGCATGACCGACACGACCGCTCGGCTCGACCAGTCGGAACAATTCTTTCGCGCCGAAAGCGCGCTGGTAGAAATCGATGGCCGCCGCCGTGTCATGCAGCCGCAGATAGGTGTACACCTCGTGCACCGTCAGCTCTTTCTGCTCGCTCATCTTCCACTCTCCTGACTTTCGCGCCGGGGCATAGTTTCACGCCGGACGACGCGACAGTCTTGAAGTTTTTTTACCCAGGCCCACCACGTGATGATGCTCACTATCGGCAGCACGCGGCCGATAGATGGACGGCGATACTCCGGCCAGGTCGCGAAACTCCCGGGAGAAGTGCGCCTGATCCGCGTAGCCGGCAGCGAACGCCACGTCCGCCAGCTTGGCATCGCCCCGAGCCAGCCTAGCCAGCGCATCTGAAAACCGCCGCACGCGATAGTAGTGCTTGGGCGTCAAGCCCACGGCCGAATGAAACAGCTCGATGAAGTGGCGCGGGCTGTAGCCACTGTGGCGTTGAACGTCGGCAACTCTGGGCGACAGATTCGAACCGCTCGCCAACAAGGCCTGCGCCACTGCCGGATGTATCAGCAACGGCCGCCGAATTCTGGCGATCAGTTCGGCCTCCAGTGCTCGGCAAACCGCTTGCGGATCGTGGATCGACGCCAGTCGATCGTGCAGCTCGAGTCCGCGATAGCCCCACAACTCCTCGATGGAAACGTGACGATCGCGTAGCTCATACAACGGCACGCCGAGCACTGCTGCCGCCATTCCCGGCCGGAACGAAGCGCCGAGCACTACGCCCGGTGGCTTTGGCCCCGCCAGGTAATAACGCGATTGCGGCCCGTGGATGACCCCACCGGTCCAGGCATGCCATTCGACTTTGGCACCACCAGCAGCCCATTGAATCGGCGAGTCATGGAGTGTGACAACCAACTGCGCCTTGCCCGAGGGCAACATGTGCTCGCACTCGGGCGCATGCTCGACACGACGACTCAGCCAGATGCAATCGATGGCTGCATTCAAAGGCGGCGCGGGGCAGTATCGAATCAGCACTGCTCGCCCTCCTTCCACAACTGACTGACCAGTGTGACTGCCACTCTACTCTAAAACCGCGACTCGTTGGTCTTGCGACGAACGTGGCATCATCGGGTTTATGGCCATGAAAAAATCTGTGCCCGCTGCCAATCCCGATGCATATGTCGCTGCATTGACCGGCTGGCAACGGGCAATCGTTGAGGGTCTCCGAGAGGCTGTGCGCCGGGCGGCAAAGCTCGAGGAAGTAGTGAAGTGGGGACATCTTGTTTATTTCTCGAACGGGCCGGCTTTGTTGATTCGGGCTGAGGAGAGTCGAGTGCTGTTTGGCTTCTGGCGAGGGCAGCGCCTACGAGACATCTCGCCAGCCCTGAAGGCCGGCGGCAAATATGAGATGGCTAAGATTGAGCTTCGCGAGGGCATGAGCGTTCCCGCCGCAACGGTGCGGAAACTCGTTCGCCAGGCGGTTACTTTGAACGAAGAGCTAGGGAACCCGACGGATGCCGTCAAGCCGGCGCGGAAATCTGCCCGCTCCGGCAAGGCTCGTGCGCACAAATGAAGCTGGTGCTCGACACCAATGTCGTGCTCGATTGGCTGGTGTTTCGCGACCCTGCGGTTGCTTCACTGGAATCAGCATTGACTACGAGCCGCGTGGAAATCCTCACTCACGCAGCCGCGCTCGATGAGTTGCGTCGTGTGCTCGCGTATGAGCAGTTCAAACTTCCGTTAAACGACCAGCAACAGGCGTTCGATCGTTACAGCTCGCAGGCGCGAATCATCAACTTGCCAGCAGAGCACCTCGACCATTCAGCGTTGCCACCGAGCTTCCCGCGCTGCCGGGACCGAGACGATGAACACTTTCTGGCCCTCGCCTATCACACCCGCGCCGATGCGTTGGTCAGCAAAGACAATCATCTGCTGGAACTGACCAAGCGGGTACGAAAGTTCGGCGTGACCATTCTGACGCCGGCACAACTGGCAGCCAGCCTCGCCAGTGCTACGGCTAGCCGAAACGCTTCCGAAGCTCGGTGAGAGCAGCGACCAGGTCGCTATAGGCCCGCTCCGCGGCGGCGGCCTTCTCGGGGGCAGAATCTAAATGGCCGGACGAACCGAGGTTCTCCAGCTCCTGGAACAACTGTGCCAAAGCGTCGGCGCCAACAGTGGCGGCATTGGCCTTGAGGCTGTGAGCGTTGCGACGAAATTCTTTGGCGTCTCGATCGGCGAGGCCCTTGCGTAACCCCTCGAGCTGCCGAGGCGCACTATCGATCATGGCGCCTAACACAATCGACGCCCCCACCGACCCGGCGGAGGAAACCAGTTGATCGATAGTCTCTTGGCGGAATAGAGCGGAGCTACCAGCAGCAACTGCAGAGGCCGCCGCCTCCACATGCACGTACTGCCGCTGTATCACTTTCGCCAGCTCATCGAGCAACACCGGCTTGCTGATGTAATCGTCCATGCCCGCGGCCAGACATTTTTCTCGATCGCCGGTCAATGCGTTGGCCGTCATCGCAACGATGCGAGGCTGACGTTCCTTGGGCAATCGAAAGCGAATCTGGCGCGTGGCATCCAACCCATCCATCTCCGGCATCAACACATCCATCAAGATCAGGTCATAAGGCAGCCGCGTCGCCGTCTCCACCGCTTCGATGCCGTTGGAAACAATGTCCGCCGTCTGCGAAAGACGCTCCAGCAGCAGCTGCGCCAGCCGCTGATTCACCACATTGTCTTCGGCCAGCAGAATTCGTAGCGGCGCTTGCGCCGGCGGACGGGTGTGCCGTGAATCGGCATACGGCCGCAACACCTTTTGATTGGTAGGCCGCGCCGAGTCCACGACAACCGAGCTGCAAGGCACCGACTCTGCGACGGCCGGCGCCAGCGGCAAGGTCACCGTGAAGGTCGAGCCATGCCCGACGGTGCTTTCCACTGCAATCGAACCGTTCATGGCCTCAGCCAGGCGTTTACAAATCGCCAGACCCAAGCCGGTGCCGCCATACACCCGAGTCGTGGAAACATCCACCTGACTGAACACTTCGAACAACCGATGGCGCCGTTCGATGGGAATGCCGATGCCAGTGTCGTGGATTGCCAGTTTGACGCTAAAGACATCGCCATTGCGCGAGCCGCCAATTTCAGCGACGACTTCGCCGCGCGCCGTAAACTTCACCGCGTTCGATAACAGATTCACCAGGATCTGCCGGATGCGCGCCGCGTCGCCGATGAAGTAGTCGGGCAACTCCGGCGCGTAGCTGTACGCCAATTCCAGCCCCTTCTCCTGAGCGCGACTGGCGACCAGATCCAACGATTCCTCCACACACACGCGCAGATCGAACGCCTGCCGTTCCAGATCCAGCCGCCCGGCTTCGATCTTGGAAAAATCCAAAATGTCATTGATCAAATCGAGCAACACGCCGCCGCTCAGACGCGCCATCTCGACGTACTCGCGCTGCCGCTCGTCGAGATGCGTGTCCTTGAGCAGACCCGTGGCGCCGATGATGGCGTTGAGCGGAGTACGAATCTCGTGGCTCATGGTCGCCAGAAAGCTCGACTTCGCGGCGCTCGCAGATTCTGCTTCATTGAGCCGCTGCAGCTTCACTGCCAGCAACGCAGCGGCCTCACGCAACACATCCACCTCGTCGGAGAACCGCGAGCCCAAACGGTCCTCGCCCAACAGGTTGCGCGCCTCTGCATACTTCTGTTCTGCCACCACCGGCAGTGCCCGAGTCACGCGGACCAGTCGCCGTAGCACTGGCCAAGCGAGCAACAACAACGCCAATGACGACAAAGTGAGGCCGCCGGCAATCGCCAGCGCCATTTGTTGCACGTCCGAACGAATCCGGCCTTGTGCCACCGTGTCATCGACGATGAACAATGCTTCGGGACCGTCGCCGGCGCCGACCACGCGCTCGGGAAGCGTATGGATCTGCAACAGATAAGTGCGCTCGCCGACGCTCTTGGTCACGAGCGTATTCGGCGCGGGCGGCGACGGCTCATCGTTCAGCACGCGGAGCATGGGCACGAGTCTGGGTGCATTGGTGAGCACGCGCAGATGCCTGCCCCAGAGCTTCGGCAAATCATCGTCGCCGTGCGGAGTATCGGCGCCCACCAAAGCGACATCCGCACCAGCCATCCGCTGAAATGCTTGCAGCTGATCCGCAGCCAGCTGACTCACGATCATCACGATCTCGCGACCGTCGCGATCGAACGCGGGCACGAAGGCATGCAGCACACACTCGCGTGCGCAATTGAGCTGAGTCATCGGCCGGTGATGCGCGTGCAAGTTCTGCAGCCGCTCTTCTATGTTCGGTGGCAACGCCGCTCGCGAGCCGCCACTCACCCACTGCGCGATGGGCTTGCCCTCGACGCTGTAGTACTCGATTCGAGTCAACGCGGACAACAACCCAGCGGCCGGCGAGGCTTCCAGATCGCTCGACCGTAGATCGCGAGTGCTGGTGACCGCCGCCATGTTGGTGGCCAGGCGCGTCAACTCGTCGCCGGCACGTTCCAGCAAGGCATCCAGCGACGTGCCGAAACGTTCCATCTGTTCCTGGCGATAACGCTCGTTCTGGCGCTGCAGATTGTTGTAGCCGAGATAGCCCAGATAGGGATAGGTCGTGCCGAGCAGAATGATCAGCAGCAGCAGCGCCTTCCAAATCAGACTCAGGCGCGGGCGAGCGCGGCTCGAGGGATCGCGAGGAGCATCCTTGGCAGCGGCCATTTCGTGCGAGCGGTTCAGAACTTGTAGCCGGCCATCAACATGAACATCGACCAACGCTGCTCGCGCACCGGGGGCGGATTCTCCAGAGGTTGCAGCGTGGCGGTGCCGTTGATCCAGTGATGCTCGGCCCACACGCCCCAGTGCAGATCGGGGCGCCAGTTGATGCCGACTGTGAAGTCGTGACTCACTTGAGTTCTACGATCCACGCCGGGATTGGCGGCGGCGAACTCGCGACCGCTACGGTCGTGGCGATTGCGATAAAAGCTATCCATGCGGGCCATGAGTGTCCAGGTAGGAGCAAAACGATACTCTGCTTGCAAATAACCGCTATCCGCGTTCGCACGAGTGTGTTGCAGCGGCAGACCCCCCAGCGTGAGTCGATTGTCATTACCGATGAGCATGTACTCGGCCGTGACCGAGACCCGCTCGGCGTTGAAGCGCGCCGAGAACACATCCAGGTCGACGTCGAACTTGCCGAGCAGATCCAGCCCGGCCAAGTCCTTCAGTCGAAACTCACCGGCGAAGCGGCTGTAGCTGAACTGCCAGCGACCGCCGTCGATGGAATCCATCAACTGCACATTCCAGGAATCGCCGATGCGCAAGTCGAACGGCACGCTCAAGGTGATCAGCAAACGTTCATCGCTGCGGCGGACGTTGCGCTCCGCGTTAACAGTTCCAGTGAACGACCATTCATGCCGGCCGGTCACCGTGCTCGCGTACACCTGCGCACCTGGTGCTGTGAAAATCAGACTGCGTTGATTCTGGTTATCGCTATAAACCGACGGCAGCAGGATGCTCGGCCGTGTGAACACCACATCGCGGGTCTCGTTATAGAAGCCCAGAGCATTCTTCACCTTGCCAGCGCGCACGCCGGCTTGAATGGTTGCTTCCGACAGCACTCGGTAATCGGCCACTGCGTAGTCGAGCCGCGCCGTGCCATCGTCACTGATGCCGGCATCGCGAACCGCCCCCTGTACCGCAAACGACAACTGCGGCATGACCCGGACCGCGGCGTTGATGCCCGCTTCGTAGTAGTCGAAGCTGCCGTCGGTGCTGTCGCCAAAGAAATCATTGTCTTCGCTCAGCACGAAGCCCTGCGCCGCGTAGCCATGCACTTGATATTCGACGCCATGGGCCGTGGCACTGACACCCAAAGCAGCAAGCACAGCCCACACCTGAGACAACCGGTCAGCCATGGGGGTCATCCAACAGCTGCACGATCGTCCAGCGCGACAACTCGCTTCGGAAGCCTGACGACTCGCGCTTGCGCACATAACCGATGGCGCCAGGTGTGGCTCGCACGCGTTCGATCATTTCCTGCTCGGAGCGCACCACGGTGGGCGCGAAGCCGGTGCCGGTGAACACCATGCGATCCCAGGCGCGGCGTAATACATAGGAATACATGCCGAGGCGCTCGCGATAAAACCGATCGCTGAGCGGATCGTCATCGGGCAATACGAACACGCGAATCGGCGAACCGTCCGGCCACTCGCGCACCCGCATCGTAAACACCGCCCGCAGCAAGCTGCGATCCAAGCGCATGCTCGCCAAGGCCGGACTGACGATTACATCGACGGCAGGGGCACTGTCCTCAGCACGCGAGGCAGCCGTTACCAATAACAGCAGCGCCGCCAGCAAGTGGCGCAGCCGTCGCGGCAACCCGGTGACAAGCATGGAACTCACGATCACTACCTGTTGCAGGCCCGCAGTTCCGGCGCCAAATATTCGCCGACGGTAGCGGCGAACGACGCGGGATCGATGGGCTTGGCCACACAACCGTCGAAATCGGCCAGGGTGCGCCGCTGAATGTCGCTGGGCGAAGCGGCAGTGAACGCCAGGATGGGCACCTTCCGCCAGGCACGCTCCGCTCGTAACGCACTCACCAACTGCGGCCCGTCGAGCACCGGCAAATCCAGATCGCACAGAATCAGGTGCGCTGTGTTCTCCAACGCCAGGTGCACACCGGTGGCACCGTCGGCGGCGCTAGCGATGCTGTAACCGGATTGGCGGAGCAGATACTCCGCCAGGGCCAGACTCATTTCGTTGTCTTCGACGATCAGGATGTGCGCCGGCATGCTCATGCAGGGAGCGTGAAGCGAAACTCCGCTCCCCGCCCCTTCTCCGCTTCCACCCAAATGCTGCCGCCGTGCCGCTCGATGAGTCGCTTGGTCAGAGCCAGCCCCATGCCCAGTCCTTCGAACTCAGCTTCGGTGTGCATGCGTTGAAAAAATCCAAACAGCCGTCGCGCATATTGCGGATCGAAACCGACGCCATTGTCTTTGACCGAATAGACGACGTGGTGCCCCTGCTGCCGGCCGCTCACTTCGATGCGGGCATGCTCGGCGTTACGGGTGAACTTGAATGCGTTGGACAGCAAGTTGCTCAGCACCAGACGCAACAGCTCATAGTCCGCATTGGCCCGGGGTAAGTCCTCGACCACGACTTCGACCTGGCGCTCGGGCGCGGCACTTTGCACTTCGGCCATGACTTTGCGCACCATCGCACCGACATCGATGTCCTGCCGGTGCAGCGGATGATGACTGAGCACATCCACCCGTGCCAGCGTGTCCGCCCGCAATGCTAATTTCGCTGCACCATTGGCAACGTGATTCAACAACCCGAGCGCGCCGGCTGGTAACTGCGCCGCGTGTTCGTTCAATACGATTCTCGACATCTGTTCCAGCGTTCGTAGCGGCGCCCTGAAATCGTGCGAGATCACGTGACCGTGCTGCTCCAGATCCGCTTTGGTGCGTGCCAACTCTTCTCGCAGCTGGCTCGAGCTGGGCTCGAGCAACGTGACCAATAATCCGCCGACGCCGCCGGCTTCGTCATGAATGGGCGCGAACGAGAAGGTCACCACCGCAGCTTCAGTGGCACCGTCGCGCTCGAACGATACTTGCTGATCCTCCAAGCGTGTCGGCTCCCCGCGCAGCGCGCGTTCGAAGCAGGCTCGCAGACTCGGCCACGCTTGCGACCAACTGTGCGCGAAGTCTTCGCCGAGCGCGTCGGAATGACCCATGACCGACAGCTGTGCATACGCATCGTTATAAAGCTGCGCTCGCTGTTGACCCCAAACGATGCAAGCCGGAGCGGGAAATGCGAAACCGATGCCGAGCGCCGTTCGCAAGCTCGCCGGCCATTCATTTAATCCACCGAGATCGCTGCCAGCCCAGTCTTTGTTGCCAATCAACTCGCCCATGACACCGCCGCCCGCCCACCAATGGGTCGGGTCGACTAACGTGCGATCTTCCTGCCGCTTCATGCGTGAACCACAACTCTGTTTACACGCGCGTTGCAACAACGCGCGGGCGGGATCATCAGTGATCCACCGCAGAGTGTCTAGATGCTATCCACCGTTAGCGATGTGAGTTCAACAACGCGCCGTGGTTTCTACGTACGAGAATAAAACTGCGGCCACTACTTTTGCGTTCTGTAAAAGACACATACAGAATCGCAGCGGGACTAAAAGAGTTGCGGTGACGAGCAGGGGCTTGTGTCACCAAAGCATCGAACCGCAACGTCGCTACTGGCAAGGACCGAGCATGTCGTCATCAGCAACGGCACTGAGCGGCTCATACGATTATTTATTAGTCGCGCTCTCCATCATCATCGCGATTCTCGCTGCCTATGCGGCGCTGGATTTCGCGGGCCGAGTTACCGCTGCGAGAGGAGCGCAGCGGCTCATCCGCCTTACTGGCGGCGCCGTTCCCATGGGCGTGGGCATCTGGTCCATGCACTACATCGGCATGCTGGCATTCCGGCTGCCGATCCCGGTGCGTTACGACTGGCCAACCGTCTTGTGGTCGCTACTGGCCGCCATCCTCGCGTCGGTGGTTGCACTATTCGTGGTCAGCCGCAGGCGCATGGGCGTGGTACACGCGGTGCTCGGCAGTGTGGTCATGGGCAGCGGCATCGCCACCATGCACTACGTCGGCATGGAAGCCATGCGCATGGACGCCATGTGCCTCTACTCTCCTGCATTGGTGGCGCTGTCGGTGGTCCTGGCCATCGTCATCTCTTTCGTCGCGCTGTGGCTGACCTTTCATCTGCGCAGCGATGTCACTGCGTGGAGTAAAAAGAAACTGGCGAGTGCACTGGTGATGGGCGCGGCCATCCCAGTCATGCACTACACCGGCATGGCTGCCGTCACCTTCATCCCATCGATGTCTCATCATCACGATGTCGCCAATGCCGTCAGCGTCTCGGCGCTCGGCACGGTCGGCATCGTGCTGGTGACGCTGCTGGTACTGGGACTGGTGCCGCTGGCCAACCTCAAAATCGATACTCTGTCGCACACGCGGCAGCTGTCGGTGTGGCACTTTCTTTTTCTGGGCATCCTTGGCTTGCTGGCCGTGCTCGGCACACTGCTGGTGGATCAGGAAGGCCGGCATTTGCGCCAGAACGCGCGTCAGATCAGCGCTGCCGGACAACAGAGCCTGTTGAGCCAAGTATTGACGCGCGACGCGTTGTTACTCGCCGATACCCCGGACCCCGCCGAACAACAAAGAATTGCGGCCAGCATCGAAGAGACGACCACCCGCTGGCGGCGCCTGCATGAATCGTTGAAACACAACGATCCGGTGTTCGGCAACGCGAGCGCCAACAGTGCAGCTACGACACAAATGTTCGTGGCCGTGGAGGCGCCCTACCAGGCCCTGACCGAAGCCTTGCGACAGCTGACGACTCAGATCTCCGCGCCACCGCAGACCGATGTCACGCCGTTACTCAAGCAGATCCTGAGTCAAGAACAGTCTTACCTGCAGACCATGAACGACATCGCGCTCCAGTACGAACGCGAATCGTTGGATCGGCAAGAGGTCAGAGACAGTCTGTACGTCGGCCTGATCGCCTGCCTGCTCGGCGTGTTGTTGCTGCAAGGGTTCGTAGTATTGCGACCGGCACTGGCGCGCATCGAGCACACCATCGGTGAGTTGGAACGCACCACTCAAGCTTTACATCGACAAGTGTCGTTCAAAGAGTTGTTGCAATCGATTGCCGTCGCAGCCAACGAAGCCACGTCCATCGAAGCCGCGATGCAGTTCGCGTTGGATCGAGTGTGCGTGCACACCGGCTGGCCGGTCGGGCATGTTTATTTTCATGCGCCCGGTGCGATCACCGAGCTGGTGTCCAGCTCGCTGTGGCACATCGGGAACGACGAACGCTTCGCGGCTCTGTGTAACGCCACCCAGCGAACCCGGCTGTACAGCGGCATGGGACTACCGGGCCGAGTAGTCAAGAGCGGCAAGCCCGCCTGGATCCGCGACTTGCAAGACGACAACGATCCACCGAAGCGAGCCGTGGCCAGTGAACTCAATGTGCGTGGCGCTTTCGGCTTTCCAGTGCTGGTGCAAGGCGAGACGGTCGCAGTGCTGGAATTCTTTTCGCATCGGGTCGAAGAGCCCGACGAAGAACTGCTCGGCGTCATGGCGAATGTGGGCTCACAACTCGGTCAGGTCGTGGAACGCACGCGGGCTCAACAGGAGATTGCACGCAATGCTGAAGATCTAGCGCGCTCCAATGCCGAGTTGGAGCAGTTCGCCTATGTCGCCTCGCATGACCTGCAGGAGCCGCTGCGTATGGTCGCGAGCTTCACTCAGCTGCTCGCGCGTCGCTATCAAGGCAAGCTGGACACCGAAGCGGATGAGTACATCCACTTCGCCGTCGACGGCGCGCAGCGCATGCAGACGCTCATTCTGGATCTGCTGTCCTACGCGCGCCTGTCCACTAAAGGCCAATCGCCGCAACACATCGACACCGCCGAATTGTGCGAAACCGCCATCACTCAGTTGCGACAATCCATCCAGGACAAGAACGCCGTCGTTACCTTCGATCCTTTGCCGGTGGTGCTCGGCTACGGCACCCAGCTGACACAACTGTTCCAAAACCTGATCAGCAACGGCTTGAAGTATTGCAACAGCCAGCAGCCCGAGGTGCACGTGAGCGTGGCGCCCGATGGCGATCACTGGGTGTTCTCGGTGCGGGACAACGGCATCGGCATCGAGCCCCAATACTTCGATCGTATCTTTCAGATGTTCAAGCGGCTGCACACGCGCGAACAATATTCCGGCACCGGCATCGGACTGGCGCTGTGTAAAAAAATCGTGGCACGCCACCGGGGTCGCATCTGGGTGGAATCCCAACCCGGCACCGGATCCAAGTTTCTGTTCACCATTCCACGCGCCGAGGGTGCAGCGACATGATTACTAGAGCCGTAGAAATTCTCTTGGTGGAAGACAATCCAGGGGATGCGCGCCTGACTTTGGAAGCTTTCAAGGAAGGCAAAGTCATCAACAATGTCACGGTGGTCCGCGACGGCGTCGAAGCGCTGGCATATCTGCGCAAAGAAGGCCCTTACAGCAACGCCAAAGTGCCGGACATCATTCTGCTCGACCTCAATCTACCGAGGAAGGATGGCCGCGAAGTCCTGGCCGAGATCAAATCGGATCCGCATCTGATGCAAATCCCCGTGGTGGTGCTGACCACTTCGACGGCCGAGGAAGATATCGCACGCGCCTATAGCAACCATGCCAATTGCTACATCAGCAAACCGGTGGACCTGGAACAGTTTTTACGTGTCGCCAGTTCCATCGAAAGCTTCTGGTTGAACTTCGTGAAACTGCCGCACGGAGCAGGCAATGTTTGATAGGCCGATTCGCTTGTTGCTGGTGGAGGACAATCCCGGCGACGCGGTGCTGTTCAGAGAAACCATCAAAGAAGCGCGCGCCTTTCAGTTCGAGCTGGAGCATTGCAATTGTATCGATCAGGCGCTGGTGTTTCTGGCGCACGGCCGCCCGGACATGATCGTCCTCGACCTGGGCTTACCGGATGCCGGCGGCGTCGAGGCTGTACGCCAAGTGCAG
>NZ_JAEUPY010000261.1 GCF_016790065.1 Steroidobacter sp.
TAATTTCTCTTGGACCACTTGCGGCCGGCTTCGTCGTCCAGTTGCAGCTGCAAGCACTCGCGTAGCAGCTGCTTGTTGAACTTACGCCAATCGCTCCGTTGCAGCGGAGCAGCGTAAATATGCGTGGGGAATAGCGCTTGAGTCGGCATGGGCGCGGAGTTTACCCGATCGATGGCTCGATCGAACTAGTCCTCGTCCCCCTCGCGAATGCGCCTCCGGAGCCGAATCCGTACCCTTCCGGCAGAGGTAAACATGACGTCGACGCAACTGAAAGATGATGGTTTGGATCCGGAAATTCGCCGCTTCGTGAAGCTGATGGGCCAGCGCTGGCGCCAGCATCCGCCGCTGGGCAAAGTGTCCTTCCCCGAAGCCCGGCGCATCGCCGAAGAAGTGCGTTCGGCCTGGACTCGTGGCGGCCCGAAGATGGCGCGCACCGAAGAGATCATGGTGCCCACCCCGGATGGCCAGGTGCGCGTGCGCATTCACGATCCGCTCAACGACGGCGTCCGCCCGGCATTCGTTTATTTGCACGGTGGCGGCTGGACCATTTTCAGCATCGACACTCATGACCGCCTGATGCGCGAATACGCGGCTCGCAGCGGCATGATCGTGGTCGCAGTCGACTACTCGCTGTCACCCGAAGTCCGCTTCCCTCGTGCCATCAACGAAACCGTCGCAGTCGTGCGCTGGTTGCGTGAAAAGGGCACGAGCTACGGCGTCGATCCCGACCGTATCTCGGTGGGCGGCGATTCGGCCGGCGCGGCGATGACGATTTCCACCTGTATCGTGCTGCGCGATGCCGGCGAGACCGATGCGGTGAAGGCCATGGTGCTGAACTACGGCGCCTACGACGCGACTTGTGACAACGAGTCTTACAAGCGTTACGGCGAAGGCGGTTACATGTGGGATCACGGCGAGATGGCTGCGTTCTGGCAGAACTATCTCGGCGACACGCCGATGACCGATCCGCTGGCCTGCCCGATTCACGCGGACGTGCATGGCTTGCCGCCGGCGCTGTCGGCAGTGCCCGATTGTGACGTTATGTATGAAGAGGCCATGGAAATGGCGGAGAAGCTGCGACGCGCCGGCGTCCGTTCGCACATCGCGGTGTATGCGGGTGCGACGCATAGCTTCCTCGAAGCGGTGTCGGTAGCACGTATCGCCGATCGCGCCTTCACCGAAACGGCACGCTGGTTGAAGGACACTCTGAAGCACACCTGAAAGGTGTAGCCGCCGCGACTGACTGCCAGTTGCGGTTGGCTTGCATTTACCCGCTGACTTCGGTATCACCGGGGCGTTCCATGCGAGCGCCCCCGATTCTTGACGAGGGGCCGTCGATCCACGCGGTGACCTCTATGCGCACTCCGACCGGCAATGATTCCCGGCAGTCCGGCCGTTCCTCCTCCCTGGCCCAGTTGCGAAATTCGGCGACCAAGGGACGCCTGGTGCGACAGGTGAAACGCGCCGACGATTGCCAGGATGTGGCTCGCCCCGTCGCCGCGATGGCCCGTGAACTGGCCTCGGGCTGTGTCGATGTGTTTCACACTCATCGCCGCGCTCAACTCCTGTTTGCCTGTACCGGCGTGATGTCAGTGGTGACTCGCGAGGGCGCCTTTGTCGTGCCTCCTCAGCGTGCAGTGTGGTTGCCGGCGGGCATGGAGCACGAAGTGCACTACGGCGGTGCTACGTCGCTGCGAACTTTGTATATCGAACCCGCCGCGCACGCCAAACTGCCGACTCTGAGCCGCGTGTTGGAAGTGTCCGACCTGTTGCGCTCGTTGATTCTGGCGGCGGTGAATCTGCCGACTGAATATGACACCGACGGTCGCGAAGGCCGCATCATGTCGCTGCTGCTGGATGAGATCGCCATCATGCCGACGGTGCCGCTGCATGCTCCCATGCCACGCGATGAGCGTCTGGCTCGCGTCTGCCGTGCGATGTTCAGGGATCCGGTGCGAGAGCAGCGACTCGAAGATCTGGCCCGCGCCGCGGGCATGAGCCGGCGCACTGTCACTCGTCTGTTCCGTCGCGAAACCGGCATGAGCTTCGCCGCCTGGCGTCAGCATGTGCGCTTGCTCGAAGCGCTGTCGCGACTGGCCGTCGGCCGCTCGGTCACCGCAGTGGCTTTGGATGTGGGCTATCGCAGCCCCAGTTCCTTCACCGCCATGTTCCGGCGCACGTTCGGTGTCACGCCGAGTCATTACTTTTCCAACGAGAATTAACATTCTCGTCACTGGAATTGGCGAACGAAGCAAGTCACCGCATTGCCGGGCACTGGCCTGCGCCAGACAGTCCTCGCCCCGAAATCAACAACACTGTACGCTTGGCCCCTGTAGCGTACTTTTCCCGCCATTTCGGCTCAGCAACAAACATATTTCCAGCGCGCATGTCGATCCGTAAGCCTTATGTGATTTTCCTCGGCGATGCCGCCGAACCGGTGTTGGCCAAGACTGCATTCGGAGTGCGCGATTGGGCGCCCGAGGATTGCCTAGCGCAGTGGCGTTTGCCGGAGTGCAAAGTCGATCTGGGCTTGCCCGACAAGACGCCTGCCGAAGCCGCTGCTGCTGGCGCGCGCTCGTTGCTGATCGGCATCGCTCCGGGCGGTGGTCGCATTCCGGCCGCTTGGGTGCCGGGCCTGAAGAGCGCCATCGAAGCCGGCCTCGATATCGTCAGCGGCTTGCACACTCGACTGGAAGACGTCGAAGGCTTGGCCGAGCTGGCTGCTAAACATAAGGTGCAGCTGATCAACGTCCGCACCCCGCCGACGAATCTGCCGGTGGGCAACGGTCTGAAGCGTACTGGCAAGCGCTTGCTCACGGTCGGCACCGACTGCGCGCTCGGCAAGAAGTACACCGCGCTCACCATCACCAAGGCGCTCAAGGCGCGTGGTGTCGCGGCTGATTTTCGTGCGACTGGCCAGACCGGCATTCTGATCGCCGGCAGCGGCGTGCCGCTGGACTCGGTCGTAGCGGACTTCGTAGCAGGCGCCATCGAACAGATCACTCCGGCCGCTGCCGCTGACCATTGGGATGTCATCGAAGGCCAGGGCTCGCTGTTCCACCCCGGCTACGCCGGCGTCACGCTCGGCCTCGTGCACGGCTCGCAGGCTGATGCGTTGATCCTGTGCCACGACCCGTCGCGCAAGCACATCGCTTATCACCCGCACCAGGCCATGCCGTCGCTCAAGCTCGCGGCCACTCGCTACTTGGAAGCGGCTCAGCTCACCAACCCCAATGTGAAGCTGGTCGGCGTGAGTTTGAACACCTCCTCTCTGTCGCAAGCCGAACGCGAACGCGCGTTGTCCGACGCCGAAAACGAACTGGGCGTGCCGAGCTTCGACCCGCTGAAGACCTCGAGCGACGCCGTACTGGATCGCTTGCTCAAGGCATAAGCACTCTCACTGGGAAAAATGCAGCGGCGACCTACAGGGGGCTCGCCGCCTTGCGACGTATCAGCGCCGGCCGGGAAGGGGGATTCCTCCTTCCGGCAGCGTAGAAAAGAAGGACCTTTTCTCCGAAGCGCACCAGGGAGGGTCCGACAACGCGCCCCGCGATAGCGGGGACGCGGGCCGTGCGCGGTGCCGGAAGGAGGAATCCCCCTTCCCGGCCGGCGCCAGCCACTGACGCCACCAACGCATCTCTTAGCACACAGGCTGACGACACCGAATGAGCCAGAAAATAACCAGCCGTCTGTTCCTAAAAAAATCCGTGGAAAGAGTCCGCGCCGAAGCCGGCGCGCAGCCGTTCAAGAGAGTGTTGGGTCCAGTGGACCTGGTCATGCTCGGCATCGGTTGCATCATCGGCGCCGGCATCTTCGTGCTCACCGGCAATGCCGCGGCAAGCTTCGCCGGCCCCGCAGTTCTAATCTCGTTCGTGATCGCTGGTGTGGCCTGCGCGCTCACCGGTCTGTGCTACGCCGAGCTGGCTTCGGCACTGCCAGTCACAGGTTCTGCGTACACGTATTCATATACGACGCTGGGCGAAGTCTTCGCCTGGATTACCGGCTGGTTAATGGTGCTCGAACTCGGCGTGGCGGTCGCGCTAGTCGCGGTGGGCTTCTCCGGTTACACCGTGAGTCTGCTTCGTGACTTTGGCATCAACATTCCTCCTGAGTTAGCCAACGCCTACATCAATTCCGTCAACACCGGCGAAGGCGTGCGTTTCGTGACCGGCCAAGGCTTCAACCTGGTCGCAGTGATCGGCGTGTTCATCGTTTCCATCCTGCTGATCATCGGCATCGAAACTTCCGTCAAGGTCACCCGCTTCGTGGTGATGGCCAAGATCCTGGTGTTGATTGCTTTCGCCATCATCGGCTCGCAATACATCGACACGGTCAACTGGACCCCGTTCATCCCCGAGAACGAAGGCGGCTTCTCTTACGGCTGGCCCGGCGTGTTCCGCGCAGCGTCGGTGATCTTCTTCGCCTACGTCGGTTTCGAAACCGTCTGCACGGCCGCCGCCGAAGCCCGCAATCCCCAACGCGATCTGCCCATCGGCATCATCGGCTCGCTGGTGGTCTGCACGGTCATCTACGTGTGCGTGGCCGCCGTCCTCACCGGCGTGGTGCCGTTCCGTCAGCTCGGCGTAGCCGATCCGATGGCTGTGGCAGTGAACGTCATGGAGCTGCCGTGGTTCGGTCTGGTGGTGAAACTAGGCGCCATCGCCGGCCTGTTCTCGGTGATGTTGGCCACCACCTACGGCCAGACCCGAGTGTTCTACGCCATGTCCCGGGACGGATTGCTTCCTGCATTGTTTGCGCGCGTCCATGCTAAGCGGCGCACCCCCCACATCGGTACGCTGGTTCTCGGTGTCGCCATCGCTCTGGCCGCCGCGCTGCTGCCTATCACCATCCTGTCGGATCTGGTGACCCTGGGCACCGCGCTGGCATTCGGCATCGTCTGTATCAGCGTGATCTGGCTGCGTAACGAGCGGCCCGATCTGGAGCGGGGCTTCCGGGTGCCGGACGTGGGCTTCACCGTCAAGGGCAAGTGGATCGGTTTGGTGCCCGCGTTGGGAATTCTTTTCTGTATCCTTATGGTGGCGCCGCTGCTGCTCGACATCGTCGAGAAAGCAATGCGGGGCGACGCCATTCCGGCAATATTGCTGGGTGGCTATTGCGCGCTGGGCGCAGCGATCTACTGGTTGTACGGCTTGCGGCATTCCAAACTGGCCGCGGGCGATAACTCGGTGGAGTCGAGCGAGTTCAGGCAGGAGTCGGTGTGAAACTTACAGTTCAGAAAAAGCTTTGGCAGTTGCGCGAACCGTTCGTGATCTCGCGCGCCACGTATACGACCAGCGACGTCATCACCGTCGAATTGCAGGACGGCCCGTTCATCGGCCGCGGCGAGGCGGCAGGCGTCGATTATCACGGCGAGACGCCGGATAGCATGGTGGCGCAGGTTGAAGCGGTGCGCTCCAAGATCGAAGCGGGCGTGACCCGCGCTGAGTTGCTGACGATTCTGCCGATCGGCGGCGCACGCAATGCGCTCGACGCTGCGTTGTGGGATCTCGAAGCGAAGCGCACTGGTCGGCGCGCGTGGGATCTGGCCGGCGTTGGCAATACGCGAGAAGTCGCGAGCGCCATGACCATCGGCATTCGATCGGTCGAAGGTTATGAGAAGGCGGCGCGTGAGTTGGCTCACTACCGTTGGATCAAGATCAAAGTGTCCGGCGAGAATCCGTTGGAATGTGTTGAAGCCGTTCGTCGCGGCGCGCCGAATTCCCGTTTGATCGTTGACGCGAATCAGGCGTGGGATGTGCCGACGCTGTACTCCATCGGCCCGAAGCTGGCCAAGCTCAAAGTCGATCTGCTGGAACAGCCTGTGCCGGTGGGTGGCGATGACGACCTGGAACTGGGTCGGTCGCCGATCCCGGTCTGCGCTGACGAAGCCATCGATACCATTGACGATCTGGCGCGTTTGAAGACCCGTTATGAGTTTGTGAACATCAAGCTCGATAAGACTGGCGGTCTGACTGCTGCTCTCGAGTTGGCGCATGCGGCGCGGGCGGAAGGGTTGCGGTTGATGGTTGGTTGCATGGTCACCGGCTCCGTTGGTATGGCGCCTGGCATGGTGCTCGCTCAGCTCTGCGAGGTCGTGGACCTCGATGGTCCGCTGCTGCAGTCGGAAGATTGGGAAAACCCGATTCAGTACGACCGCACGGGGGTGATGTCTTGGCCTTCGCCTAAGCTTTGGGGCTAAGAGCTAGGAGTTAAGATTCGGAGGCGTCGGTGGTTTGCAGCGCCTGGGGGGAGGGATGTTCCCCCGGCACCGCTGCACCCGCCGCGCCACGCAGACGCGTGTCGCTGCGCTTGTACATCCATGTAGCGCTATAGGACCAGCATCCCTGCTGGATCCAATTGCCGGAAGAACATCCCTCCCCCCAGGCGCTGCCTACAGCTTTGCTGTGGCAGCCCGGGCTAAGAATTAAGAGCTGGCTTTTCTCGCTCGGCTCATAACTCAGCAGCTAACTTATAAAAAACTGCTTCGTCGCTGGCTTGGAGACTCAGAGGTGTGAGTGCCCAACGACACCTCGGCGCTTTAGGCCGAAGCGACCTGGTTCGGTGCTCAACGACGCACCAGCGCTTTAGGCCGAAGCGGCCTCGTTCTGGTGCTCAACGACACCTCAGCGCTTTAGGCCGAAGCGACCTGGTTCGGTGCTCAACGACGCACCAGCGCTTTAGGCCGAAGCGGCCTCGTTCTGGTGCTCAACGACACATCAGTGCTTTAGGCATCGCCAGGGGTGGGTCTCTCCTGCCGGCAGCTTCGACGTACAGGGACGTGCTAGTCGCAGCAGCGCTCACCAGGGATGTGCGGCAAGCGGCGCAACGCGCCGCGGCCGTGCGCGGTGCCGGCAGGAGAGACCCACCCCTGGCGATGCCAGCCACCGACGCCTCTCCGAACGCCGGCGATGCCAGCCACCGACGCCTCTTCTCCGAAACGCCGGCGATGCCAGCCACCGACGCTCCGAACTCCGATCTCCGAACTCCCCTCTTAGCGACCGCCAAGCACCGGCAACTCAACGAAGCTCCCATGGTAGATCCGCTGAGTGGCTTTCTTATAAGCCTCACGCGGCGCATACGCGACGTTGGGCACAAACGTCTGCGGGTTCCGGTCGTACAAAGGGAACCAACTGCTTTGAATCTGCACCATGATCCGATGCCCCGCCTGGAACGTGTGATTCGCATGGGGCATGCGCACTCGATACGGCAGCACTGCGTTCGACTTGATCGGCTTGGCCGTCTCAAAGCTCTCTCGATAACGACCTCGCAAAATATCCGCCGACACCATCAACTGATACCCGCCCAACTCCGGATTCATCGGTGTCTCATCCGGGTAAGCGTCGATGAGCTTCACGACCCAATCCGAATCCTGTCCACTGGTCGAAGCCAACAACTCAGCGAAGATGCCGCCGGCCAAAGTCACAGATTCAGTCAAAGGCTCAGTGGCATAAGTGAGCACGTCGGGACGTGACTCGAACGGTCGCTGGTCGTCGACCAGCCACTGGCCCCACGTGGTTTCGTGCGAATCGTTGGGCAGGATGGGCTGCACACGATACGGCACCGGCTTGGCGGGGTCCGATACGTATTCATCGAAGCTTTTATCCGAAGAAGAAGCCGTGAACGACAGCGAGCCATTCGCCTGCAAATAAATCTTCTTGGTCGCAACACCGGAAGCCGGCCACTGCGAATAACTGCGCCACTCATTCGTCCCAGTTTCAAACGCACGCACCTTCGGCGTTGGCGAGGCAGGCGCCTTATCGCGCAAGTGCTGTTCGAAGAACGGCAGCATCACTTGATACAAGAAGTAACGCGTCGTATCCGAATTGAACTGCAGCGGGCCGAGATGTGAGCCGCTGTACGTGTGGAACCACGGGTCCTGCTGACCATGGAACCAAGGGCCGATGACCAACTGATGTTGGCTGCCTTTCTTCTGCAGCACTTCGAATGCCGCCGGCGAGCCGTAGTTGTCTTCTTGATCGAACAGACCGTGCACGATCAACGTCGGCACATTCACGGGCACTCGCTCGAGCAACTTGTCGACAGCTTGGGCTTGCCAGTACGAAGTGTAGGCCGGGTTGTCCGCGATCTTCTTCCAGGCAGGCAACTGATCGACACCGCGAGACACGGCCATGTCATTCGCCGAGCCGGCGCGCAGATAAGTCATGTACGCGTCGCGTGAGCCGAACGGAATTTCGTTGGCGCCTTTGACGCTGGTCTGGCGATAGACGTACTCGAGGCCGAACGGGCGCAGCGCGCCGTTGTGGTACCAGTCGTCGCCGATCCAGCCGTCGACCATGGCGTTCATGGGAATGGAGGCTTTGAGTGCGGGATGCGGGTTGAACAAGGCCATCAACGACGTCCAGCCCTCGTAGGACACACCGATGATGCCGACGCGGCCGTTGTTGCCAGGAACGTTTTTAACCAGCCAATCGATGGTGTCGTACGCGTCAGTGGATTGATCCACCGGGCCTGCATTGAGCGGGCCGCGAAGCGGCAGCGTCATCACATAGTTGCCTTCCGAACCATGTTTGCCACGCACGTCTTGATAGACGCGGATGTAACCTTTCTCGAGCAGCGGTGCGTCGGGAATCGGCACGGCGGCGGTAGCTTTCGGGCTGTTGGGGCGGCCGGTGTAGCCGGGGCGGCCGGCGGCGTCGTACGGCGTGCGAGTGATGACGATGGGCATCGGGCCCGAGGCGTATTTGGGTTTCCAGATGACGGTGAACAGCTTGACGCCGTCCCGCATCGGAATCATCACTTCGTCGCGGCTGTAGTCGAAGAGCGATTGTTTGCTCTGGAAGTTCTCCGGCGTTTCCGAAGGCAGCGTCGTGCTTTGCGATGCTGACGAAACACCGCTGCCGAGCAAAGCAGCGACCACCAAGGCACCGAGCAAGCTTTTTTGTAGTTTCATCAGATCACCACATCATGAACGGAGCCACATCCTGATCGGACACGCGGCCGGCGACGACATCGCGTAACGCTTGGTCGACGATGCCCAGCGCTTCGCCGACTTCCGCTTCGGTCAGAGTCAGCGGCGGCGTGAATTCGAGCACGTTGCCTCGCAAGCCCACATAGACGAACGCGGCGCCGAGTTGATACGCGCGATAAATGATTTTCGCAGTGGTAACCACCGGCACCGGCTCGCGAGTGTTGCCGTCGATCAGTTCGACGCCGACAGCAAGGCCGCGGCCGCGCACATTGCCGATGATGCTGTGATCTTTGCCGAGCGCTCGCAGCCCGTCCATGAAGGCATTGCCGACGCGTTCAGCGTTCGCAGCCAAGCCTTCTTCTTGAAGCGCACGAAGCACGACACGACCGGCGGCGGTAGCGACCGGATTGCCAGCCGTTGTTTGCAAAGCGAACGCGGGGGCGTGATCCATGATTTCTTTCGGACCGACCACCGCGGACAACGGCAAGCCGCCACCGAGTGCTTTACCGAACACCACGATGTCGGGCTCCAGGCCTTCGTGCTCGAAACAATGCAGTTTGCCGGTGCGGCCGAGGCCGACTTTCACTTCATCGACCACCACGCGAATGCCGTGCTTGCGGCAACGATCTTGCAACGCCTTCAAGAATCCCGGCGGCGGCACGATCAAGCCGCCGTCCGACATCAACGGTTCCAGAAACACCGCGGCCACTTGATGCGGCGGGCAGGTGGTGGCGAATTGATAGTCGAGCAGCTTCAGCACTTCGTCGGCGCTGAAGTTGCCGCGATACGGATCGGGATAGGGCAGCAACAACAAACCGGCACGCGGCAACGAATGAGTCATGGCGGTGTGGCCGCTGATGCTCATCGAGCCGGACAGGTTGCCGTGATACGAACCGATGAATGAAATGAAGCGCGAGCGGCCGGTGGCTGCTTGTAACACTCGCATGGCGCAATCGTTGGCGTCCGAGCCGGAGTGGCCGAACCACACGCGACGTTCGCCGCTGCCCGGAGTGATTCTGAGCAATTCTTCAGCCAGCGCGACGGCATTCTCGTTCGGATAGGCGAGCAGACTGGCGCCAGCCATGCTTCGGCATGCTTCGGAGACGGCGGCGGCGAGGCCCGGATGGCTGTAGCCGAGGATGGCGGGACCGCAGGAAGCGGACAGGTCCAGCACCTGGCGGCCGCCTTCTTCGATCAACCGGTTGCCACTGCCGCCGATCACGGCCAGCGGCGAGAATCGCAGCCGTCCGATGTTGGCGATGACGCGCGCATCCCGCGCCCGCAGTGAGGAGGATTCGGGTGTGCTCAAGCGCGCTCTCCGGTCAGATTCGGGCGAATTTCAGTAGCATGCCAGGGCGGGCGCCACCGAAAACAACTCTGTAAACAAGATTACACAAGCCGGCTGGGATTTCAATTTTGAAGGACTATTGACATCGCCCGGCGGGCCGCCCTTAAATCGGCTCGGCCGGTAAACTCAATTAAAACGATGGGCCGGCGTGGGGATGACGCATCGGGAGACGCCATGGTGAAGGGGTCGTTGGAGGTCGAGCTGCAGCCGTTGCTGGCTGACGGGGTGGCAGAGGATGTCGCCACCGGCGGCAAGCTGGCGGAGCTTTACGAAAGTTATTGCGCCGAGCTGTGCAGTTATCTGCGGCGCACGTTCGGCGCCGGGCCGCCGGATGCACAGGATGTGGTGCATGAAGCGTTCGCCAAGTTCGCAGCGCTGGCTGACCGCAATCGTGTGCTCAATCCGCGGGCCTACTTGTACCGCAGCTCCTACCATATATTCATCGATGAACGCCGACGCCTCAGCAGCTGGCGTCACGGGGTGGCGCCGCAGCTGGCGGAGTCGGGCACCCACAACGATGAAATCACGCCGGAACGGGTCATCATCGCCAATGAGCGGCTCGAATCCCTGCGTCAGGCCATTCAACAATTGCCGGCCGAGCGGCGCCGTTCATTCTTGTTGCATCGTTTGTATGGATTGTCTTGTGCCGAGATTGCTCGGCGCGACGGCTATTCCGAGTCCGCGATCAAGAAACACATTGCACTGGCCATGGCCGACATCGATGCGGCGTTGAGCAAGGGGCAGGCCCGGTGACTGAAGCCGGCAATGACGAGACGATTCGCGCCGAAGCGCGTGACTGGCTGTTGCGCCAGGCGCTCGATGACGAGTCGTTGGAGCATAACGAAGCATTTCAGCGCTGGTACCAGGCGAGCGAACTGAATGCGCGGGCGTTCGATGATGTGCAGCGGACTTGGTCGGACGCGAGCACGTTGCAAGAGTTGCGGCATCTGGTCGAGCCGCCGGTGCCCCAGGTCGCGCTCAAAGGCGGCGCTAAAGTTGCCAACGATTCATGGCGGCCGCGAGCGCTGGCCGCCGGCGTCGCGTTGTTCTCTGTCATCGGATTACTGATCTGGACCCAACAGCGTCCGCAGGTTTATCAAACCGCCGTGGGTGAGCTTCGTGAGTTGGCGCTGTCCGACGGCAGCACGCTGACCTTGGGTGGCAAGACCGTGGTCGCCATCCGCATGACCGAGAAAAAACGCTTTGCCGAACTGCGCAGTGGCGAAATTTTCCTGTCGGTGCATCCCGATAAACAACGGCCATTCTTTGTCGAGGCGGGTGAAACCAGCCTGAAGGTAGTCGGCACGCAATTCGATGTGAGGCGCGGCGTTGCTCAAGTTGAGATCGGCGTGTTGGAAGGCACGGTCGAAGTCGTCGGCGAGCGCGAGCCGCAGGCGGTCAAAAGAGTGCACGGTGGCCAGCAACTGGTTGCTTCCGGCAGTGGCCAATTGGGTGAGCCGCAACTCACCGGGCCGATCAGCCCTGGCTTGTGGCGCAAGGGCCAGCGGGTCTACATCGATGCGCCGTTGCGCGAAATCGTCGCTGACGCCAATCGTTATTCGCAGCAGTCGGTGGAGCTGGCCGACGCTTCCCTGGGCGAGCTCAAGGTCTCGGTGTCGTTCCGGGCCGAGAATCAGCAGCAGATGCTCAACAGCTTGCAGCTCGCCTTGCCGCTGACCGTCGAGCGTCCGCAGCCCGATCGCATCGTGCTCCGCGCCGCCACCCGCTGAACCGTCCCCGCTACCCGGCGCCGCAGGCCGGGTCTCCAGCCCCTCGGGATATATTCGGGCTCGCCATGCCACTTTCGGGTGCCGAAAAGTGTCGCTGGTGCGATGTGCTTCGTCTCAAGAGCGATACCGGTAGCGACGTACGCTACCGACGAGCACTGCGAAGGGGGCGGCCGCTGCATGACTCAACATTTATTTTCTAGGGCACGAGCGAGGACTCGCTGGTGTCTGGTGTCCGTGTGCCTGCTGTTCTCGGGGCTGGCTCAGGCCGCTGGACTGGCCAGCGGCGACGGCTTGGAACGGCTGCCCGACGACACTCGGCCGCTGCACTATCTGATTTCGGCACAGCCGAACAAAGACAACACCGGATTCACCGCCAAGGCCAGCCTGCGCTTCGAGGTGCTGAAGCCCACCGCTCAGGTGGTCGTCAACTCGCGTGACTTGAAGATCGGCAAGGCGCAGCTCAAAAACGGTGCAGTCGCCAAGGTCAGCGGCGATCCGGCCAGACATCGCACGCTCTTCAGCTTCGATAAGCCGTTGCCTCTCGGTCAGTACGAGCTGAACGTCGAGTACACCGGCTTGATCACTGAGAACATCGAAGGAGTGTTCCGTGTGGATCAGCAATCGCCGGATGGCAAACGTCAACAGATGTTGTTCACTCATCTGTGTTGTATCGGCACGGCGCGCAAGTTTGCGCCAATCTGGGATCAGCCCGATCTGAAAGCCGTGTTCGAATTGGAACTGATCATCCCCGCTGGCCTCGACGCGGTCGCTAACACGCCGGTGGCCAAGCGCGAGACGTTGCCGACAGGCGAATCCAAACTGCGCTTCGAGCCGTCGCCGCGGATGAGTTCGTATCTCTTGTTTTTCGCCGTGGGCAAGTTCGACAAAGTCGAGACACAGCTCGGCGCAACCAAGCTCGGCGTGTACACGCAGCCAGGCAAAGGTGAGCAGGGCCGTTTCGCGTTACAAGCCACGGCCGACTCGGTGAAGCTCTACAACGATTATTTCGGCATCGATTATCCGTTGCCGAAGCTGGACAGTATTGCGTTCCCGGGGGCGGGCGGGTTCGGTGCCATGGAGAATTGGGGCGCCATTTTTTATTTCGAACCGTATTTGCTGGTCAATCCGCAGCTGGCCACGCAGCGGGACCGGCAGCAGGTTTATGTGGTGGTGGCGCATGAAGTCGCGCATCAATGGTTCGGTAATCTGGTCACCATGAAGTGGTGGGACGATCTGTGGTTGAACGAAGGCTTCGCCACCTGGATGGCCAGCAAGGCCACCGATCGTTACAAGCCCGAATGGAATGTGTGGCGCATGGATGCGGAGAGTCGTGAACAGGCGATGAGTCAGGACGCTCGCGATTTCACGCATCCCATCGTGCGGCCGGTGCGCACGTATGAAGAAGCGGAGCTGTCGTTCGACAGCATCACCTACGAAAAGGGCAATCAAGTCATTCGTATGATCGAAGCTTACGTGGGTGAGGATGCGTTCAGAACGGCGATTCGTGCGCACGTGAAAAAGCACGCTTACGGCAATGCCGTTACTGAAGACCTGTGGAAGGAGCTGGAGATGGCGTCGCCGTTCCCGGTCGCCGCCATCGCTCGCGACTTCACTGTGCAAGAGGGCGTGCCGCTGATTGATGTGATTTCCTCGAAGTGCGTCGGCGGCAAGACCACAGTCGCCGTGCGCCAAGGCCGCTTCGGCTTGGATGCGAAGTCGAAACAGCCTAAGGAATGGCGTGTGCCGGTGACGGCCACTGTCGTCGGCACAAACAAGATTGCTCGGCAGGTGGTGCGTGGCGCCGCTCCGTCCGAGATTTCGTTGGAAGGGTGCGGCCCGGTGAAGGTCAATCTGGGCGAAGCGGGCTACTACCGAACTCGCTATGACGCTGCTTCATTCGCGCAGTTGGAAAAGAATTTCGCGCGCTTACCGGCGCAAGATCAGCTGGGCTTGCTGAACGATGGTTACAACCTGGCGGAAGGTGGCTTCACTGAGTTCCCCGGCTATTTGAATTTGGCGTTGAAGGTGCCAGCCAACGCGGATCCGGTGCTGTGGCTGCACTTGACTCGTGCTTTGGGCACGCTCGACAAGCTCTATCGAGGGCGGGCGGAGCATGAGCAGTTGCGTGCGTTCGCTCGCTGGAAGTTGAGCGGCGCGCTACGTGAGTTGGGTTGGGTCGAGCGCGATGGCGAATCGGCCAACGCGAGCATCGCTCGTGCTGAAGTGGTGGAGTTGCTGGCCTCGCTGCGCGACTCCGCGACACAAAAAGAAGCGTTGCGTCGTTTCCAGGGAGCGACGACCGATCCGGCGTTGATCAGCGGCGGTATGCATCAGGCCATCGTCAATGCCGTCGGCATGGCCGCCGATGCGAAGACGCTGGACGACGTGTTGGCGCGAGCCGCTAAATCGACGGACTCGGCGCAGAGTCAGATTTATCTCATGGCCGCTGCGCGCGTACAGGATCCGGTGCTCGCCACGCGGATGTTGGATTTGACGCTGACCGATGCGGTGCCCGCTCCACTGGTGGGCAACATGGTGCGGGAGATTGCACAGTCCCATCCGGCGCTGACCTTTGACTATGTGACATCCAAATACGAAACGTTGGCGCCGCGCCTGGAATCGTTTACGCGCACCTCAGTGGCTCAGCAAGTTGCTGGCAATTCGGTCGATGTGACCTTGCTGCCGCGCTTGGAAAAATTCGTGGCGGAGAAGGTTGGCGATGCCGGGCGTGAAACGTTGAATCGGGCGCGCTCGACCATGACGTTCAGCGACGAAGTACGTCGCGAGCGGTTGCCGGAAGTGGATGGGTGGCTGCGCGAGCACGCGTCTGCCTGGAAAGTACAGCAATAACATCGGAGCTGAAGTCGTGACCAAACAAATGATCACCCGCCGCACCGTCGTGGGCTCGTTGGCCGGCCTGGCGGGTGCCGCTGTAGTTAGCGGCAAAGAGGCGGCAGCGCAAACATCTCCGGCGCCGAAGGTCGGTGCTCAACAGTGGGATGTCGTCGTCATCGGCGCGGGCGTGTTCGGCTCCTGGACGGCGTGGAAGTTACTCAAGCAAGGCAAGAAGGTGTTGTTGGTCGATGCCTGGGGGCCGAGCAACTCGCGCGCATCATCTGCTGGTGAGTCGCGATTGACTCGTACCGAGTACGGCGGCGATGAGATCTACACGCGCTTTGCGTGGGAGTCGTTGCCGGACTGGATTGCACTGTCCAAGAAGGCCGAGCTGCCGGTGTTTCATCCGGTGGGTGCGCTGTATATCTACCAGAAGGAACAGGACACGCTGGCGGCCAGCATGGCGCTCAACAAGAAGCTCGGCGCGCCCATGCACCGGATCGAGCGTGCTGAGTTGTTGAAGAACTATCCGCAGCTGGGTTTGGATGGCATTCGGTTCGGTGTTCTACAGCCGACCATGGGCGCGATCATGGCGCGCCGTGGCGTGCAGATGGTGGTGAAAGAGTTCGTCGCTGAGGGCGGCACGTACAAGCAGTTGGCGATTCAACCGCCGAAGCCGGGCGCAGCGCTCGATGCGATTACCAGCACCAGCGGCGAAACGGTGCGAGCCAAACAGTTCATCTTTGCTTGCGGCCCGTGGTTGCCGAAGCTGTTTCCTGAAGTCATCGGTACCAAGATCGTGCCGACGCGCCAGGAAATCTTTTTCTTCTCGCCCGATGCTGGCGATATCCGATTCGATCCGCCGCAGCTGCCGGCCTGGGTCGATGCCGACGAGCCGGGGGTGCCGTATGGATTCCCGTCGCTCGAGACGCGTGGCTTCAAGCTCGCCATCGACGCTCATGGTCCGCGCGTCGACCCGGACACCAACGATCGCATCATCTCCGCCGAGGGCTTGAAGCAGGTGCGTGCCTATATGGCGCGGCGTTTCCCTGGCGTGTCCAAGCGCCCGCTGTCCGAGTCGCGCGTCTGTCAGTACGAGAACAGCGACAACGGCGACTTCATCATCGACAAGCATCCGAAGTGGGACAACGTGCTGTTGGTGGGCGGCGGCTCCGGGCACGGCTTCAAGCACGGTCCGGCGGTCGGGCGCTATGTCTCGGAGCTCGCAGTAGGTAAGCTGGCGAAAGTCGAAGCGCGCTTTGCGCTGTCGTCTCACAAATACCAGGGATGAGCCCGAGGAAGTCCTAAATGCTAAGCAGAGTCATCCGAGTCGCGGTAGCCGCGGTGGTGTTGCAGTCGGCCAGCTTGGCCGCCAGCGCCGCGCCCGATGCGATTTACTTCAATGCCAACGTCTGGACCGGCAACGCGCAGCAGCCCAAGGCTGAAGCCATTGCCATCGACGACGGCAGCATCGTCGCGGTCGGCAGCAACGCGGACGTTCGCAAGCTCGGTGACGCGCAGACCAAAGCGGTGGACTTGAAGGGGGCATTGGTGGTCCCCGGCTTCATCGACAATCACGTGCACTTCGTCAACGGCGGCCTGGCGCTCGCGCAGGTCGATCTGCGCGACGCGGCGACGCCCGCCGAATTCTCCAAGCGCATCGCTCAAGCCGCGGCCAAGACTCCGAAGGGCCAATGGATCAAGGACGGCAATTGGGATCATGAGCTGTGGGGCGGCCAGCTGCCGACACGTGATTGGATCGACAAAGACACGCCGAACACGCCGGTGTACGTGTCGCGCCTCGACGGCCACATGGCGCTGGTGAATTCGCTGGTGCTCAAGCTTGCGGGTATCGACGACAAGACGCCCGATCCTGAGGGCGGCACCATCGTGCGCGACAAGAACGGTCGCGCCACGGGTGTGGTCAAGGACAACGCCCTGAACCTGATCAACAAGGTGATTCCGGCGTTGACCGATCAAGAGCTGCAGTCGGGCCTGGAGCGCGCCATGGAGCATGCGGCTGCTCGCGGCGTGACTCAGGTGCACGACATGGGCGGCGTCGAGGATTGGCGAGTGATCGAGCTGTATCGTCGCACCAAAGCGGCCGACAAGTTGACGCTGCGTATTTATTCGTTCGCGCCGTTGGCCAGTTGGCAGAAGGCCGCCGAGTACAAGAAAAAGAACGGCACTGGCGACGATTGGTTGCGTTGGGGTGCGATGAAGGGCTTCGTTGACGGCTCGCTCGGTTCGACCACTGCGTGGTTTCACAAGCCTTATGACGATGCGCCCGACACCACCGGCCTGATCATGGGCGATCCGGAAGTGTTGCGTGCCCAGATCGTCGGTGCCAACAAAGCTGACTTACACGTGGCCGTGCATGCCATCGGCGACCACGCCAATGATTGGTTGTTGGACGCGTTCGAGAAAGTGGAGCAGGCCGGGCCGAAAAAGGATTGGCGGTTCCGTATCGAGCACGCTCAGCATCTCACGCCCGCGGCCATCAAGCGTTTCAGGCCATTGGGTGTGGTTGCGTCCATGCAGCCGTATCACGCCATCGACGATGGTCGTTGGGCCATCAAGCGCATCGGTGCCGAACGCTTGAAAGGCATGTATGCGTTTCGTTCGTTGATCGACTCCGGCGCGCATCTCACGTTCGGCTCCGATTGGCCGGTGGCACCGTTGGATCCGCTGACCGGCATCTATGCCGCCGTCACTCGCCGCACTCTCGATGGTGCCAATCCGACCGGCTGGCAGCCTCAGGAAAAGATCACGGTCGCCGAAGCATTGCGTTCCTACACCGCCGAGAATGCCTGGGCGGGCTTTCAGGAAGGCAAGGTGGGCGTGTTGAAGCAGGGCGCGTTGGCAGACTTCGCCGTGCTGTCGAAGGATTTGTTTACTGTGCCGCCGGCCGAGATCGACAAGGTCAAAGTCGTGCGCACGGTCGTCGGCGGCCGCGAGGTCTATGTCGCCAAGTAAAGTCGCTAAGTAAAGTCGCTGATTAACTCAGCGACTCTACGGCGCGCAGGGCTTCTTCTAATTTACCGGTCCAGGTCTCGACGCCATCGGGATCCGCAATCAAATCGTTGCGGATCTCGATGAGCACGGCCGGATTGCCTGCCAGATCGCCGTGCACGACCAGCGCATAGTCGGCGTCGGCACTGACGCCATACGGCACGTTGGCGTCCACATTCAGCAGCGGATCTCTTTTCAACTGCGTGATCAGCGCTTGTCCCAGCGTTGCTGCTTTATCGAACAGCACGCCTGCATGCCAGGCTCGCTGCTGCCCGTGATACACCGGCGTAAAGCTATGTACGGCGACCAACACGTTGCGTCGACCGTCGGCGGTGCGCTTGTCCAGATGCGCTCGTAAGCGATCCTGGAACGGCAGGAACATCACTTGCTGGCGACGCTCGCGTTCCGCTGCATCCAGGGACACGTTGCCTGGGATGTCGGTGGCTTCGGAGCGCAGCGGAATGCTGTCGGCCACGTGCAGTGGGCGATTCAAGTCGATCAGCAGGCGCGAATAACCGCCGAGGAATGCCGACGCATCGAGACGCTTCGACAACGCACGCGTGACGAGAGCGGCGCCAATGTCCCAGGCGATGTGACGCCCGAGATCGACGTCACTCAGGCCGAGCTTGTTGTAGTCAGCCGGAATGTGATTCGAGGCATGTTCGCAGATCAGTACGAACGGCGAGCGGCCTGTCTCATTCAAAGCTTCGACGGCCGACGGCCACTGCTGCGAGTTGACTGCGGACGCCACCATCAATACAGCGTCCGATAGCGTTCGCACACTTCCGCGGGCGACAGCGAAGCCAGCGTTGCCAGCTCGGCTTTACGCACGCAATGAAAGGACTCGATGAACAGCGGATCGAACCAGCTCTGCACCACTTTGTCGTCATCGAAGGCTTTGAGTGCGGCCGGCAAACTTTCCGGCAGGCGCACCAGGCCGAGTTCGGCGCGACGCTGATCGGACATTTCAGTCGGATCGTCGTTGACCAGCGGCGGGCAGGGCAACTTGGCGTTCAAGCCTTCCAGGCCTGCCAGCACCACGGCTGCAAGAGCCAGGTAAGGATTCGCGGTCGCATCGGCCGCGCGATATTCGATGTTGAACTGCGGCGACGGATCGGCGCCGCCGATAGTGACGACCGGGCAAATGCGGAGCGTCGCTTCGCGATGCTGATTCGCCAGCCAGGTGTACGACGCGCTCCACGCGTGCGGCTTCAAGCGGTAGTACGACGACAAGCTCGGTGCGGTCAGCGCAGTGATGCCGGGCAGGTGTTTCAGAATGCCGGCGCAGAACGCTTGCGATTGCGGCGACAAGCCGGCAGGGCCGTCGGCCGAGTAGGTCAGCGGTTTGCCGTTGGCGTCGCGGAAGCTGAAATGAATATGCACACCGTTGCCAACGCCATCCGGCGCGGTCTTGGGTGCGAAGCTGGCATGCCAGCCGCTGGTCTTGGCGATCTCGCGAGCGATCTCACGAATCACCACGCAACGATCGGCCGCAGTGATGCCGTCGCTCGGGCCGCAAGTTACTTCGAACTGATCCGCGCCGAATTCGGCAATCACCACTTCGGGATCGACGCGTGCATCTGCCAGCGAGCCCATCAAACGCGACGCGTATTCATCGGCGTTGCGTAACGCGCCATACGACATGACGTGAGCTGGCGGGAAGTCGGCGCCGACCAACTGGAACTCCTGTTCGAAGCTGGCGAGCAGATTGATGCCGTGCTCGTTACGCAGCCGATTGAGCGCGTTCTTCAACAAGGTACGTGGGCAGCAATTCCAGGGCGAGCCGTCGAGATCGACGATGTTGCCGAACACGATGTCGAAGGCAGTGGCTCGGCCGGTATGTTCCGTGCGGTAGCGTGCCTTCAGGTCCGGCAAAATACGCAGGTCGCCGCGTGCGCCCCACGGATTGGGATTCGCGATCGAGTTGAACGGGGTCAGGCAAATATTGGCTTGCAGCCAGCCAATGCCGTGCTTGGCAATGCGTTCCAGATTCTTGGCGGCGACGAAGCGGCCGCGCGTGATTGCGGCCAGGTCAGTGGTCGTGACGCCGATCAGCGGCTCGAGGCCGTTAGTAGGTGTGCTCATGAGCGTAGCGCGGCAAAGCGGGCCGCAACGGTTGCAGTGTCAGCAGTCCAACAATATCCACCAAACGCTTTCAGCGCGGTGTCGTGGCGTTGTGCGGTCTTGGCAGCGCAAGCATCGCCGACGCACGTAATCATGTAGCCCAGATCGGCGCCGTCGCGCACGGCCATGTCGACGCATTGGTCGGTCATGATGCCGGCAATGACCAGATAACGAACGCCGAGGTTGCGCAACAGGTAATGAATGTTGGTGGAGTTGAAAACGCCCGACGACGTTTTCGGCAACAGAATTTCATCGCCCACCGGCGCCAGCGACGGCACGGGCAGTGCCAGCGGATCGTTCGGGCCGAGATGAATCGGCGTCAGCTTGTGGTCCAGCGAACGATCGCGACCGTCGCTGGTCATGCTGCGAATGATGGTGTGGATCACTTCCACGCCATTGGCGCGCGCTGCTTGTAACAAGCGCTGCTGGTTCGGAATGACCTGCGCCGACGTGTGGCTATAAAAGTAATCGCCGGCCGACCCTCTCGGATGATCCGGATCGGCGCCAGGCTCGAGCCAGGCACGTTGCATGTCGACCAGCAACAGCGCGGTTTCACCCGCGCGATAAGCTTCATCGCGTTTCGGCAAAGAGTTTGTCATCAGCGTTTCTTCTTGATCGCGCGTTTGGTCGGCGCTTTGGTGCCGTCGACGGTCGCGACATTCCGGGAACGAATCCGCTCCAGCTCTTCCATGCGGGTGCCGCCGCCGTCCGGATATTCGGCAACGATACGGGCTACCAGCGCTTCCATCTGCGCCACGGCCGGCGCCAGTGTGTCGTAAGGAGATTCGGCTTCCATCGGGCCGACGATTACGACCTTGGCATGTTCCGCCGCGGGCGAGCGCCACACGTCAGTAAATAGAACGATCTGCGCGCCGCGTTCGGCGGCTTGTTCGGCAAAACGAATCACGTCCGTCTGGTAACGGCGATGATCGAACACGACCACGGCGTCGCGCGGGCCGGCATCGAGCAACAGATCGAAACTTTCCGCCGACAACGCCGGCACTTCGATCACGCCAGCGCGGAACTGCCCGAGGTAGCCAGCCAACATGCCCGCGATGTGACGGCTGAAACGGCCGCCCAGCAATAGCACGCGACCCTTAGCTTCCATGATCAGCTGCACCGCGCGCCCGTAGGTTTGCGGCAAGGTCATGGCACCGGCGGATTCGACCGCGGCTGCGGCCGAGCGAATATATGTTTCTTCGACGCTGCGTCCGCCGGTAGCGCGTACCGGCCGCTTGGCTTCCATCATCATCAGCGGCGAGCGCAGGCCGGCTTCGACTTCTTCCAGCAAGCGTTTTTGAAAGCCGGCGAAACCGTCGAAGCCCAGCTTGGTCACCATACGGATGACGCTCGGGTCGCTGACACCGGCGCGACGCGCCAAGGCAGTAGCGGTCCCGAGGCCAGCCACGGGATAATCACCCAATAGCACCTGGGCTATTTTGGCCTCGGCCGGCGTCAGTGCCAGCCCGTGCTGAGTCAGCAATTCCCGGATCGGGAGAACGGCGTTCACGGCGTATTGAAATAGTCTGGTTGGCGCGGTCCGTGGGTGGCCCCGCTTCTGACGGCAGAATTACATATGACGCTCGAACATGCAATTCTGAAGAATTATTGACATTGTCCGGCCGGGCCCCTCTAATCTGTAAACACTGGGGTTGGAGTGGGGCGTGGCTTTGTCATCCGGAATGCGCAGTGCGTTGGCCGATTCGGTCGCTATGGCGGCCGCGGTGCTGCTGATCGCTGTCGCGGCGGCACTCTTCGGCAGCACCTCCATACAAAGAGTGGTGGCACATGGTGCCGTCATGCTGGCCGCCGTGCTGGCGCTCCAGCTTTTTTCCGGTAACTCGCGGATCGTTTCGTTCGGCCATGCCGCCTTTATGGGGCTCGGCGCTTACACCGTGGGCATTCTCACTCTAAGCACTCAGTTACAGCACACGGCGTTACCGAACTTGCCGGCGTTTCTGGCGGGCTTCGAGCTGTCGTCGTGGAGCGCGCTCGCGGTGGCTGCTCTGGTCGGTGCGATTGCCGGTTTGATCAGCGGCGCAACGCTGCTGCGACTGTCGGGCTCGGCCGCGGCCATCGCCACCTTAGCTTTCTTGATCATCACTTATACCGTGCTCGCCGCGGCCCGCGAGATCACTCGTGGTAGTCAGCCCTTTTACGGCGTGCCGAGAGATGCGGGGCTGTGGGCCACGGTGATTTTCGCCATGTTGATTCTGGCGGTGACCCGCACGTTCCGCGAAACGTCGTGGGGCTTGGCGGCGAGAGCAGCGGCGGATGACGAGTCGGGCTCGATCGCCGTCGGTATCAATCCGCGTGCGGCGTTCTATTTTCCGTGGGTGTTGAGCGCGGCGATCTCGGCAGTGGCCGGTGGCTTATTGGCGCAAGTGTTGGGTGCGTTCACGCCGCATACGTTCTATTTCGATCTGGCGTTCACGATGTTGGTGACGTTGATCGTCGGCGGCATGGGCTCGTCGCTCGGCGCGCTGGCCGGCATAGTCGCGACCACCGTGCTCATCGAAGTCATGCGTCAGGTGGAAAGCTCGGTCTCGTTCTTCGGTCTGACCCAAAGCTCATTGGCCGTGGCCATGATCCTGATCATCTGGCGCCGGCCGGAAGGTCTGTGCGGCGGGTTGGAGCTGAATATTCTGCGTCGGTTGCGGCGTGAGCCGCCGGTGGTGGCGCCAGCGGCAGCCGAAGTTCGCCAGGCCGCGGCCGATGTGTTGAAGGTCGAGACGGTAACCAAGCGCTACGCTGGTCTGGTCGCTGTGTCCGACGTTTCTTTCGAGATCGCGCCGAACAGCATCACCGGCATCATCGGTCCGAACGGCGCCGGCAAGACCACGCTGGTCAGCATGTTGGCCGGTCACGTGCCGCCCACCGAAGGCAAGATCCACCTCGGTGATACGGCCGTTCACAAAACTGCTGCTCACAAAGTGGTGCGTGCCGGACTGGGTCGCACGTTCCAGAACAT
>NZ_JAEUPY010000273.1 GCF_016790065.1 Steroidobacter sp.
GAACGACATCAACAACTACGTGTTCAGCGGCATCCAGGGCGCGTACCAGGCACCGACCACGGACAAGATCTGGAATTTCAGACTCGATGCCGCGCGTGAGCTCGACACCGGCTGGCTGAAGACGCTGAAAGTCGGCGTCGATCATGCCAAGCGGACCCTGGCCAACTCGCCGAACTGGTTGAACAACACCGCGGATGGCTTCGCGGCCGACATGAGCCCGTATGCGATGATCAATCGCAATCCCACGTTCTTCGATTCGTACAGCGGTGGAGCACAACCGCCGCGGAATTGGTTGACCGTGAATCTGGATAAGTTCTTCCACGACTATCCGATGGCGGCGTACATGGCGTCCCATCCAGCCGCGCAGCAGCTGACCAGTACGACGGAGGTCGAGGAGGAATCGACATCGCTGTACGCACGGCTCGACTTCACGCTGGCGGATGAGCGCTTGAAGGGCAACATCGGCGTGCGCGCTGTACGCACTGAAGCACTGTCTTCGGGTTACGTACCGCCTTCGAGCGCGTATCTGATTTACGGCTTGAACAACTCGCTGAGCTACAGCAGCGCGGATCTGTTGGGACAGGACTCGACGTACGATGACGTGTTGCCCAACTTCAACTTGAGTTATCAGTTGAACGACGACGTTGTGGTGCGCTTCGCGGCCGCACGCGTCATGCAACGACCAGACATGAATCTGCTGGCGGCGGCCAGCAATCCCAGCGCACCGACCCAACCGCCGCCGCAAGGCATCTGGCGCGGTACGCTGGCCAAGGGCAATCCCAATCTGAAACCGTATCTGGCCGATCAAGTCGATCTGTCGTTGGAATGGTATTTCGGCGACCGCAGCCTGCTGGCCATCGCGGGCTTCTACAAGGATGTGAAGAACCTGGTGGTCACGCGCTACACCGACGAGATTCATCAGATCCTGTTGGGTGGCAATCTGTTGGGCTCGGGCTACCAGATTGGCGACATCATCCCCATCACTTTGTCGGTGGCGCAGCCGGTGAACGCGCAGGCGACCACTTTGAAGGGCGTCGAGATCGGTTACCAGCAGCCGTTCTCGTTTCTGCCGGGAGTGCTGAGCGGCTTGGGCATGCAGGCCAACTACACCCACATCTGGTCCGGCAAAGTGACACTGAACGAACGCCAGGGGCCGTTGCCGCTCACGGGTGTTTCGGATGACTCATACAACCTCGGCTTGTACTACGACAACGGCGCGGTCGACGTGCACGCCGTTTATAACTATCGCAGCCAGTGGGTGGGCGACGCCGTCAGTAACTTCGGCGACGGCAGGTATGTGAAGGGCTACGGTCAATTGGACCTGTCCGCCAACTACAACTTCAGCGAGTCGCTGGCCTTCAACGCCTCGGTGGTCAACTTGACCGAAGAGGCCGAGGTCGAGGTCAACAAGTACGGCTTCAACCGTCTGTATCAGCTCACCGGGCGGCGCTATTACCTCGGCATGCGCTTCAAGTTCTGAAGACGAAGGCGAAAACATCATGCTTCGATCCGCGTTGTTGTCGTGCCTGTCTGTGAGTGTCTGTTGGTTGAGCGGCGCCAACGCCGATGTTCCCGCCCAGCCCTTGACTGTGGAGAGCGCTGCTGCGAGGGCAGCGCTCCCTTTGTATAAAGTGATTCCAGCGGCCAAGGATGCCGAGCTGACGCCGGCAGCGGCGGACACCGAGTCGCATCGTTCGTGGATGCGCTCGCATGCTGACGCTGGCGGCACGCGCTATTCGGCGTTGGATCAGATCCGGCGCGACAACGTTGCGAAGTTGCAGGTCGCGTGGACCTATCGTTCCGGCGACGGCTTGGCTGATGTCGCCGCCAATCCGGTGATTGCGAATGGCGTGATGTACGCGCCGACCACGGGCAAGCACATTGCGGCCGTCAATGCCGCAACCGGTGTGGAGCTGTGGCGTTTCAAACCCGAGACCAGTGGCTACTGGGGGCCGGCTTATCGAGGCTTGCTGTATTGGCCCGGCAAGAGCGGATCAAATCAGGGGGCAGTGGGACCGCGATTGTTCTTTGCTTCCGGCACGTGGGTGTATGCGCTGGATCCAAAGACGGGCAAGCCGATTGAAACCTTCGGTGTTGGCGGCAGAGTGCCGTCGACTGGAGGAGACGACGGTCCGCCGGTCGCGCCTGCGGTGTTCGAGGACATCCTGGTAGCGCCCAAAGCCAACGTGGTGGATGCGTTCAATGTGGTCACGGGCGCTCGGGTGTGGGACTTCAATCTCAACGCCGAGGCCTCCAAGTTCAAATACAACTGTTGGGCCGGCATGGTGCTCGATGCCAAGCGCGGCATCGCGTTCTTCCAAGTAGGCGATCCGCACCTGTTGATTCCGGAACTCACCAACCGCGAGGAACGCAATCTCTACTCCAACAGCATCGTCGCGTTGGATGCGCGCACCGGTCGTTTGCTTTGGTACTTCCAGGACATCGCACACAACATCTGGGATTTGGACATTTCCTCGCCACCCAATTTGGTGACGGTCACTCGCAATGGCAAGAAAGTGGACGCAGTGGCGCAGTTGACCAAACAAGGCAACACGCTGTTGCTGGATCGGACCACCGGCAAGCCGCTGTTTCCGTATCGTATGCGGCGCGCACCGACATCGACGATTCCCGGTGAACGCACCTGGCCGTATCAGCCGGATCTGGAATTGCCCCAACCGTTCTCGCGGCAAGAGTTCACGCTGGCCGACATCACTCAGCGCACGCCCAAGGCGAATGCATTCGTACGGGAGCAGGCGAGCCAAGCGGACTTCGGCTGGTTTCAGCCGTTCCGGGATGGACGGCCGTTGATTTTGTTCGGCATCGAAGGCGGCGCCGAGTGGACCGGTGCGTCGTTCGATCCAACCACCGGCTGGCTGTTCGTCAATGCCAACGAGATTCCTTGGATACTGACGCTCAAGAGCGGACACAAGGCTGCGGTTCGCGACCCGAACTCTCCGCCCACGGCCGGCGAGAAAGTATTTCTATCTCACTGCGCTGCCTGCCATGGCCAACAGCGCGAGGGTAAGGGCACCGCGCCGTCGCTGGTCAATCTGAAGGAACGAGTGCACGAGCAGTACTTCCCCGACATTGTCAGGAACGGGCAGGGCGGTATGCCGCCGCAAGTGTTGAGCGGTGAGGAATTCACTGCGGTGGCGGATTTCTTGTATGAGCGTGATCTGCCGCCCGCGCAGGATGGCGTTAAGGCGTCGGATCAGCCGAGCGAATATTCCCTCACCAAGTTCAGTCGCTTCATCGACGATGAGGGTTATCCCGCCAGCACGCCGCCCTGGGGCACGTTGAATGCCATCGATCTGAACACCGGCAAGATTGCCTGGAAAGTGCCGCTGGGCGAGTACGAAGAGCTGGCTCGCAAAGGCATTCCTAAAACCGGCACCGAGAACTACGCCGGGACCATTGTCACCGCCGGCGGCCTGGTGTTCGCGGCGGGCGCTCGCGACAGCAAGATCAGAGCGTTCGACAAGAGCAACGGCAAAGAGCTGTGGGAGCACAAGCTGCCGTTCATGGGCCTGGCCACTCCGGCGACCTACGAGGTCGATGGCCGTCAGTACGTCGTGATCGCAGCGACTGGCGGCGGCAAGTTGAGCGGCCCGCGCGGCGATGTCTATATCGCCTTTGCCCTGCCCCAAACAAGCAAGAAATGAAGTCATACATCGAGAGGATCGCTGTGATGGAAATGTCGCGTCGTCTGTTCTTGCAACAAAGTGCTGCCGCGATGCTCGCCGGCAGTGTCATCTCGACCCAGGCACTGGCGGCGGATGCGTCGACGTCGAAGCTCAAGATCGGCTTGCAGCTCTACACGGTCAACGCCGAGATGACCCAGGATTTGGAAGGCACGATCCGGAAGGTCGCCGCCATCGGTTACAAATATGTCGAGCTGCCGGGCACCTATGGCCGTAGCGCACGCGACTTACGCAAGTCGCTGGATGAGGCCGGGCTGATCTGCGAAAGCGGCATGTTTCCTTTGCAGGCACTCGAACCGAACGTGCCGACGCTGGTCGACAACCTGGCGCAATGCATCGAGTACGCCCAACAGATCGGTTGGAAGTATCTGGTCGTGCCGAACGTGCGTATTCCAGGTTTCGGCAAGCCTGGTTTCGACTTGAGCAAGTTGCGTGAAGCCTTCGACTCGCTGACGCTGGACGACATCAAGCGCGATGCCGAACTGCTCAATCGCATTGGCGAGCAGACGCGCAAGGCCGGTATTCAGCTCGCGTATCACAATCACAATGCCGAGTTCAAAAAGTTCAACGGCGTTCCCGGCTACGACGAGTTGCTGCGTGGGACTGACCCGAAGCTGGTGGCGATGGAGATGGACGTAGGTTGGGTGAAAGCCTCGGGCAATGATCCTGCGGCCTATCTGACCAAGTATCCCGGCAGATTCCAATTGCTACATATCAAGGATCTGAAACCGGTGGCTGCCAATACGTCGATGCAAATGACGTCGGTGGAGATCGGGCAGGGCGCGGTCGATTGGCCCAGTGTGTTCAAGGCCGCTCGCGCCACCGGCGTCAAGGCGGGATACGTGGAGCAGGAGCCGCCGTTCGTTCGCCCGGCGTTGGAGTCGGCCAAGCTCAGCTACAAATATCTGCAGACCCTCGATACATGAGCAGCGCAGTGGCTGGGAAGTTGTCTGGCAAGACAGCGTTTGTCACCGGTGCCGCACAAGGCATCGGGCGCAGTATCGCTGAGGCCTTGGCTCGAGAAGGAGCGGTGGTCGTGGCGGCGGACTTGCAGCCAGTGGCGCCAGATCAAGCAGCGACCCAGGGCATCCAGTGGCTGCAGCTGGATGTTACCGATCCAGAGGCGATGCGCCGGATCGCGGACCAACATCGTGATATCGGCGTGCTCGTCAACTGCGTGGGCATCGTGCCCACCGGCAGTGTGCTCGACACGAGTGCCGCGGTTCTTAGCAAATCGTTCGACGTGAACGTGGTGTCGATGTTCAACACCATCAGCGCGTTGTTGCCCTCGATGCTGGCAGCGGGAGAAGGTTCGATCGTCAATATCGCCTCCGTGGTGTCTTCGACCAAGGCAGTAGTGAATCGCTTCGCCTATGCCACGACCAAGGCTGCGGTCATCGGGCTGACCAAATCCGTGGCGCGCGATTTCATCGACCGTGGCATCCGTTGCAACTCGATATCTCCGGGCACGGTGATGACGCCGTCGTTGCAAGAGCGGATCGATCGGCAAGGCGACCCGAGTGCGCTCGGCGCTTTCCTGGCGCGTCAGCCCATGGGCCGATTCGGACGCAGCGAAGAGATTGCCGAGATCGCGGTGATGCTGGCCAGTGATGCGGCGAAGTTCATGACCGGCAGCGACATCATCGTGGATGGTGGGATGAGCTTGTGATTCAGGAGAGGAACAGCGATGCACCGGAGCCGCTGACGCTGACTTGGCCGGATGGATTGCAGGCGCGGATCGATCCCTTCGGTGCGTCGTTGTTGTCCTTGCGTGCGCCGGGGCCTGCTGGATACATCGATCTGATCCTGCCCACCGAGTCGACGCGCAGCTTCGATCCCGCCTATGTCGGTCGCCTGATTGGTCGTTACGCGAATCGGCTGGCTAACTCCAAGTTCGCTGTCGGTGGCCGGGTTTACAACGTGCTTCCCAACGATGGTCCGAATCATTTGCACGGCGGCTCGGCAGGTTTGCACTCCAGAGATTGGACGGTGCTGGATGTGGAGGACAGGGGAGCGCGTCGCGTCGTGCTTCGTTACTTCTCGCCCGACGGCGAGGGTGGCTATCCCGGCGCACTGGAAGTCACCGCAACTTATGAGCTCACGCCCAACGAACTGAGCGTGACGGTCGACGCTAGCAGCGACCGGCCGACGCCCGTCAGCTTCACCGTCCATCCGTATTTCAACTTGACCGGCGATCCCTCCAGCAATGTCGAGGATCATCAGGTTGCGATCAACGCCGCTCGCTTCCTGCCCATCGATGCGCACGGTATTCCGGAAGGCGCGCCGCGCCAGGTCGCGGGCACACCTTTCGATCTGCGGCAACGGACTCGAATTGGAGATCGCCTGCGTGCACCCGAGCCGCAGCTGCAAAGCGCTCGCGGATTCGATCACGCATTCATCCTTGATTCGGATCTGCCCCGTGACCAGCCTGCCGCGGAACTCACCTGTCCCGCGGGCAGGATAGCGATGCAACTGTTCACCAATCAGCCGGCGCTGCAGTTCTATACCGGTCAATCGCTGAGCCCGCCGTGGCGCGCCTACCAAGGGTTATGCCTGGAGCCCGAGCAGTTCCCGGATGCGCCCAATCGCCCGGATTTTCCCGGCACGATTCTGCAGGCGGGCGACCGGTTCCATTTCGCCGCCGCGTATCGCTTCAGGTCGCGATGACCGCGACAAAAGAATACGCAATGGCAAGCAACTGTGGCCTATCGATCCCCGGTCGGCACAAGTACCTTTTTTCGGCGCCCAAGCAGCGCTGACCTAGCAAAACGCTGACGTATCACTATGAGATTCTTTCGACACGGACCCAGGGGACAGGAGCGCGCCGGCATGGTGGACGCTCGCGGCGGCCATCGGGACCTCTCCGCACTGGTCCTCGACTTCGAAGCGCGGCATTTGGCCGACCACTTCGCGTCTTTCGCCGCCATCGATCCGGAGCGACTGCCGCTGGTGGCTGAGCAGACCCGCATCGGCGCGCCGGTGGCGGACGTCGGCAAGATCATCTGTATCGGACTCAACTATGCCGACCATGCTCGCGAGGCCGGCATGCAGCCGCCGACGGAGCCGGTGGTATTCATGAAGGCGACATCTACGATCGTGGGCCCCAACGACGACGTGCAGTTGCCGAAAAATTCCACCAAGAGCGACTGGGAAGTCGAACTCGGCGTCGTGATCGGACGCGAGGCGCGCTATGTGAGTGTCGAGCACGCTCTGAGCCATATCGCCGGCCTGTGCGTGATCAACGATCTGTCGGAGCGTGCGTTCCAGCTGGAACGCGGCGGGCAATGGGACAAGGGCAAGAGCTGCGACACCTTCGCGCCGATAGGGCCGTATCTGGTGACGTTGGACGAAATCGCCGATGTGGCGAATCTAGAATTGTGGTGTGACGTGAACGGCCAGCGTATGCAGGCCGGCAACACGCGCGACATGATTTTCAATGTGCCGTACTTGGTTCATTACGTCAGCCAGTTCATGAGTCTGCAGCCGGGCGACATCATCAGCACCGGTACACCCGCCGGCGTCGGAATGGCGCGCAAGCCGCCCGTGTGGCTGCAAGCGGGGGACGAAATGAGCTTGGGAATTTCAGGCTTGGGTCAGCAGCGGCAGCGCGTGCGCCCCCACGGTGGGAGTGCGAACCAGTGAGCGCAGTGTCGCGGCGTTTGGCGGTTGTCACCGGCGGTAGTACCGGGATTGGTCGTGCGATCGTGAACACGCTGGCTCGCGAGGGCTGGGACGTTGCTTTCAGTTACATCAGTCGGCCGCACGAGGCTGAGCAAACAGCCACCAGCGCGCGTGCTGCCGGAGCGGACGTGCTCTTCGCTCAATGCGATGTCGGCATCAAAGCCGATGTGGATGCGTTCTATGACCGAGTCGCCGCCTGGCGCGGAGCTCCGGACTTGCTGGTCAACAACGCCGGTGTGCAAACGTGGGCGCCCTTACTCGAACTCGAGGAAGACAGCTGGGATCGAGTCATTCGCACCAATCTGAAAGGCTGTTTTCTGAACACGCAGAACGTGGCGCGACGTTTGGTATCGGCCGGCAAGCCCGGCGCCATCGTGAACATCGGTTCCGGATGTAACAAGCTCGCGTTCCCGCGGTTGGTCGATTACACCGCGTCCAAAGGTGGCATCGAGCAGTTCACCAAGGTGGCCGCGATCGAACTCGGTCCGCATGCCATCCGTGTGAACTGCGTTGCGCCGGGCGCAATCGAAATCGAGCGCACGCAAGCGGAAGCGGGCGACTACGCAGGTACCTGGTCCGCGATCACGCCGCTACGACGCATCGGTCAGACCCAAGATGTGGCGGATGTGGTGCTGTACCTGGCGTCACCTGGCGCCTCTTTCATCACCGGTCAAACGCTTTGGGTGGACGGCGGAGTGTTTACGCAGGCCAATTGGCCCTATGAAAAGCCCGGCGCCTGATCAGTCGCGGCGCACGCGCTAGGAGATGACAAATGAGAACGATCAAAGGTCCGGGGATTTTTCTGGCGCAGTTCGCCGGTGACACGGCGCCGTTCAATACGCTGGATTCGATTGCGCGCTGGGCGGCAGATTTGGGTTTCATCGGAGTGCAGATTCCCACTTGGGACGCGCGGCTGTTCGATTTGAGCAAGGCGGCGGCCAGCAAGGGCTACTGCGAAGAGATTCAGGGCAAGCTTTCGGAGTTCGGTATCGCAGTGACTGAGCTGTCCACGCATTTGCAGGGTCAGCTGGTTGCTACTCATCCGGCCTATGATCTGGTGTTCGATGCGTTCGCGCCGCCGGCTCAGCAACGCAATCCTGTCGCTCGTCAGCAGTGGGCCGTGGAGCAATTGCTGCTCGCCGCTAAAGCCTCGAGAAATTTCGGTTTGAACGCGCATGCCACTTTCTCTGGGGCGCTAGCCTGGCCGTACTTTTATCCGTGGCCACCGCGGCCGCCCGGCTTGATCGAAACTGCTTTCAAGGAACTGGCGCGCCGCTGGCGGCCCATCCTGGATGCATTCGATGCCGCCGGCGTCGATCTGTGTTTCGAAATCCATCCGGGCGAAGACCTGCACGACGGCGCGACCTTCGAGATGTTTCTGGAGCAGGTCGACAATCATCCCCGCTGTAACATGCTGTACGATCCGAGCCATCTGCTGTTACAACACATCGACTACCTCGGCTACATCGACGTGTACCACGAGCGTATCAAGGCCTTTCATGTCAAGGATGCAGAGTTCAATATCTCGCCGAGACAGGGCGTCTACGGCGGCTATCAGTCCTGGGCTGCACGTGCCGGGCGCTTCCGTTCGCTCGGTGATGGACAGGTCGATTTCGGCGGCATATTTTCTCGGCTGACACGTCACGACTATGCCGGCTGGGCGGTACTCGAATGGGAATGCGCACTGAAGGATGCTGTGGTCGGTGCGACTGAGGGCGCGCCTTTCATACAACGGCACTTGATCAAAGTCGCCGCCAAGAGCTTCGATGATTTCGCCGACTCGAAAGTGGATCGAAGTTTGATCGACTCGGTACTGGGGTTGGGCTCACATGCGTAGACGATTACGACTCGGAATGGTGGGCGGTGGCCAGGGCGCTTTCATCGGTGCGGTCCATCGGATGGCCGCGAGGCTCGACGATCGGTTCGAGTTGGTCGCCGGCGCGTTCTCTTCAGACCCTGCTCGTGCGCATGCTAGCGCCGCCGAGTGTTATATCTCGCCCGAGCGCAGCTACGTGGATTACCAAACAATGGTGAGCCGCGAAGTGGCGCGAGCCGATCGAATCGATGCCGTGGCCATCGTGACGCCCAATCATTTGCATCATGGGCCGGCACGCGCTTTTCTCGATGCCGGCATACACGTGTTCTGCGAGAAGCCGATGACCGTCAGCGTTGCGGAAGCTGAGGACCTGGTCGCCGCGGCGGCTAGATCGAAGTGCGTGTTTGGGCTGGCTCACACCTACACGGGTTATCCGATGGTGCGTCAGGCGCGCGCCATGGTTCGCTCCGGAAAACTTGGCCCGATTCGAGTCGTGCAGGTGGAGTATCCGCAGGAGTGGCTCGCCACCGCGCTGGAGCAAACCGGTCAGAAGCAAGCGGCGTGGCGAACCGATCCAGCGCGAAGTGGCGCGGGCGGTTGTATCGGCGATATCGGAACCCATGCCTTCCAGCTTGCAGAGTTCGTAAGTGGTGAGCGATGTGAGTCCGTCGCAGCACAACTCTCCACGTTCGTGCCAGGACGCAGGCTCGATGACGATGCGCAGATGCTGCTGCGATTCACGAACGGAGCACGCGGCTCGTTGTGGGCGAGTCAAGTCGCCATCGGGCACGAGAACGGATTACGCCTGCGTGTTTATGGCGAGCGCGCGTCCCTCGAATGGGTCCAGGAACATCCCAATCAGTTGCGTCTGGCCGAGTTCGGCAAGGCCCCGCAGGTGCTCACTCGCGGCGGACATGAACTCGATGCGGCAGCATCGTTGGCGACGCGCGTTCCCAGCGGACATCCGGAAGGGTACATCGAGGCTTTTGCCCAGCTGTACAAAGATTTCGCAGCTCTGATCGAGGTGTCCAACGGTGCGGCCGGCAACAAGCTGGATCATCCGTTGCCCGATGCTGAACAGGGCTTGCGTGGCATGCGCTTTATCGCGGCTGCAATTTCTTCAAGCGGCGCCGGCTCGGCTTGGACCGAGTTAGGTTCCGCTTAGTCGCCGTTGCCCTGTCTACGATGGAGTGCTACTTTGGCGCATCTCGATCGGACGATGCCATATGAGAGTGCGTACTCCGCCAATTAGCGACGGGCGCGCATCGGAAGCGAAATCAGGCAAGCATGCCGCCGTCCATGCCTTGGACCCGCAGTTCGAAGCGGTGCAGGCCGATATGGAAAGCAGCTTTCGCTGCCTGCATTTCTTATCCGACGATCTGTCGAGCGATCACACCTGGCATTACCACCCGGAATTCGAACTCACCTGGCTGATTCATAGCCAGGGCACGCGCTTCGTTGGCGATAGCATCGAGCGCTACTGCCCCGGCGACCTGGTGTTGGTCGGGCCTCACTTGCCGCATTGCTGGCAGAACGATCGGCATGCGCCGAATCACGAGACTGCAGAGCTCATCGTGGTGCAGTTCTGGGAAAACTATCTCGGCGACCTGCTCAGCAAGCTGCCGGAAAGCAAAGGGATCATGCAGCTGTGCGAGGACGCGGCCTGCGGCCTGCATTTCTTCGGGCCGACGGTGCAGGCGGTCGGCCCGTTGCTGCATGCGTTGGTGGCGCAGAAGGGTTTGGATCGGCTGCTTCGCCTACTCGATATTTTGAATCTGTTGTCCAAGTCCAGCGACCGCCGGTTGCTCGCGGCCAAGGACTACCATCTCCAGAACGACATCACGCCAGTGAATCGGCATCGTATCGAGATCGTGCATCGTTACGTGCGCGAGCATCTCGATCTGGAGATCAGTCAGGCCGAGGTAGCCGAGCGCCTGGGGATGACGGCTTCGTCGTTCAGCCGTTTCTTTCGGGCTGCGACCGGGCGAAATTTCGTGGACTTCGTCAACATCCTACGCGTGCACAAAGCCTGCCGTTTACTCGGCAGCAACAGCACTGCCAGCATCACCGAGATTGCGATGGAGTGCGGCTATCGCAACCTGTCGAACTTCAATCGTCAGTTCCGCGCGCTCAAGCACATGAACCCCAGCGAGTATCGCGAGCGCACGCGTGTCCTCAACGAGCGCGCCATCGAATATCCGCCGCTCAAGGCCGTGTAACCAGCGCCGGACAAAAAAAGCGCACCGACGCGAAAACTCCGAGGTAGTGGCCGCAGGCTCGGAAGGCGCACCTTCCCATCCCAGTACTAGGGCACAAGGGAAGACATGAGCGATCCGTCCCGGAAACTTCGCAGCCG
>NZ_JAEUPY010000290.1 GCF_016790065.1 Steroidobacter sp.
CGAGATCACGCTGGAAGCGAAGCTGGAGGGCTGGACCTGACCCACAGGAAACAAAACAACGCCAGCAATGCACCGCTGGCCATGATGGCGGCCAAGGTGTGAACCGTGCCGTCGTTGAACACAGCGACGGCCAGACCCGCGGCGGCGGTTAGAGCCGACTGAGTGGCACCCATCAACGCCGATGCGGTGCCAGCGTTGCGGCCATGAGGCGCAAGCGTGAGCGCAGAAACATTCGGGCCCACTCGACCGACGCAGACGAAGAACAACAGCTGTAACGCTACGACCGTCCAAATCGGCAGATCGAACAGCCAACTCAGCGTGAACAAGGCCACTCCGAGCACCGGCGACGCCCAGATATAGCGCGCCAACACCTGACTCGGTGTCATGTTTCTCAGAGCGCGCATGTTGAGCATGCTGGCCGTCATGAACGCCAAGCCGTTCAAGCCGATGAGGCCCCCGAACTGCTCCGCCGACAGACCGTAATTTTGAGTCAGGACCCGCGGCGCGCCGGTCACATAACAAAACATCGAGCCCATCGAAAAGCCCAACAGCAACGACAACGCCATGAACTGGCGGTCGCGCAACAGCCGAGCGTAGTTACGCAGCACATCGCCGAACCTAACCGTTGCATCGCGCGTGACGTTCGACTCGGTCAACGTCCGATGCATGGTCAGCAGCAACGCCAGTCCGAGGAGTGCCTGGACGACGAACGTGCCCCGCCAACCAACGGAGCCGACGATCAAGCCGCCAACGGCAGGCGCGAGCACCGGGCCCAACGCGACAATCAAAGTTAGAGTTGTGAACGCCCGCGCCGCTTCGTGAGGCTCGCAGCGATCACGCACGACTGCCCGACCGATCACCAATCCGGCGCAGCAGCCCAGCGCCTGCACGACACGCATGACGGTGAGCATGGTCATGTTCACTGACAATGCGCAGCCCAGTGCGCCGATCATATAAACCGTGAGGCCGACGTACAGCGGCGGCTTGCGACCGAAGCGATCGCTGATCGGTCCGTAGAACAGCTGACCGATGGCGATGCCGACGATGAAGGCCGCCATGGTGCCTTCCACGCCGCGCGTCCCGAACTCCTGTTCGATGGCCGGAAAGCCCGGCAAATACATGTCGATCGATACTGGACCGACGGCGGTCATCGCCCCGATCAGCATCATCCAACCGGGAAGTCGGGATCGCGACGTTCCGGTCACGCCGAGGACAGCTGTCGAGCGTGATGTCGCAAATGATCTTCCATGAACGTCGCGATGAAGTAATAGCCGTGGTCGTAGCCCGGCTGGATCCGAGTCTGCACTTCGCTGCCGGATTCTTTGGCGGCGGCCGCGAACAACTCAGGCTTGAGCTGCTCGACCAGGAATTTGTCCTTGTCGCCTTGATCGATCAGGATGGGCCGCGCGTAGCGCTGCGAACGGATCAACTCATTCGCATCGTATTGCTTCCACAGCGCCCGGTCTTCACCGAGATAGCCGGTGAACGCCTTCTGTCCCCACGGAACTTGCGAGGGCGAAGAGATCGGCGCGAATGCCGACACCGACTTATATTGAGTCGGATTACGCAACGCGCACACCAGCGCGCCGTGCCCGCCCATCGAGTGACCGAAGATGCCCTGCCGATCCGCATCGCCAGCACCGAGCGACTGCACGACCTCCGGCAGCTCGCGGGTCACATAGCTATACATCCGATAGTTTTGCGCCCACGGCTCCTGCAGCGAATCCACATAGAAGCCGGCAGCCAGTCCGAAATCCCAACTCGCATCGTCGCCGGGATGCCGCACTTTGCGCGGGCTGGTGTCCGGTGCCACCAGCATCAATCCCAGCTCGGCGGCGACGCGCTGCGCGCCCGCCTTCACCGTGAATGTTTCTTCGGTGCAGGTGAGGCCGGCAAGGTAATACAGCACCGGCACTTTGCCATTCTTGGCCTGTGGCGGGAGATACACGGAGAAGCGCATTTCCGTGCGGCACTCACGCGACTCGTGCGAGTAGAACCGCACCGAACCGCCGAAACAGGCATGTTCCGAAATCAAATTGAGTGACATGACAAGCGCCTCCGACTGGCCAACGTTTAGTACATCACCACCGAGCGAATCGACTCGCCCGAGTGCATCAAATCGAATGCTTTGTTGATGTCATCCAGCGGCAGTTTGTGAGTGATCAGCTCGTCGATCTTGATCTTGCCGTCCATGTACCAGTCGACGATCTTGGGCACATCGGTACGGCCGCGCGCGCCGCCGAACGCCGTGCCTTTCCACACGCGACCGGTGACCAACTGGAACGGACGCGTCTTGATTTCCTGACCAGCACCGGCGACACCGATGATGATGGACTCGCCCCAGCCGCGGTGACAGCACTCCAGCGCCTGACGCATCAAGTCCACATTGCCGACACATTCGAAGCTGTAGTCGGCGCCGCCATCGGTGAGCGCCACCAGATAGGGCACCAACTCGCCCTGCACTTCCTTGGGATTGACGAAGTGAGTCATGCCGAACGATTCGGCCAATTCCTTGCGAGCCGGATTGATGTCCACGCCGATGATCTTGTTGGCGCCGGCCAGCCGCGCGCCTTGGATCACGTTCAAACCGATGCCGCCCAGGCCGAACACCACCACGTTCGCACCCGGCTCGACCTTGGCCGTGTTGATGACGGCTCCGATGCCCGTAGTGACACCGCAACCGATGTAGCAAACCTTATCGAACGGCGCGTCCTCGCGGATTTTGGCGAGCGCGATTTCCGGCATCACCGTGTAGTTGGAGAACGTGGAGCAGCCCATGTAGTGATGCACCAGATCCTTGCCGATGGAAAAGCGGCTGGTGCCGTCGGGCATCAAGCCCTTGCCCTGAGTGGCGCGGATGGCGGTGCACAGATTGGTCTTTTGCGACAGACAGGACTTACATTGCCGACACTCGGGCGTGTACAGCGGAATGACGTGATCGCCCTTTTTCAACGTCGTCACACCGCGGCCCACATCGACCACCACGCCGGCGCCCTCGTGACCGAAGATGGCCGGAAACAGGCCTTCCGGATCGGCGCCCGAACGGGTGAACTCGTCGGTGTGACACACGCCGGTCGCCTTGATCTCCACCAGAACCTCGCCATCGCGCGGTCCGTCCAGATCCAAGGTCATGACTTCGAGGGGTTTACCCGCGGCAAGGGCAACGGCGGCACGAGTTTTCATGGGGTTCGGGGGAGTCACCGAAAAGGGGGTTCGGATTCTCCTCCTTCGCGCCGGGCCGCGCCAGCTTGCGAACCGCTACTCGTGCCGTAGCGCCTCGATGGGATCGAGCTGAGCTGCGCGCCGTGCGGGGAAGTAGCCAAAGACGATACCGACCGCGGCCGAGAACGCGAAAGACAACAGCACGATGCCGGCATTCAATACGAACGGCACATTGAACGCATTGGTGGCGAGCGCTCCAGCCGCCAGACCCAACACGATACCGATGACACCGCCGAACGCTGCCAGCGTGACGGCTTCGATCAAGAACTGCAGCAGTACATCGCGCGCCATCGCGCCAACCGCCAGACGTGTACCGATTTCACGCGTTCGTTCGGTCACCGACACCAGCATGATGTTCATGATGCCGACGCCGCCGACCAACAAGCTCACCGCGGCAACGGCCGCTAGCAAACTGGTGAGCACGCGCGTCGTCGCGGTCATGGCGCTGCTGATCTCTTTGAGATCGCGCACGTTGAAATCATTCTCCGCGCCAGCTCGCAACTTGCGCCGCTCGCGCATCAGCCGTTCAATATCTGCTTGTACCTTTTCCGTCGACACGCCATCGCGCGCCGACACCATGATGGAGCCCACGTCCGAATTACCGGCCATGCGACGTTGCAAGGTGCGGATCGGCACCGCGACCATGTCATCTTGATCCTGGCCGAATCCCGACTGCCCTTTGGAGGTGAGCGTGCCGATGATCTGGCACGAGATCTTGCCCAGTCGAATACTGGCGCCGATGGGATTTTCCTGGCCGAACAATTCGCGCTGTACGGTCGAGCCCAGGATGCAAACGGCGGCGCCGGCGCGCAGCTCCGACTCGGAAAAGTTACGACCGCCGGACAACGACCAGTCGCGCACCGAAATGTATTGATCGTCGGTGCCGGTGACCTGCGTCGACCAATTGGAGTTGCCGTAAATGGCCTGCGCTTGTGAGTTCGACGTCGGCGCCACGGTGCGCACGCCGGAGATTTCGTTCTTGAGGGCCTGGACGTCTTCCATCGAGAACGGCGGCGCCGAGGAGCGAGCGCCGCCACCGCCGCCGAACCCTTGGCCGCGAAACACCTGCAGCAAATTGGAGCCGAGCTTTTGGATGTCGGCTTGCACTTGCGCGGTCGCGCCTTCACCGATGGTCACCATGGTGATGACGGCACCGACGCCGATGACGATGCCGAGAATGGTCAGCGTCGACCGCAGAACGTTGCGGCGAATCTCGCGCAGCGCGAGGACGATGGCGTTACCGAACATTACAGTTCTCGCACCGGCTCGTTGACTTGATCGCTTTCGATGAGGCCGTCGCGGAAGCGCACGATGCGACGGGTCCAGCTGGCAATGTCCGGCTCGTGAGTGACCATCGCAATGGTGATGCCACGCTGTTCGTTCAAGCCGGTCAGCAGCTTCATGATTTCGGCGCTGGTGGCAGTATCCAGATTACCGGTGGGCTCGTCGGCGAACAGCACTTGCGGCTGCGACACGATGGCGCGCGCAATCGCGACGCGTTGTTGCTGACCGCCGGACAACTCACTCGGCACATGACCTTCGCGGCCGGCGAGCCCCACTTCATGCAGCGCTTTACGCGCCAACGCATGACGCTGCTCTTTCGGCACATGTCGATACACCAGCGGCAGCTCGACGTTTTCCAACGCGGTGGTGCGACTGAGCAGATTGAAGCCTTGGAACACGAAGCCGAGATAATTCCGACGCAGCAGCGCACGCTGATCGGGATTCATGGATCCAACCGGCACGCCTAGAAACTTATACGTTCCGCCCGTGGGCGTATCGAGGCAGCCCAGAATGTTCATGCAGGTCGACTTGCCGGAACCGCTCGGCCCCATCACCGCAACGAACTCGCCCTGATTGATGCGCAGATCGATGCCGCGTAACGCACGCACCTCGCCTTCGCCGTGACCGTAAATCTTGGTCACTTGCGACAGATCGATGACGGGAGGGGAACTGGCGGGCAGGCCGGTCACGGCGCCGGGACTCCGGAGTCGACGACGACTTTGGTGCCCGGCTCGAGCTTGCGTTCAAAGGCTTTGCGCATCTCTTCTGGATCCACGCCTCTGGGTCCGGCACCGTTGCCGCCAGCACCGCCACTCGGACGAGCGCCTTCAGGCGCTGCACCGGGCGCGGCACCAGGAGCACCGCCGGGCGGACGATCGGACGGCAACACTTGAGTCATGCGACCGTCAGTGGCGCCGGCACGGAACATCACCAACGCCGGCTTGCCCTCTTCAAGAATGTAAGCACGGCCCATGCGACGACCGGCACCTTGCTGCTGTTGCTGCCCGCCACGCGGCCCGCCGCCCATGCGAGGCCCACGCATCGGCATGATTGCTTGTAGCGCACTACGTTGTGGTTGGCCGGCGCCGGCACCCGCTGCTTCCGGCGTAAAACGCAGCGCTGCGTTCGGCACGAGTACGGCGTCTTTGATATTGGTGGTGACGATCTCGGCGGTGGCAGTCATGCCCGGACGCAACAGCAGTTCGGGATTGTCCACTTCCAACACGGTTTCATAAGTCACCACGCCGGTCGACGTGGCGCTCGAGCCGCTGGAGCTCGACGAAGACGACGAACTCGCCTTGGTATTGCTGGAGGCGAAGTGGACCTGCGTGATGTGCGCCGAGAACCGCCGATTGGGATAAGCGTCGACAGTGAACGACGCGTCCTGATTCACCTCGACCGAGCCCACGTCGGCTTCGTCCACCGACACGTGCAGCTCCATCTTCTTCAGGTCTTCGGCCATGATGAACAACGTCGGCGCTTGCAGCGAGGCAGCCACGGTCTGGCCCGGCTCGATGGAACGAACCAGGATGACGCCATTAATAGGAGAGCGGATTTCGGTTTTGCCGAGATCGGTGCGCACAGTTTCCAAACTCGCGCGCGCTTGAGCGACTGCCGCCTTCGCTGCCGCCAACTCACCATCGGCGCGAGCCACTGCGGCATCGGCCACATCCATATCCTGTTGCGACGGCAGCTTGTTGCCGCTCAACTCGCGCACCTTCTGTAAGCGAGCCAGGTTGGCACGCGCTTCTTTCGCGCTCGCGTCTGCTTGCAACACACGTGCGTCGGCAGAGGCCAACGAACTCTCCGCCTGCAACACCTGCGCCTTCAAGCGCGTGGTATCGAGCACCGCGAGGACCTGGCCGGCTTTGACCTCGGCGTTTACGTCGACATTCACTTTGATGACGGTGCCCGACAGCTCGCTACCGATCTCGACTTGATTGCGTGGTTCGAGATTGCCGGTGGCAGTGACGGTGACGGTCAGATCGCCGGTGACGACGTCCTGGGTGGTGTAGGTGGTCGCCTTGGTGCCGTTACGACCGAAGGTGAAATACGCGACGGCGATGACCAGCAGCGCCAGCACGCCCCACTTCAGGAAACGCAGCCATGCCGGCGGACCTTCGAGCCCTTCTCGCAAAGTGCGCGACAGATCGGTGGAGTTGTTGGTTTCGGTATCCATACGGACCTTGCGAATGCTGCTGGGCGAAGGGGCGGTCAGCCGCCGGAAGCCGTGGTCGCCGTCGGGAACACCGACCAGCCACCGCCGAGCGCTTTGTACAGACGAATCAAATTGCCGGTGATTTCACCGTCGCTGACGGCCAGCGAATCTTCCAGCGACAACAACTGCCGATCGGCGGTCAGCACCGTCTGGAAATCCACCAATCCGGAGTTGTATTGAACCAGCGCCAGCTCGGCGGCACGGCGCGCACTGTCGACTGCTTCGAGCAACGACACGTGACGACGTTGCTCGCTGGTCCACGCGTCCAACGCGTTTTCCACTTCTTCATAAGCGGCCAGCACCACCGACTCATACGAGGCCAACGCCTGATCGACCGCCGCGTTCTGCGCTTTGATGTTCTGGCGTAACGCGCCGCCGTTGAACAACGGCAGACTCAAACTCAAACCGCTGCGCTCATTGCGAGAGCCGCTGAACAGATCGCTGGCGGTCAACGAACTCCAGCTGATCGAACCGCTCAACGACAAGCTCGGATACAACGCCGCGGTGGCCACGCCGACTTGTGCCGTCTGCGCCGCCAGCGACCGTTCGGCGCTACGGATATCCGGGCGACGCCGCAATACGTCGGCGGGCACGCCGGCCACGATCTCGACCGGCGCGATGGGAATGGGCTTGCGAGCCTTGAGCGAGTCGGCCAAGGCGCCCGGCACCTGACCGGTCAGCACCGCGAGCCGATTCATGTTCTGACTCAAGTTCGATTCGAGCTGCGGGATCTGCGACAGCGTTTGCTGATAACTGGTGTTGGCGCTCTCCACGTCGAGCACCGTGGTCAACCCGGCTTCGGCACGCCAGCGCGTGATGTCCAAGGCCTCGGCCTGCGATTCCAAGTTGCGTTCGGCGAAATCGAGCCGGGATTGCGCGGTTCGCACACCGACGTAGCTCAACGCCACATCGCCCAACAGCACGACCAGCACATCACGCAGTTCGGCTTCGGTCGCCGCGAGCTGCGCGGTCGCCGCTTCGTACGAGCGGCGTTGGCCGCCGAAAATGTCCAACTCCCAGCTGGCGCTCAGCCCGGCGCTATAGCTTTCGCCGACGGTACTGACCACTTCGCCGCTTTCGTTGAAACTCGACTCGGATTTGCTCCGGCTGGCAGTGCTCGAAGCCCCGAGGTTGGGCCAGAAGCCGGCGCCGGTGATGGCTCGTTGCGCGCGGGACTGCACCACTCGGGCATAGGCTTGCTTGACCGTTTTGTTGTCGGCCAGGGCCCGCTCGATGAACTCATTTAATTGCGGATCATTGAGAGTGGTCCACCAGGCCGCCAGCGACGGCGCGTCCGGCGATTCCACCCGCACCCCGGTTTGGGGCAACTGATGCCACTGCTCGGGGGTGACCGTCTGCGGGGGGCGGTAGTCAGGCCCGACAGCGCAGCCGGCCAAGACAGTCGCCACCGCCGCCGGTAGGAGTTTTGAGAGCGTTCTGGACATGCTGGCTACTTGAAATTGGCTCGCCTGACCCGCGGCAAGCGCGGTCCACGGCTTGCGTGGAGGTTAGTGGCTCCGCCGGAGCGGAAGTTCAGCACGTAGGCTTCTCCACAACTGTTACAAGATTGTAAGGATATGTATCTGAAAAGACCGCGATTTTAGCGTCGCGGATCTGCGGTGACCTGCTTATAACCAGATGTAAGCGGCGCCGTACCAGTTGCGATATGCGTACTAACAGGGGTTAACGCACAATCTGCGGCCCGCGCCGACCGGACCCGGGACTCAAGACCAGCGGAATGTTTCGCCAACGATGACCAGACTGACCCATTTACAGCGGCTCGAAGCCGAGTCCATCCACATCCTCCGTGAGGTGGTCGCCGAGTGCGAGCGACCGGTGATGCTGTACTCCATCGGCAAGGACAGCGCGGTGATGCTCCACCTGGCCATGAAGGCCTTCTACCCGGCCAAGCCGCCGTTCCCGCTGCTGCACGTCGATACCACCTGGAAGTTCCGGGACATGATCGCGTTCCGCGACAAGCTGACCAAACAGCTGGGCGTGGAACTGCTGGTACACATCAACCAGGACGGCCTGGATCGCGGCATCGGCCCGTTCACGCATGGCTCGGCCGTGCATACCGACGTGATGAAGACCCAGGGCCTGAAGCAGGCGCTGGACAAGTACGGCTTCGACGCTGCCTTCGGCGGCGCTCGACGCGACGAAGAAAAGTCGCGCGCCAAGGAACGCGTGTTCTCGTTCCGCTCCGCTCAGCATCGCTGGGATCCGAAACGGCAACGTCCCGAACTTTGGCGCCAGTACAACGCGCGTAAGAACAAAGGTGAAAGCCTGCGTGTGTTCCCGCTCTCCAATTGGACCGAGCTGGATATCTGGCAGTACATCTATCTGGAAAACATTCCGATCGTGCCGCTGTACTTCTCCGCGCCGCGCCCGGTGGTTCGCCGCGACGGCACGTTGATCATGGTCGACGATGACCGCATGCCACTGCGCGAGGGCGAGAAGCCCGAGATCAAATCGGTGCGCTTCCGCACGCTCGGCTGCTATCCGTTGACCGGCGCCATCGAAAGCGAAGCGGCTACGCTGCCCGAGATCATCCAGGAAATGTTGCTGACCACCTCCTCCGAACGCCAGGGCCGCATGATCGATCACGACAGCGCCGCGTCCATGGAGAAAAAGAAACAGGAGGGCTATTTCTAATGGCCCACAAGTCCGACCTCATCGCCACCGACATTCAGGCTTACCTGAAGGCGCACGAACACAAGAGCCTGCTGCGGTTCATTACTTGCGGCAGCGTGGATGACGGCAAGTCGACCTTGATCGGTCGCTTGTTGTACGAATCCAAAATGATTTTCGAAGACCAGCTGACCGCGCTGGAAGCCGACTCCAAAAAGGTCGGCACTCAAGGCGGCGAACTGGACTTCGCGTTGCTGGTCGACGGCCTCGCGGCCGAGCGCGAGCAAGGCATCACCATCGACGTCGCGTATCGGTTCTTCTCCACCGACCGTCGTAAGTTCATCGTCGCCGACACGCCGGGACATGAGCAGTACACGCGCAACATGGTGACCGGCGCTTCGACGGCCGATGTCGCGGTCATTCTGATCGATGCTCGCAAAGGCGTGCTGACCCAGACTCGCCGGCACAGTTACATCGTGTCCTTGATCGGCATCAAGCACGTGGTGCTGGCCATCAATAAGATGGATCTGGTCGGCTACTCGCAGCAGATCTTCGACACCATCGTCGCGGAGTATCGTGAGTTCGCGGCCCAGATCGGTCTGGACAACATCACGCCGGTGCCGCTCTCGGCCCTGCGCGGCGACAACATGCTCGAACGCAGCTCGGCCACACCGTGGTACGAGGGCCCGACGCTGATGTCGTACCTCGAGAATGTAGCCATCGAGGACGATCTGCAGCAGCGCCCGTTCCGTCTGCCGGTGCAATGGGTGAATCGCCCGAATCAGGATTTCCGTGGCTTCGCCGGCACCATCGCCAGCGGCATCATTCGCAAGGGCGACGCCATTCGCGCGCTGCCTTCGGGTCGCACCAGCAAGATTGCTCGCATCGTTACTCAAGATGGCGATCTGGAGCAGGCCGTTGCCGGTCAGTCCATCACCCTGACGTTGACCGACGAGGTCGATATCAGCCGTGGCGATGTGATTGCCGCCGCGGCATCGCCGCCGGCCGTGGCCGATCAGTTCCAAGCCACCATCATTTGGATGCACGAGGAAGCCATGCTTCCCGGCCGTCCTTATCTGATCAAGCTCGGCGCGCGCACCGTGACCGGCAGCATCACCGCGCCGAAGTACAAGGTGAACGTCAACACGCTGGAGCATCTGGCCGCGAAGCAGCTAGAGCTGAACGAAATCGGCGTGTGCAATCTGAGCTTGGACCGTTCGGTGGCCTTTGATCCATACACGGACAATCGCGAGACCGGTGGCTTCATTCTGATCGACAAGATCTCCAATGACACCGTCGGCGCCGGCTTGCTGAACTTCGCTCTGCGCCGAGCCGAGAACATTCATTGGCAAGCGCTCGATGTGAACAAGCATGCGCGTGCTGCACTGAAGGGTCAGCGTGCTTGCGTGCTCTGGTTCACCGGTCTATCCGGCGCCGGCAAGTCCACCGTCGCGAACCTGGTCGAGAAACGCTTGCACGCGCTCGGCCGGCACACCTACACGCTCGACGGCGATAACGTGCGCCATGGCCTGAACAAGGACTTGGGCTTCACCGATGCGGACCGCGTCGAAAACATCCGTCGTGTTGCCGAAGTCTCCAAGCTGATGGTGGATGCGGGCTTGATCGTGCTCGTGTCCTTCATCTCGCCGTTCCGCTCCGAGCGACGCATGGCGCGCGAGCTGGTGCAGTCGGGAGAATTTTTCGAAGTATTCGTCGATACGCCGCTGGAAGAAGCCGAGAAGCGCGATCCGAAAGGCCTGTACAAGAAGGCCCGTCGTGGCGAGCTGCAAAACTTCACCGGCATCGATTCGCCGTACGAGCCGCCCGAAAAACCCGAGATTCATTTGCACACGGCGCTGTATTCTCCGGAAGCCGCCGCCGAGCAGATCATGAATCAGCTGCGCGATGCCGGCATGTTGTATCCGGCGGACGAGTTGTCCGGTTTGTAAGGGAAGCGTCGCGTGACTCAGTCGGAACTGCTGGCCTCGGTGGTGCAGCTGGCCCAACAAGCCGGCAACGCCATCCTGAGCGTGTACGGCGAACAGTTTGAAGTCACTCATAAGAGTGATCAGTCGCCGCTGACGGTCGCAGATCTGCGCTCGCACGAGATCATCGAGCGCGGACTGCGTGCACTGACACCGGACGTGCCGGTGCTTTCCGAGGAAGCGAGCGACATCCCCTACGAGCAGCGGCAACAGTGGACACGCTACTGGCTGGTCGATCCGCTCGACGGCACCAAAGAGTTCGTGTCTCGCAACGGCGAGTTCACGGTCAACATTGCGCTGATCGAAAACCACGTGCCGGTGTTGGGCGTGGTGCATGTGCCGGTGACGAGCACGACCTACACAGGCGCGGTTGGCATCGGCGCTTGCCGACAGATTGACGGCCAAGCCCCTGAACCGTTGCGAGTGCGTGCTCCTGCCGGCAGTCCGTTGCGCATCGTCGGCAGCCGCTCTCATCGCGGCGACACACTCGATCGATATCTTCCCAAGCTCGCACCGTACGAGCTGGTCGCCGTGGGCAGCTCCTTGAAGTTCTGCCTGGTCGCCGAAGGCAGCGCGGACTTTTATCCGCGCTTCGGCCCGACCAGTGAGTGGGACACGGCCGCCGCGCAAGCCGTGGTCGAAGCTGCCGGCGGAGCGGTCGTCAAAACCAACGGCGAGCGCCTGAGCTACAACACCAAGGCGGATCTATTGAATCCGCACTTCCTGGTTTACGGCGATCGCGGCCGCGACTGGTTACGCATCTTTCAAAGGTGACGAGCCGTCGGCGTGCCGTCCATGGCCAGCTGCTGAATGGTCACAGTGGCGTGCTGACCGGTCTGCTCGAACGTACCGAAGGACGGATCAAGCAGCGCCAGAAACATGACGACGGTCACCACCGCCGTCGTTGACAGAATGATGGATTCGAAAGCGCCAACCAGCTTGGTATGAATGTTCACGAGTCGTACTCCACAGTTGTAAAACCTTTCCAGAGCGGCTCCAGCGTTGCGACATATGGGCGGCCGGATTCGTCGAGGGACTGAACGCCGCTACGTAGTCGTGCAATGAGTGTCTGGTTTTCATGGTGGAGACTTTGCCGTTCGCTCGTGACGGCAAAGTGATGGTACGCGTGAAGAACGCGTGAAATGTGACGTGTGCCCGAAAGGCCGATGCCTGGGCCGCGTCAACGCCCGCGTGGGAGCGTTAGGGAACGTCGGCCGCGGTTGCTTCTTGAGTTTTCTCTGGAGTTTTGTTCGGGTCGCTGACCCGTATGTACACTTGCGCGCCGCGCGTCGTTCCGTCGCGAGCCGGTAACATGCTGGTAAGACGCAGCGGATACTCTCCGGCCGCGTTGGGTTGCAAACAAATATCCTTTTTACTGCGACTCAGGCCGAGTCGCTGTTTGTGATCCTGGCGCACATGGATGGTGAGCGGCGCGCCGCCCACCGGTTCCTTGCCTGGCCCCAAGGTGCGAATACTCATCTTGGTGAGGCACAGCCGTTCACCGATGACCAGCTGGTTGACCACCGGCGCCACATCCACCTGTTCGATCTTTACGTTGGCCAGGCTCTTGGAGACCAGATCCGAGGCCATGAACAGCTGCCGGCCGGCGTGCGCCTGGTCCTTGTCGGAGGCGCTGGACGCCTCGCCGATCACCACCCAAACGATCTGGAAGGGCGAATCCTGACTACGGGCGGGGGCCCCGAGCAGCATCGGTAAAAGGGCGAATAACGCCACCGCCCAACGGCCTGAAGTGGGATTGCTCCGTTGCACCATACTCAACCAACCCTGCGGCGCGGGGGCCAGTTCCCCCCACCAGTGTGACCGCTCTAGCGGATTGCCGCAGCGGCTTCTTGCGTTTTGCCGGGAGCCCCTGCTAGATTCATGCACATGCGTACGAACCAGCAATTGTCTGCTCTGCCCCCCCAAGGCAGTGGGCTGCTGCGTACGCGCCTGCACCTGCGTCGCTAGACGCACAACTTCACCTCTCGCCTCCCCCCCTGAAATGGGACCTGGGATCGGCGCTAAAAAACAAAGTCTCCAAGTTCGCTTTCAACGGCTGACCACGGCAATAGCTCGTCCAGCTGCGATATAGGAAACGGCATCATGTTGCAGGACCCGTCACACAAGTATCGTTCGTTCGCTCCCATCCCGCTCCAGGACCGCACCTGGCCGGATAAGGTCATCACCGCGCCGCCTCAGTGGTGCAGCGTCGACCTGCGCGATGGTAACCAGGCCTTGATCGAGCCCATGGACGGCGCGCGTAAGCGCCGCATGTTCGATCTGTTGGTGAAAACCGGCTTCAAGGAAATCGAAATCGGCTTCCCGGCCGCCTCGCAAACCGACTTCGACTTCTGCCGCGAGCTGATCGAGCAGAACCTGATTCCGGACGACGTCACCATCCAAGTGTTGGTGCAGTGTCGCCCCGAGCTGATCGCTCGCACCTACGAGGCGCTGCGTGGCGCCCGTCGCGCGATCGTTCACTTCTACAACTCGACCTCTACCGTGCAACGACGCGTGGTGTTCGGCTTGGATCGCGCCGGCATCATCGACATCGCAGCCAAGGCAGCACAGTGCGTGCGTGAGCATGCCGACAACAATCCCGGCACCGAGTGGCGCTTCGAGTACAGCCCCGAGAGCTTCACCGGCACCGAGCTGGATTTCGCCGTCGAGATCTGCGACGCCGTGAATGCCGTGCTGAAACCCACGCCGGCCAATCGAGTCATCATCAATCTGCCGGCGACGGTGGAGATGGCGACGCCCAACATCTATGCCGACCAGATCGAATGGTTCCTCCGCAACGTGAAGAACCGCGATTCGATCATCTTGTCATTGCATCCTCATAACGATCGCGGCACCGGCGTGGCCGCCGCCGAGCTCGGCATGATGGCTGGCGCGGATCGCGTCGAAGGCACGTTGTTCGGCAATGGCGAACGCACCGGTAACGTCGACGTAGTCACGCTGGCGTTGAACCTGTTCACGCAGGGCGTGAATCCGGGCCTGGATTTCTCGAATATCAATGAAGCGGCGCGTATTGCCGAGCATTGCAATCAGTTGCCGATTCATCCGCGCCATCCGTACGTCGGCGACCTGGTCTTCACCGCGTTCTCCGGCTCGCACCAGGACGCGATCAAGAAAGGTTTCGCCGCGCGTCGCGAAGGCGACATTTGGGAAGTGCCGTATCTCCCCATCGACCCGCGCGACGTCGGCCGCACTTACGAGTCGGTCATTCGCGTCAACAGTCAGTCGGGCAAGGGCGGTATCGCTTATCTGCTCGAGCGCGATTACGGCATCACCATGCCGCGTCGTTTGCAGATCGAGTTCAGCCAGGCAGTGCAGTCAGTCACCGATGCGACCGGTAAAGAGCTGGCCTCCGACCAGATCTGGGAACTGTTCCAGAAGGAATATTTAGGCGATGGCGGCACCTACGTGTACGGCGCGCACCAGTTGTCATCAGTGCGCGATCAGCAGAGCGTCGAGCGCTTGACGTTGAAGTTGAAGTGCAATGGCCAGGGCGCGCTGCTCCATGGCGAAGGCAACGGCCCCATCGACGCCATCGTCGATGCGCTCGGTTTGCGCTTCGACGTGCTGTCGTATGAAGAACATTCGGTGGGCACGGGTAGCGGCGCGAAGGCCATGGCGTTCGTCGAGATCACCACACCGGCGCGCGCCACGCTGTTCGGTGTCGGCTATCACGAGAACATCGTGACGGCCTCGTTGCTCGCGGTGTTGAGCGCTGTGAATCGCGCCCTCCAGCGCGGCCTGCTGGACGACGCGATGCCGGTCGCGACCGCCCAGGGCTGATCGGCCAGGGCTGATCGGCTGTCGAAAAAACTGTAGGGGTGGGCCTTCGCTCACCCCTCAGCCAGCGATATACCGCTCCAGCTGAGTAATCGTCTGCTGCTGCTCTTCGATCACCGCCTTCACCAGGTCGCCGATCGAAATCATGCCCACCAGCCGGTTCTTTTCCACCACCGGCAAGTGCCGGATGCGTAACTCCGTCATCAGCTCCATACAACGATGCACGCCTTCATCAGGCGTCACGGTGGTCACCGGCGAAGTCATGATCTGCCACACCGGCGTATCGGAGCTGGAGCGGCCCAGCAGGATCACCTTGCGCGCGTAGTCGCGCTCCGAAACGATGCCGACCAGCTCCTGGTCCCGCACCACCGGCAACGCGCCGATGTGCTTATCGGCCATCAGCTGAATGGCTTCCAGCACCGGCTCTTCCGGACCGACGGTCCAGACCCCTTTGTTCTTGAAAGCAAGCAGGTAATTGACGCGCAACATCGCTGCCCTCCTAGGTACGCGAGGAACAGCCTACTCCCAAACTCGCAGCCGATGAAATGCGGGCTGTCGACTCAGCCGTACAGTTGGGCGTGCACAGCGCGCTCGGCAGCCAACCAGTCATCCAGCTCGTAGCCCGGCGTGAAATTGCGGGCGGCGGCCATGTAATAGGCCGCGGTGGCAATCATGGAGCCGACATCTTCCGGAGCAGCCGCGACGCTGGCGGCCACGACAGGAGCCTCGACCATCGGCGTTGGCGCTAGCACCGCAGCTGTCGGGGTTTTACGCGGCGCCCGAGGCTTTTTCACCGCCGCAGACTTGGTCTGAGCCGGCTCTTTGGCGACCACGACCTTGGGCTTGGCGCGAGCGCGCTTAGCGGATGAGGTGTCAGGGGTGATTTCCATCGACAGCTCCTCTCAAATGAATCACTCCGTGATGAAGCATGGAGTGTGCCAGCGAGGCGGCGCCATTCTACGGTGCAGATATGACCGGGAAATGTCGGAAAATCGCGATTAAAAGCCTGCTCCGCAACGCCAACGCGTGCGGCGACGCTACCTCCTCGAGAAGGATGGTGCACGATCTGCGCCGTACGCACGCTGATAGTGCGTGCGCCGGCTGCGATCGTTGCCGTTAGCGATCAGTGATGATGACCGCCGGGGCCGTGCACGTGACCGTGCGACAGCTCTTCTTCAGTGGCAGCTCGTACTTCGACGATCTCCACTTTGAAGTTCAGATTCTTGCCGGCCAGCGGATGGTTGCCGTCCAGCGTCACCATGTCGCCCTGGATCTGCGTCACCGTCACGGCACGCACGCCGTGTTCCGATTGCGCATGCAACTGCATGCCGACATGCAAATTGCCCACACCTTTGAGCGCCCGCTTCGGCACGCGCTGAATCAGGCCTTTGTCGAACTCGCCATAACCGTCGGCCGGCGAAATTTTCACGTCCAGCTTGGCGCCCGCGCCTTTACCTTCCAGCTCGCGCTCCAGGCCCGGGATCAGGTTGCCGTTGCCATGGATGTAGGCCAGCGGCTCACCGCCGTCGGAACTGTCGATGGTCTTACCCTCATCGTCAGTCAGCGTGTAATGGATCAAGGCGACGGCGTCTTTGGTGATTTGCATGACAGGGCCCGGAATCGGAGTTGGCCGAAACGGGGGATTATGGACCAACGGGCGCCAAACGCCCACCCAGCCGGCGCCGCCTCATCAGCCGGGCAACTGGTCCACCCTCGGTACTTTTTCCAACGCTTCGTCCCAGCTTGCCTTACTGGCCACGAAAATGTGCGCGTTCGGTTTGATGGGGACCGCGGTGTTCAAACTGCCGGCCGGGACGACTAGCAGCGCGCCGTTCATTTGCAGGTTGGGCAGCGCCGAGCCGCAGATCGAGCAGAACGATTTCGTGTGCCGCGTCGAGGGCAGATTGAAGGTGCTGACCTTGGATTCGCCGGAGAGCCACTGCAAGCGTGCGCTCGATGAGAACAGATTCGCGGCGTGTGCCGAACCGGTGTCCTTGCGGCAGTACTCGCAATGGCACAGAAAGAAACAGTCGAAGTCGCCGGCGATTTCGAAACGGACTGCGCCGCACAGGCAGGCGCCGGAATGGCTATTGCTCATGCGGCGATTCTAGCCGGCGCGCATCACTCCGTCTTCGCCGCCGACACCGCTGTGAGTTCTCCATAGACCGGCTGGCCGGCGAACAGGGTGACCAGAACCTTGGCCTTGGCGATCTGGGTCGGAGCGATCTTGAACAAGTCCTGATCCAACACCACCAGATCGGCGCTCTTGCCGACGACGATGGAGCCGCTGCGATCATCGAGGTGAGACGCGTACGCGGCACCGAGGGTGTAGCTCTCGATGGCTTGCTCGAGAGTGACGCGCTCTTCCGGCGCAAGTAACTCGCCGTCGGTCACGCCCGGAGCCCGACGAGTCAGCGCCACTTCGATGCCTTCGAGCGGATTGGCGGAAGCAACGGGCCAATCAGAACCATAAGCCACCCTGCCGCCAGCGCGCGCCAGGCTCATCACCGGATACATATGTTCCATCCGCGCCGGCCCGACGCGAGCACCGACGAGAACCATGTAGTCATCCATACAAGCCCACAATGGCTGAAAGATCACAGTCACGCCCAGCTCTTTGAACCGCGGCAGATCGTCCTTCGAAATCAAATTCACATGCGACAACAAGGGCCGATGGTCTTTGGCACCATTGCGCTCGCGCGCTTGCGCGAACGCATCCAACGCCGTCCGCACCGCTTGATCGCCAATCGCATGAATATGCACTTGAAAACCTTCCGCATCGAGTCGCGTGACCGCATCCTTCAACACGGCGGGCTCGATATGCATCTCACCTTTGAAGCCGGGCATATCGGAATAGGGCTCGATGAGCGCCGCGGTTCGCTGCGCCGGCACGCCATCCAACAGGAATTTCACCGACTTCGCAGCCACACCCACATCAGCCAATTTCTGCGCGGCGGCGAGCAGGTCGGGAATCTGCTCCATGCCGCGCTTCGTGTCCCACGCGAGCGCCAGACTCACATGACCTTTCAACGTATCTTTCTGAGCCATCGCGGCGTAAGTCTGCGGCACACCGGGCGGAATGGCTTGACCCGGGTCAGCGCCGGAAATCGGCACCAGCGCGTCATGCCAACCGACGATGCCGTTGCTGTTGAAATAATCTCGCGCATAGCCGAGCGCTTGTTCGCGGGCCTTGTCCGACGGCGGCGGCAATTTGCCAACGATCAACTCCACCGCGGCTTCCTGAAACGAGCCGATGGGTTCGCCTTTCTTGTCCCTGTCGATACGGCCGTTGGGCGGATCCTTGGTGTCTCGCGTGATGCCCGCGACTTCGAGCGCTTTGGAATTCACCCAAATGCCATGACCGCCGACATTGGTGAACGCCACCGGCCGATTGGCGACGACGGCATCCAGCAGTTTCTTGTCCGGCACCCCATCGGGTGGAAACAAACCGTCTTTCCAGCCCGAGCCATGAATCCAACCGTCACCCGGCTCCTCGGCCGCGCACTTGGCAATGATCTTCAGGTAATCCTCCGGCGAGTTACCGTCGTACAGCGCACAGCCGCTGTGATTCACACCGCCCCACACCGGATGAGTGTGCGCATCATGAAAGGCCGGCAACATGAGCCGGCCTTGCAGATCGACCACTTGAGTCTTCGGACCGATGAGAGCACGCGTGTCGTCCTCATTGCCGACTGCGGCGATCTTGCCCGCAACGACGGCGACCGAAGTCGCCGTCGGTTTGGTGGTATCGACGGTATAGATATTCCCGTTCTTGAACACGAGATCTGCAGCCGCACTGCTGGCGGCCGGCGGTTCTTGTTTGGAACACGCCGCCGCCAGAGCGGCAATCGCCATCAACACCAGTTTTGTGATTCTCATCGTGCTTATGCGTCAGCTCAGAACTTTTTGCTCACGGTGCCCAGGATGCTGCGCGTCTGGCCCGCCGTGCACATGCCGTCGAACGGCACGGCCCAAGCGGAACAGGTGGCGTAATACTCCTTGTCGGCCAGGTTGTTGACGTTGAGCGCCAGACTCCAATCCTTGAAGGTGGCTTCGGCGCTGGCATCCACCAGCGTGACCGCCGGAGTCTTCTGGATCTGGTAATAGTCCAGCTTGTCGCCGACGCGACGCACGCCCGCACCGAGGCGCATCGTGAGATCGTTGTTGACGTACAGCATCTGGCTCAACCACAGCGACGCCAGATGATTCGGCAGATCCTCGATACGATCGCCCGCCGGATGCGACGCCGTGCCTTCAAGCACTTTGGCATCGGTGTAGCTCCACGCTGCGTTGACGCTCAGCCCCATGCTGAAATTGAACTGCACTTCCAACTCGACACCCTTGGAACCGATCACGCCGCTTTGAATGAAGTTCTGCAGGTTGTTGGGATCGCTGGTGAGGAAGTTGCTGTCCTCGATATCGAAGTAGGTCGCTGTAATCAGGCTGTTCGAGAACGGCTGCCACTTGATACCTGCTTCGTACTGCTCGCCTTCCTGCGGCTTGTAAGCGTTGCCGTAGAAGTCGCCACCAAAGATCGGCGTGAACGATTCGGAATAGCTGGCGAACGGCGAAACGCCAGGGAGCACTTCGGCGATCACACCGACCTTGAACGTGGTCGCGTTGATCGTGTCCTTCGGGCTCAGCGTGGCTTCTGAAGTGGCACGGTCACGACGCGCGCCAAGCACGAACGAGAGCTTCTCGCCGATCTTCATTTGATCTTGCAGATAGATACCCAGCTGCGTGCTGCGGCTATCGAACGCGTTGCTGTAGCCGTAGTTGAACGACTGCCCGTACACCGGGTTGTAGACGTTCAGTGGAATCGTCATCTGTTCGAAACAGCCGGGATAGTAGAACACGCAGGAATAGCCTTCGCGGCGATCCTGTTCGAACAGCGTGTAGTCGATGCCCACCAGCACCTTGTGAGCAATCGGGCCGGTGCGGAAATCGATCTGCGCATGATTGTCCGAGTTGACGATCTTGTACGAGTCGTCGAGCAGGTAGAACGCACGTGTCAGCGTGGTCCGCGCCGGATCGATGAACGTATCGACGCCGTAGTTGAACGTCGGGTACACCTCGCCGTAGTCCACATCTTGTTCCAGATAGCGGCTGTTGCTCGACAGCGCCACCGTATCGTTGAAGCGATGATTGACCAGCAGCGACACCGACGTCTGCTCGGTGTCCATATGATTGAAGTTCGGCTCGCCGACGAAAAAGTCGATGGGAATCTTCACGTCGCTGCCGCCGGCGTGCAGCGTCTTGGTCATGGGCAGGTAGGTCTGCGTGCCCATATCTTCCTTCTGGTACAAGCCGATCAAGGTCACATCGGTGCGTTCGCCAGGCTTCCAGGTGAATGAAGGATTCAGCACGTACTTGTCGTTGGCCTGGCCTTCCCACATCAGATCGCCGTCGCGAAGCACGCCGACGAAGCGACCGGCAAAGCTCTCGCCCAGTGGGCCGGTGAGATCCACCTGCAGCTGTTTGCGATCCCAGTTGCCGGCCTGCAAACCGATCTCGCCACCGAATTCCCATTGCGGCCGTTTGCTCACCGCATTCAACAAGCCGCCTGAGCTACCGGCGCCGTACAGCACAGCCGACGGGCCGCGCAGCACTTCAGCACGCTCGAGGGTAAATGTTTCCTGAGTCGAGCCGTACAAACCCTTGGGTGTTTTGTTCAGCCCGTCCAGATACTGCTTCAGCGCGAAACCGCGCGCCGCGAAATAATCCGACCGCGTGTCGCTGCCTGCCAGTTCGGTCGCGACGCCAGCGGAGTAACGAAACACTTCCTGATAGGTGGTCGCGCCGCGCTCCACAATCTGTTCAGCGGTGATGACACTGATGGATTGCGGAATTTCCACCAGCAGCGTGTCAGTCTTGGTTGCCGCGCCGGCACGATCTGCGAGGACGGTGACTTCCTCGAGTGTTTCGTTGTCAGCGCCCTGGCTCTCCTGAGCTCGCAGCGCCGACGCGAGTGCCAGCGTGCAGGCAACGGCCATCGATATCTTGTTCATCCTTCACTCCCCATAGGCTGATCTTGCTAGAAATCGTCAGCATTCATCGCAAGCTATGGCGGGGGATCGACGCTGACTAGCCCACTACCCATCGCTGCTACTCAACTACCCGGGCACGGGTCGTTCGTTCATACCCCTCTATTGCGTGACCACACGCCGTAAATCACTGAAGCAACCAGCGTTGCATCGAGTGCCGGTACGGTGGTCAGCGTGAAATAACCTGCGTTGGCGAGCAGTGCGATGCCGGCGGATACGGTCCAAGTCACAATTGCCGGCCAATGCACCGGCGCGGAGCTGTTGTTGCCGCGGAATGCGTCAATGACGTAGATGGCGGCAATCGGCGGAATGATGGCGCCGAGCAACAGCAGGAACGAAACAAACGCATCCAGAATGCCGGCCACTGCCACCAGCGCGCCTAGCACGCCGGCGATCATCGTAAATTTCCATTGCGCGACGCTGGGGAAGGTCGCCGTCAAACTCAAACTGGCCGAATATAGATTCGCGGAATTGATGGTCCAGGTGGATAGGATCAGCACCAACAGCGCCGGCACACCGAGCCCGAAGCCGATGATCAGGCGCATGATGTCGATCTCGCCCGTCGCCAGCACTGGAATCGCTGCAGCCAAGGTCAGCAACGGCGTCGCGACTGGGAACGACAACACCATGCCGAGCACGGATTGTTTCGCCGAACGGATGTATCGAGTGAGATCCGGCATGGCTGCGACCGTGAGCATGTTGCCGCCGATCAACGCAGACAGCGCGATACCAAAACTCATCGGCTCCGGTGGCGTCGGATCCGGCGCGGCGACGATGCCGTAACGACGCACCGCCATCACCACAACCGTGCCGAGGATTACGCCGAGAATGGGCACCGCAATCAGTGCCAGCCGATCGAGCGCTTTGAAGCCATAGATCGTCGTGATGGCCATCAGCACACCACCGATCAGCACGAAGGCGGCGAACGGTCCTGACACGCCCAGCACTTCCTGAGTGCCGGCCACCATGGCATTACCGAAGAACGCCGCGTTCACGCCGAACCAACCGAAGTGCACGAACGCGATGGCAATGTTCACCAGCGCCGCCCCTTGCCGCCCGAACGAACGCTGCACCAGCAGATAAGTGGTGAGCCGAGTACGGACACTGACGACCGCCGTGAAGCACCCCATCACACACAGCAGAACGCCGGCGAGTAGTGCCACGACGAACGCTTGTCGCAAGCCCAACGCAGACGAGATCTGTGCGCTACTGAGGAAGCTCGGCAGCGAGATCGCGAAACCCGTCAATATCATCGCGACGCGCCAGCCGCCGACCGTCTCACTCTCTGGCACTGGCGCGTTGGCGAAGTGCTCAGTCTTGGATTCGAGGGTCGTGCTGGCCATGCGTCGTTATTTCCACCCGTTGAGCTCAGCAATCGACCGATACGGTCCCGGTAGCCTGAAGGCATCGGGCCCGAGTACCGCCAATGCCTCAGCGGTTCGCAAAGCCTGCGGCGCACTGGCGCCGACGACTTTTACGCGCTGACCGTATTTCAAACATTCAGTCACGATGGTCTCGGCCGTTTCGCGGTCGAGAATGCTGATGATGTCCGGCACCAGCGCCCGCACTTCACCGTTCAAGCGCGCGATCAGGTTTTCGTTTTTGAATTCGACCTCGAGGCGCTGACCGCCGCCGAATGCGTCAATCACCGCTCGGCCCACCGAGAAGCCATTGCGCGTCTCGCGTTGCAGATCGACGATCTTGCCGTCGAACAACACGCCGGCGTGATCGAACTGACGCGAGTACTTCAACGCTTCGAACAGCGCGGCAAACGGATCGCGACCACTTTCGCGGGCCAGACGAATACTGCGACCGATACTCAGCGCGTCCGAAATCGTGCCGCGCAGAGCATTCGCCTTCATGTCACGAGCGAAGGCAGCATATTCGATGAGATGGCAAGAACCACCCAAGATCACCGACGCGGCGCGCGCCAAACGCTCTTCGCTCACGTTGTCGACGGTCTCGAGCACCACACAGTTGCCCTTGTCGTCGGTGAGAATGGCCGGCGCCGCCTGCTGGCCGCGAATATTGAAAATGACCATCTGCGATTCGGGAAACGCGCGACCCATGCCGTCGCAATCCGCCACCGGCAACCCCGCTCGAATGCCCAGCAGAAGCGCGGCCAGCCCGTTGCTGCCGCCCACTTCCACCGGCATCACCGCGTCCACTCGGCGACCGGCGATCTGTTCGAGTCTGCGCAAGCCCTGCAAAGCCTCGCGGCCACTGGGCAATTTCTCCACTGAAATGGTGGGCGCGCCGATCCAACCGCAAGGCGCGACGAACGCATCGTCGGGCAGGGAGGCGATGTCGATCAACTCGATGACACCGCCATCGGCCAACGCCGCTTCGATCTCCATGAACGTGGTGTGCGGATCGCCGCCGCCACCCGAGCCCAAGAAGGCACAGCCGCGCGCCAGATCGGCGACGTCGTCGATGCCCAAGCTATATGTTTTCAAAGCAGACGACGCGCTCATGCGGCACTCATCGCCAGATCCCCGACCACCTTGGCGCGGATCTGCACCGTGTTGCCCGGGAAGTAAGAAAGATACGTTTCTTCGACGTCCACCAATCGTACCGTGTTGGCGTCGGCGCCGGCCGCAACGGCCTGCGCGGTCGCTTCACGCTCGATATCTTGCAAGGCCACAGCACGCTCTTGATGATCGTACGCGACGATGCGATCCACTTCGGCGCCGACTTGAGCGATTGCCGCGCCGACCGCGTTAGCCACCGCAGCGTGATCCGGCTTGATGACCCGCGACGCGCCCTTCAGCTCAGGCGGCACCAGAATACTGCCACCACCCACCAGCACGACGGGCACATCGGCAGCCGCTGTCTTCATACGATCGATGCCGTCTTCGAGCGTTTGGCGAAAGCGCGCCAGAATCTTTTCCATAACCGCGGGCTGCAGCGATGGAATTCGTGCGGGATCACCGAAGCTCGCGAGGCCCGCCTTCACCGCGATGTCGCTGGCGGTGAGCGTGTTGCCGCCGAACAGATACGCATCTTTCGCCAGCTGATAACCGACCGAGTCCGGACCGATGGCGCGCACGTCGCCGTCGTCATCGAGATGAATTCGCGTACCGCCGCCCAGCCCGATGGACAACACGTCGGGCATTCGGAAGTTGGTACGAACGCCGCCGATGTTCACAGCAATGGAAGATTCGCGCGGAAAACCATGCACCAATGCACCGATGTCAGTGGTCGTGCCACCGATGTCCATCACGATGGCATCGTGAATTCCAGTGAGAAACGCCGCGCCACGCATGCTATTGGTGGGACCCGAGCCGAGCGTCAGCACCGGATACTGAGCGGCGTACTTCGCTGAGATCAGCGTGCCGTCGTTCTGACTCACATACAACGGCGCGTTGATACCCATCTCGGCAAAAGCGGCCGAGAAGGAAGCCATCACATGCCGCGCCACTCGCGCTAATGCGGCGTTCAGAATGGTGGCGTTCTCGCGCTCGAGGAAACCGATACGGCCGAGCGCACTCGACATCGTTACAGCGATGTCCGGAGCAACTTCTTTTACTAGCGCCGCGGCGCGTTGTTCCATCGAGCGGTTGATCGGCGAGAACACGCAGGAGATGGCAATGGACTGCAAGCCTTTACGTCGCAGCTGAAGCGCCGCGTCGCGGACCGCGTTCTCGTTGAATAGAGTGTTTTCCTGGCCATCGAACTCGTAGCCGCCGGGCAGTTGGAAACTCGTGCCGCCGATGCAACGCTTCAAGTCGTCGGGCCAGCCGCTCATCGGCGGCAAGGCTTCGCCGGCCGCCCCGGCCAGCCGCAGTACCCCGACGCCCAACAAGCCTTTGCGCTCGACCAACGCATTCACGAAATGAGTCGTGCCGATCATCACGCCTTCGATGGCGGATGTACTGACGGCCGCCGCATCGAGCACAGCGCGAGTGGCATTCACGATGCCACTACTCACGTCGCCGGTGGTCGGCCGCTTTGCTGAAGCCAACACGGTGCGTCCCGCGACCAGAACGGCGTCCGTATTTGTGCCCCCCACATCGATACCTAATCGCATATGGGCCAGTCTACGTGGCCGGCTCGACGGGCCCGCCGCTAAGACGGGTAACGGCTGCCCCACCGGTGGGCAGTCGGGCGTCGGCGATGGGTAGCGCCGTTGATTTGCTATGCTCGACCCAGTCCCCGGAACGTACCATGGCCTCCCCTGTGAACAGCCTCGGTGATCCGATACTCACCAAGATCGCACCTTCGGCTCGGCCAGCCAGTCAGCACGTGCCGCGCGAGACGCTGTTGCATCGGCTGGACGAGGTCGTGTGCCACCGGCTGACCTTGCTGCATGCCCCGGCCGGTTACGGCAAGACCAGCCTGCTCGGCCAGTGGCATCGCTTGCTGGCGGAACGCGGCATCGAGGTCGCCTGGCTGACCCTGGAAGAAGAAGAGTCAGACGCCGCCCGCTTCGCCGAGTATCTGATGGCGGCTATCGGCGGCAGCAACAGCGGCGAAAGCATGCCGACGCGGGCGGCGCTGTCCGCCATCGTGAATCGCTTGTCGCTCGCCGAACGCGACACCGTACTGATCCTCGATGACTTCCATCGCGCCGAGAGCGAAGCGGTTTGTCATTTCGTGCGCGGCTTGATCAAGTTGGCCCCGCCCCGGCTGCACATCGTGATTGCTTCCCGCGATTATCCGAATCTGGGTCAGGCGGTGCTCGCAGCCAACGAAGACCTGGTCGAGATCGGCATCGAAGATCTCAAGTTCACGCTCGACGAGGCGCAGCTGATGTTGAGTCGTGGCGCGTCGGTGCCGCTGGCCGAGGATGACATCGCTCGGCTGCTGAAGCGCACCGAAGGCTGGCCCATTGCATTACAGATGACGGCCCTGTCGTTACGTAAAGGCTGCGACCGAGCCGAGCTGATCGCCAATTTCTCCGGGCCGGCGTGGGAGCTGGCGAGCTATCTATCCGAACAGGTGTTGGCCAGTTTGCCGCCGGATATCGAGAGCATCATTACGCGCACGGCCATTCTCGAACGGCTGAACGGCGACCTGGTCAATCTGCTCTGCGAGCGCAGCGACGGCCAGCTGATGCTGGAGCAGCTGGAAAAGCAGAATCTATTTTTGCTGCCGCTGGATGCTCAGCATCTCACTTATCGTTATCACCAGCTGTTCGCCCAGATCCTGCGAGATCGACTCGTGCGTCGCGATCCGGCGGCGTTTCGGCAGTTACATCGCAAGGCCGCGCATTGGTTCAGCACTCATGGCCAGATTGCCGAAGCCGTCGGTCATGCCATCGGCGCGGCGGATGAAGAGTTTCTGGCCGTCATCCTCGACGATGCCGGCGGCTGGCGCATGATTCCCGAAGGACGAATGGAAACGCTGATCGCCGGCCTGGCGCATCTGTCCAGCGCCACCATCGCTCGTTTCCCGCGCTTGCAACTGGCCAATGTTTATCGGCTGATCAAGCAGGGGCAGATGACCACGGCACGCACCAGTTACGATGCGTTCCGCAATTCCATGGAACGCTCCAGTCTGCCCGCAGATCTTTGGACCGAGGTGAATCTGGTCGGCGAAGTGCTCTCCGAATATGAGAACACGCCGGTGCGGCTCGAAGATCTGCTGGCCAAAGAAGCGCTGATCCTGAGTTTGCCGTCGCACGATCACTTGATGCTCGCCAATGTGTGCGAATCGCTGGGCGAGAAGTATTGCGATTGTGGCTGGCTGGAGCGAGCGCTCGAACCGACCCGGCGAGCACGCGAACACCATCGTGCGCTCGGCTCTCTCTACGGCGAAATGTTTGCTCGCCTGCTGGAAGCTCGGATCCGGCTAGCACAGGGTCGACTGGATGAAGCGCAGGTGGTGCTGAAGGAAGCCGCCGCGGATATTCATCACAACTACGGCCCGCGCTCCGACCTTGCCGCAAACTGCGCCGTGTATCAGGCGGAAACCCTGTTCGAACGCGATGCCGTCGACGAAGCCTCGGCCTTGCTCGACTGGGCTTTGCCGCACATGGAACAGTCGGACGGCTGGTTTGAGATTTATGCCTCAGGCTTTTGCACCGCCATTCGCGCCGCTTTCGGCAACAGCCCTGCGGAGGCTGAGCGCATGCTCATGCGGATGCGCACGATTGCCGGCCGGCGACATCTGACCCAGTTGCAACTGCTTGCGGACGTGTATGAAGTCGAGTCGCTGATCCATGCCGGCCGTAACGACGCCGCGCGCGAGCGCGCCGATGAAATCGGCATGAGTTCGCTGGCCGCGGCCATGAGCGAAGAAGTGCCCGCTTACCGGCACATCGCCCTCGCCGCTTCAGTGTGTCTCGCCAAACTGCATCTATGCGCCGGCGATCATCAGGCAGCGATGGCTGAAATCGACAGTACCGAGCGCTGGGCCCGCAAACACGGCCAAAGCCGCTTGCTGATCACTTTGTGCATTCTCGCCGCGCACGCGCATCGTCTGGCGAAGGCGCCGGAGCAAGCGATCACTCGCTTCGACGAAGCGGTGAGCATGTCCATGTTTCAGGGCTTCATCAGCCCGTTCCTGGATTGCTGGCGCTTCATCAGCATCTCGGCCACCATCGATGCGCGCCACGCCACTGCGCGCAACACCGATCGCTTCCGTGAAAATTTCTTGCGACGGCTACGCAAATCTTTGGAGCGGCATTCAGCGCAGAGTCGCGAAGCCACGTTGCTGAGCGGGCCGGAGCTGTCTGCTTTGCGTCACTTGGATCAGGGCTACACCAATAAAGAGATTGCGCGACTGCTCAAGATTTCGCCCAACACGGTGAAGTATCACTTGAAGTCGCTTTACGAAAAACTCGGCGTGAATTCTCGCCGCGACGCCGTCCGGCTGTCGCGGGAGCAGAAGCTGCTGGACGGCGCGTCGGACGAGTCACATTAAACCCAAGGTTTTCGCCGCTCCCAAGCAGCAATACACTTTATAAGCATAACCTTATATTTGCATTTTATAAGCCTAAGGTTCTATATTGCAAATATAACGCCAGGCTTATATAGTGTCTGGTATGGATACTGTTCTGCTACAGAGCCCGTCGCAGCTCTCCGTGCATCTGAAATCTCTGCGTAAATCGCGCAATCTGACTCAGGCCGAGATGGCCAAGCGCCTGCAGATTACACAGGAACGCTACTCCCAGATCGAGCGCAATCCGGAGCTGATCGCCACCGGCCGACTGCTGGAAATTTTCGCCGTGCTCGGCGTGGATGTTCTACTCAAAATACGCACGGCGCCGGGAGCCTCTACGTCTTCGCCGACCCACCAAGGTGAGGACTGGTGAGCACACTTGGCGTGTGGATGAACGGCCGCTACGTCGGCGCCTGGGAACAGGTGCGCGGTGGACGGGACCGTTTCAGCTATGACGCAGCATGGCGATCCGATCCGCACAGCCGCGCTCTATCGCTATCGTTGCCGATGACCTCGGACGCTGCGATCACCAGTGCAGCGGTGGGCAACTATTTCGACAACCTGCTACCGGACAGTCAGGGCATCCGGGATCGAATCCAGGCGCGTTTCAACGCGCGCTCCGCCAATACGTTCGATCTGCTCGAGGCCATCGGTCGCGATTGCGTCGGCGCCGTACAGCTACTACCGGAAGGCGAAGCTCCGAATGGCTGGGACAAGATCAATGTTCAGCGCCTGCAGCCCAAGCAGATTGAAACTATTTTGCAAGCGGTGCCGACTGCGTCAGCGCCGCTGTTGAATAGCACCGGTACGGCCGATGATTTCCGCATTTCACTCGCCGGTGCGCAGGAGAAGACCGCACTGACCAAGATCGGCCGTCATTGGTACAAGCCATTGGGCTCGACACCGACGACTCACATTCTAAAGCTGCCGCTGGGACTGGTCGGCAACCGCCGACTCGATCTTTCGCATTCCGTCGACAATGAGTGGCTGTGCGCCGCGTTGTTGGCAGAGCTGGGATTACCCGTGGCGAACACGGACATCGGCCGCTTCGGCGAGCAACGTGTGCTGGTCGTGGAGCGTTTCGATCGTCGCTGGCAGAACGTCGGTGACGGCAATCCGTACGCAGCCAACTTCAAACCGCGTAGAAATACCTGGATCGCGCGGCTGCCTCAGGAAGATTTCTGCCAGGTCACCGGACGCCCGCACACTGCGAAGTACGAGAGCGAAGGCGGCCCATCGATACGCGACATCCTGAATGAGTTGGCACGCGCCGAACATCCAGCTTTGGATCAGCGTCGCTTCCTGCTCGCCCAGTTGGCATTCTGGATACTTGCAGCGACCGACGGACACGCCAAGAATTTTTCCGTCTATCACAGTCGCGGCGGCGGCTTCAGCTCGACGCCGCTGTACGATGTCTTGTCGACCTGGCCTGTGGTTGGTAAGCGCGCCAATCAGCTCGATATTCGCGAGTTACGACTCGCGATGGCCATTCGCGGCAAGAGTGCTCACTACAAAATCGCCGAGATCCAGCCCAGGCACTTCCTGGCGCTTACGCAGCTATATCCGGACGCGGAAGCCTGGCCGGCGATGATCGAATTGGCGGGTCGCGTCGAGGAGGCGCTCGAGGCCGTAGAGAAACGGCTACCGAAAGGCTTCGCGGAGTCAGTGTGGGCCCCGCTATCCAAGGGGGCCCTCGCTCAAGCGAAATCGTTTCTTGCTGTCGCGAACAAGTAAACGCTCGCCGCTGCGTTGCTATTCCACCGTCACCGACTTGGCCAAGTTGCGCGGCTGGTCCACATCCGTGCCTTTGAGAATGGCGCAGTGATAGGCCAGCAGCTGTAACGGCACCGTGTAGACCGCAGACGCCTGGAAGTGGCTGACGTGTTTGGGCATGGTGATGACGGTGACGCCTTCGGAGGACTGGATACCCGAGTCCGGATCGGCGAATACATACAACTCGCCGCCGCGAGCGCGCACTTCCTGCAGGTTGGATTTCAACTTTTCCAACAGGTCGTTGTTGGGCGCGACCGCGATCACGGGCATATCGGCATCGACCAACGCGAGCGGGCCGTGCTTCAACTCACCGGCCGGATACGCTTCGGCGTGAATGTATGAAATCTCTTTGAGCTTCAGCGCGCCTTCCATTGCGATGGGATACATCTGGCCGCGGCCGAGGAACAAAGCGTGATGTTTGTCGGCGAACCGCTCGGCGAGCTTCTTGATGACTGCGTCGAGATGCAGGGTCTTTTCGATCAGGCCCGGGATTTCGATCAAACGCTGCACCAGGCCGCGCTCGCGCTCCGGATCGGTGCCATTGAACTTGGCCAGCGCGATGACCAGCATGCCCAGAGCGCACAGCTGAGTGGTGAAGGCCTTGGTCGAAGCGACGCCGATTTCCGGACCGGCACGCGTCAGCAGCACCAGCTCGGACTCGCGCACCAGCGAGCTTTCCGGCACGTTGCAAATGGACAGGGTCGAGAGATAACCCGACTGCTTGGCCATGCGCAGCGCCGCCAGCGTGTCGGCCGTTTCGCCCGATTGTGAGATCGTGACGAACAAGGTGTTCTTGGGTACGACCGGATTGCGATAACGATATTCGCTCGCGATCTCCACCCAGCAAGGCAGGCGTGCGATCTGTTCGATGTAGTACTTGGCAACGGCACCGGCGTGATAGCTGGTGCCGCACGCGACGATCTGCACAGCTTCGCAGCGACGGAACACTTCCGTAGCGAGCGGGCCGAACGCAGCTTCGAGCAACTTGCCGCCGGCGACGCGTTCTTCCAGCGTCTGCGCGATGGCGCGAGGCTGCTCGTGAATTTCCTTGAGCATGTAATGCGCGTACTCGCCCTTCTCGGCCGCGTCGGCGGACAACGAGCTTTCGCGCACTTCGCGCTGCACGTTGTTTCCTTCGTGATTGAGAATGCGCACGCTGGTGCGACGAATCTCGGCGACATCGCCTTCGTCGAGGAAGATGAACTTGCGAGTCACCGGCAACAGCGCCGCGACGTCCGAGGCGACGAAGTGTTCACCGTTGCCGACGCCGATGACGACGGGGCAGCCGGCACGCGCCAGAATCATGCTGTCTGGGGCATCTTCGGAAACCACAGCCAGCGCATAAGCGCCTTCCAACTCAGCAACCGTGGCACGCACGGCCCGGAAAATGTCGCCGAGCTTTTGTTTGTGGAAATGGATGCGATGGGCGATGACTTCGGTATCGGTTTCCGAAGTGAACTGGTAACCGAGCTTGGTCAGCTCCTCACGCAGCTCTTCGTGATTCTCGATGATGCCGTTGTGGACGATGGCGATGCCATCTCGCGAAATGTGCGGGTGAGCGTTGCGCTCGGACGGCACGCCATGGGTGGCCCAACGGGTGTGGGCGATACCCAGGTGACCTTCCAACGGGCTCTCGTTGAGCGCGTCCTGCAGCTTACGAACTTTGCCGACAGCGCGCAGCCGACTCAGGTGTCCGGTGCCATTCAGAATGGCGACACCGGCCGAGTCGTAACCCCGATATTCCAGGCGCCGCAGGCCTTCGATCAGGATGGGAACGATGTTGCGATCAGCAATCGCGCCGACGATTCCGCACATGGGAGATAAGGGTCCGTTTGGCCGCAGGTTATAAAAATAGAGTGTAGCCGACCGGGGTTCCCTGGGGCTGAGGAAAGTCTCACAGGTCGGCAAGCCCGCGAGAAGCGCCCTTAAGACCGTTGGCATCCGCCCGGACACGGCTCCGGGCGGGCCGGCAGGTCTATTCCTTGGGCTGTTTCTGCGGCCGTTTCCAGCCGTCGATGGTGACCTGCTTGGCCCGGGCCAGGGTCAGCTTGCCCTCGGGGGCGTCCTTGGTGATGGTCGAGCCGGCGCCGGTATTGGCGTTCGGTCCGATTTTCAGGGGGGCGATCAGCATCGAGCCGGAGCCGACGAAGGCGCCGTCGCCGATTTCGGTCCGGTATTTGTTGACGCCGTCATAGTTCACGGTGACGGTGCCGGCCCCGACGTTGACTTTACTACCGACGGTGGCATCGCCCAGGTAGGTCAGGTGGTTGGCTTTGCTGCCGGCGCCGATCTCACTCTTTTTCACCTCGACGAAGTTGCCGATGTGCACGTCTTCATGGAGCACGCTTTCCGGACGCAGCCGGGCGAACGGACCGATCACGTTGCGCGGACCGACCACGGCGCGGTCGATGACGCAGTTCGGATGGATTTCGGTATCCGCGGCGATCTTGCAGTCTTTCAAATAACAATTCGGGCCGATGCGTACCCGGTCGCCGAGTTCGACGTCGCCCACCAGCACCGCGTTCACATCGATGAAAACATCGCGACCCACCGTCACCTTGCCGCGAATATCGATGCGAGCCGGGTCGGCCAGCGTCACGCCGTTGATCATCAATTCACGCGCGCGATCGGAGCGCAGCGAGCCTTCCAGCTGCGCCAGCTGCACTTTGTCGTTGACGCCGAGCACTTCCATTTCGGTCGGCGCGATCACCGCATTCACCTTGAAGCCGGCGCGTACCGCCATGACGATGATGTCGGTCAGGTAGTACTCGCCCTGCGCATTGTCGTTCTTCAGATCGGACAGCCACTTGCGCAGCGCCGCCGCGGGCACGGCCATGAGACCGGTGTTGATCTCACCGATGGCGCGCTCCTTGGTGTTGGCATCCTTCTGCTCGACGATGCGCACCACGTTGCCGGCGTTGTCACGAATGATGCGGCCGTAGCCGGTCGGGTCGGCGAGCACCACCGACAGCACCGACATGGCCTTGGCGCCACACTGGCCCAGCAATGTTTGCAAGGTCGGCTGGCGCACCAGCGGCACGTCGCCATACAAAATCAGCACGTCATGATCGTCGGGAATCGCCGGCATGGCCTGCGCCACGGCGTGCCCGGTACCGAGCTGCTCGGCCTGTAACACCCAGTTCACCGACTCAGCGGCCAGCGCCTTCTGGACCTGTTCGCCGCCGTGCCCATACACGATATGAATGGCCGCCGCCTGTAACTGCTTCGCGGTATCCAACACATGCGACAGGATGGGTCGGCCGGCCAAAGGCTGCAGCACCTTGGGCAGGTCGGATTTCATACGTTTGCCCTGGCCGGCGGCCAGGATGACGATGGACAAGGGCATGGCGGTGGGAATGGTTGCCGGCCGAAAGCGGCCTGGATGGGGCCGCATTATCGGGACATGCGCGAGCCGCCGCCAGCGCACTAGTTCTCTAGTCGTAACGCCTAACTCGGGCCTGCTTCGCAGTCGGACCGAGTCAATGGCCCGGCGGGCGCTCGTCGGCGAACCAGGGGGCATCCGGGCGCCGCGGCGTCGGCCACAACTCCTCCAGCGAGCCGGCGTCGTAGAGCCGGCCGTTTTTCATCACCAGGGTCGGATTCCGGGTACGACGAATGTCGTCCCTCGGGTCGGCCTCGAGCACCACCAGGTCGGCAAACTTCCCCGGTTCGAGACTGCCAAACTCAGCCACCCGCCCGATGGCCTGCGCGCCTCCCAAGGTACCGGCACGCAGCGCTTCCATGGGCGTCATCCCGCCCTGCACATGCGCCTCCAGCTCCCAATGAAAACCCGCCCCCTGGATCTCGCCATGCGAGCCGATGGCAGTCACGCCGCCGGCCCGCTGGATGCGCGCCACGTCACCGCCGATGCGTGGATAGAGCAGGGTCGACGGCTCGATCCACTCGCGTGACAGTGCTTGTTGACCGGCGATGTAGTCGGGCCGGAGGCGTCGATATTTCTGATCCATGAACGGCCGGTCGCGAATCACGAAATTGTCCTGCGCGCCCGGACCGCCGTTCTTGATCTGCAGCGTCGCGTCGTAACTCGTGCCACTGCGCGCCACCAATTGGATGACGTCGTTATAAAGCGGCGTCGGCAACGCGTGCTCGTTGCCCGCGTAGCCATCCATGATTTGAGTCAAATCCAACTTCAACGACAGCGAGCCTTCGGTGGTCGGCATCATGCCGAGATCGGACGCGGCCTGGATCAGCCACTGCCGCCGCTCACGATTGCCGATCAGATATTGCTTCACGTTACGTGTTCGATAGTGATCGCGATAACGCGTCAGCAAAGCGCGCGCCTCGTCGACGGAAGCAAGCCGATTGAATGAAAACATCGCCGTGCCCGTGCTCGGCACTCGCGAGCCCACCAGAACTCCAGCATCGCCCAGGTCCTGATAGGCAAACATGTCGATGCTGAGCGTGGATGGATCGAATGCAGTGGTGACGCCATACGCCAAGCGCGCTCGCAATCCCCAGCTCTCCATCGCAATCACGTCGCGACGAATATCGGCCACATGATCGTGGACATCGATGAAGCCTGGGAGGATGGTCTTGCCCGTGACATCACGCACTACCGTACCCGCAGGAAGCTTGAGCGATCCACGCGAGCCGACAGCTGCAATCCGTCCGTCGCGAATCAACACATCGCCGTCTTCGATCACTTCCGAGTCTCGCATCGTGATAACGCGAGCACCGCGCAGTACCAGGCCGCCGCGAGGATCGTCGCGAGGCACTTCGACGACTGCCGGGAACGAAGCGACTCCGCGCTTCGGCACATCGGCAGTCCAGCTCGGGCTGGTTGCAAAGTTGAGCTTGATGTCGGCGAGCGAGCGCCGATAAAACGTCGAGCCCACCGACCAAGTCACGGTCTTACCGGCGTCGGCCCATTCGATGAAGTCCGCGCCGACAGCGGTGATGCGTCGATGCTCGCGACCAGGATTGAGCAGATCGACGACTTGGCCAGGCTCTGGTGCAGCGAGCACATGCGCCTGCTGAGCAATGATCGCCAGCACCCACTTGCCGTCCGGACTCAGCCGGCTGTCATCCACTTGTGCCAACGATTCGGCGAAGTACCAGTTCGGCCCCTGCACGTTGACAGCGGGTTTGATCTCGCCGCTGGTGAGGTCAACGCTGCTCAAGCCCGCAGCCTGACGCACGTAAACCAGATTCGGATTCGCGGCGAAATGCGGTTTGCCGCCGAACGTTCCGCTAGCGATGACTTTCACTGCGCCACCATCGACGGGCAGTGCGACCAGCGTCGCTTCTCGAACGTGTTGACCGAACTCCATCGAGCTGTGCAACCGCGCTTGGTTGTCCGAACGAACCACGAGGACGGACTTGTCGTCGGGCGTGAAGATGGGATGTGAGTAGTAGCCAGCAACATCACTAATCGGCTTGGGCTCGCCGCCGGTCGCAGGAACGACCCACACTTGCCCGGCTTGTTTTGCAGTCCAGGTGATGAAAGTCAGTTGTTTGCCATCGTGCGACCAGCTCGGATGAAACTCAGGCGTCTGACCCGACGTGAGCCGCCGCGGCTTGGCGCCACTTTTGAGCGACATCACATACAAATGACCGAGCGAAGAAAACGCCACGTGCTTGCCGTCCGGCGACTGCTCGGGCGATTGAATGAGCCGCGCGCGTACCGGACCGGTTTCCTGTTTGATGGCAACTCGTGTCTGGGGACCAAGTTGCACGTCGACGGTGGCTTGGAACGGAATCGCCGTGCTGGCGCTGCCATCGATGGGCAGCTTCTCCAGCTTGCCATTGCGACTTACGATCACCGCGCGACCGTCGCGAGTGAAGGCGTAGCGCGGCACGAGATCTTGCCAACTCTGCGCATGAATCTGATCGTGCTCGATAGGAAACGCGAGCCAGCGATCTTCATTGGTTTCCAAGTTGCGCAGGCGCAGACCGGTCTGACCTTCGTAGCGAGTGGCATACGCCAGCAGCTGACCGTCAGGTGAAAGTGCGGGACGGAAATACGCACCAGGAGCACGACCCCGTGCCATTGCTGGCGGCAACAAAGTTTTCTCCGTGCCGCTGTCTAACTCACGACGCACGATGGACCAATCATCCACCTTGTGGTCGTTCGATGTGCCATCGCGGCGTGCGAAATAAAGATACTTTCCATCCGACGATGCGACTGCGCCAAGCGAACTCTTGCCACTGTCGCGCGGCTGGCCGGGTGATTTGATCGGCACGATCAGTGTCTCGGTGCCATCCAGATCGTAGCGCCACAGTTGATAGCTGTCGGCGCTCCATAGAAAACGACTCACGTAGATTGCTTTGCCGTCCGCACTCCACGCCGGCGAGACCAGCACGCTGTTGTCGCCACCCAAACTGATTTGTTTGAGCTCGGAGCCATCGGGCCGCATCACCCAGACGTTCTCGGCACCGGAGCGATCGCTGACGAAGGCAAGCCACGCACCGTCGGGCGAGTAGGTCGGCTGTGTGTCGAATGCCATGCCGCGTGTGATCGCGGTCGCTTGCCCACCTGCGGCATCGAGCGTGTAGATGTCGCCAAGCATGTCGAAGACCAGCCGTTTGCTGTCGGGCGCGATATCCACCGACAACCACGTGCCTTCATCCGTGTCGAACTTGATTTGCCGCGTCGCTCGCAGCGGCAACGTTTGCCCGGCTGGTTGTCGCGGGCGATTCAAATTGGAGGCGAAGCCTGCTTCAGAAGCCATGCCCTGAGCGAGCATGGGGAACAGCATTTCATCTTCATGCGCGCCCGCTACGGAGTTGAGCAGCGCCAGGCCGATGCCGAGGACAGCACCCTTCATTAGGCCCCTCTTTGGTGTCGGGAAGGTTCGAGCCGTATTGTGGTCGCGCTCGCGCCAGGAGAGAAGCGGCCGCCGCCGAAGCCAGCGGCCGCGAGCGCCTTTATTAGAAATCCAGCGAAGCGGAGACTACGAACGTCCGCGGCGAACCGAGCACCAAGTAGTTAGAGCCCGCCGAGCCGCCCACGGAAGACCAGTAGTCTTTGCCGGTCACGTTGTCGACACGAGCGCGGAACGTCAGCGTTTTCTCGCTGAGCTCGAGCGCATAGCGTGCGCCCAAATCCAGACGAGTCCACGAAGGAATGCTCAGCGTGTTTGCCGCATTGGCTTCTTGCTCACTGGTATAGACCAGGCGTCCGTCGACGCTAAGGCCGTTGAGCCCGGGCACATCCCAATCCACACCGACGTTCGCTTGAACGTCTGGCACGCCGATCACGGTGTGGCCTTCGTTCACGCCGAACTGAGTCTTGCGATACTCGGCGTCGAGGAAGGTCACGCCGCCTAGCACGCGCAGGCTATCCAGCGCCTGGCCGTACCAGCTCAGCTCGATACCTTGATTGAGCTGTTCACCGTCGTCGCGCACGATGTTGCCAGCAAGAATGGCGGTCGGCTGATTCACACGGAACAGCGCCAGTGTCGCACCGAGAGTGCCGCCGTCGTACTTGGCGCCGACTTCGTACTGCGTCGACTTGAACGGATCCAACGTCACACCGCCGTTGATCGGCGTCACCACGCCGTTCGGTGTGCTCACCGTCGTCGGTACTTGCGTGCCCTGAAGCAAACCTTCCGCGTAGTTGCCGTACAGAGAGAACTGATCCGCGATTTTGAACACGATCGCGCCGATGGGCGTCACAGTGTCTTCATCGTAACCGCAGATCGGAGTCGCGCCAGCACGCGGCGGCGTGACGCAATTTTCCGCGCCGGTGTTGTAGTTGAACGTGTGCTGTTCCATAACTTGCAATCGCGCACCGAGCGTCACAAGCAAACGTTCGTCTGCGAACGCCAGCGTATCGGCCACAGCGAAGCTGCTCGTCTTGGTCTCGGTGGTGGTGCGCGGATTGGAAAGCACGCCGCCGAAGAAAGTGCCGGCCGGAAGCGGCGCCTGTATCGGATTGATGAGGTCGCTAACGATGCTGGTGGTCGGCAGCGCCATCACATAAGCGTTCTTGGAATCCAGATCGAAGAACGACGCCGAAATGCTGACCCGATGTCCCACCGGTCCGGTGTCGAACTTGAAGCGCACGCCGGTGTCGCCGGTGAACACGAAATCTTCGCGATAGTTTTCGAACAGGTAAGTAGTGATCCGATTGGGCAATGCTGCTGTCGGGCTGAACGTCGGATTGGCGAGCGCGTTGTGCTCTTCGCTGTCACGAATGCCGAGGGCAGCCCACACATCGATGTTGTCGGTGATGTCGAACTCGCCACGCGCCACGCCGAAGAAATCCTTCTCGCTGCTGAACGTCCAGTTCTGGGCGTAGTTCTTGGTCGAGTCCGGCGCACGGGGAATGGCAGTGGCCGACGGCGTCACGCTCGGGCGCGGCGCGTCGATGTTGTGATCCTGGTAACCGAAGTCAGCTGAGAAGCGAGCGCGCTCGCCACGATAGTCGACACCGAGTGAGAACATCGAGAGCTGACGTTTCTGGTCCTCGATGGCCATCTCGCCATCGCGACGGACCGCATTGGCGCGAATGCCGAAACTATCATCGCCACCGAAGCGACGCGCAAAGTCGGCAGCCGCATAACCGTGGCCGTCGTTTTCGTAGCCGAGGGTCATGCGATTCAAGTCTGCATCGGGCGCACGTTTGGGCACGAGATTGAAGGATCCGCCGACGCCGCTACCGCCCGGCGCCGCGCCGTTGAGGAAGCTGTTTGCGCCACGAAATACTTCGACTCGCTCCAGGAATTCAGCAGCGACATATTGACGCGGCAACAAACCATACAAGCCGTTGTAGCCCATGTCGTCCGAATAGACCGGAAAGCCGCGGACCACATACAACTCTTGGAAGTTGCCGAAACCGCGAGCCACGCGAACGCCGGGATCGCTCTGCACGACGTCGGCGACGCTGCGGGCCTGCAGGTTGCGCATGAACTCGGCCGTGTAGTTGGTGCTGTTGAACGGCGTGTCCATTACGTCGAGGTTGCCGAACAGACCGACGCGGCCACCGCGGGCCACCTGGCCGCCGGCATAGTCGGGCGGCAACGAGACTTGCGAGCCGGTGACGATGACGTAATCGATGATTTCGTCGCTCGCGGCGGCGGCGTCTTTCGACTCAGTCTGAGCAGAAACGTTTTGTGCCGCGAGCAGGCAGGGTACGGCAAGGCTCGACAACAACAATGAACGACACATGCGACGTTCGAGTGCGGCCAGCATGGGAGTAATCCTCTTAATGAAACGGGACGACCAGATACGAAGCAGCGCGTGACCAGGCGCACTGCATGGCCGAGAGTAGAATTACTGTGAATTGGATCAAGTTATAAGGATATGCGCGGCGTCGAGTTGCACCGAGGCCGTGCGTTCGCTGCAAAGCGCCGCCCGTTCCGAGTGCTTATACGACTGGTAATGAGCACTTAAGGCGGCGCCCCATCGAGTTTTTGCCCGCTTTTTGTAACTGCGACATTTGGGATGCGTGTCGCATTGGTAGCGGGAAACTCGCACCGCTGTGGCCTCAACCTCGGCCGTCGCGGACCGACACAGCGACTAACAATTCTTGGTCCCGAACCCATGACTGCAGCCAACCCGCATTCAGCGATGCATGCGATTCACGCCCGCGCCGACCGCCTCATGGTCGGGGTGCTGGCCGGGTTGCTGGTCTTCACCTTTGCCTTGGCGCCTCAGTACGACACCTGGCACTGGGCATTCCTGATCGGCCTGCCGGCGGCGCTGATCCCCGGCGCGTTCGCGTTCATCTATCCCGGCTCGCTGTTGACGCGCTTGAGCGTGGCCGCGTCGTTGATGGTGTTCTGCGCGCTCAACATCCATCAGGCTTTCGGCCTGACCGAGCTGCACTTCGGCATTTTCGTGCTGCTCGCGTTTCTGCTGTGTTATCGCGATTGGCGGCCCATCGTCATGGCGGCCGGTGTGGCCGCCGTGCACCACCTGTCGTTCTATTATTTTCAGGAGCTCGGCTATGGGGTGATGTGTTTCACCAAGCCCAGCTTGGGCATCGTGCTCAGTCACGCAGCCTATGTCGTCGCCGAGACGGTGGTGCTCTCCTACCTTGCTTACATGTTGCGCGCCGAGAGTTTGCAAGCCGCCGAGCTGCAAAGGCTGGTAGAAGCGATGGATCGCCACGGCACCATCGAT
>NZ_JAEUPY010000304.1 GCF_016790065.1 Steroidobacter sp.
CGACCATCACACTCGATGCTTTGATGACGGCATAGGCGCGACTCCCTTCCTTCAGGCCCAGTGCCTGCACCGCGTCCAGGGTAATGATGGAAACGATGGTGATGCCGGGCGCCACTTCCAGAACCACCTCGGCGTTCACCGCGCCCCGCTCGATCTTCTGGACCACGCCGGGGAGAGTATTGCGGGCACTGAGTTTCATGACGTTCACCCGTTGAGTTGCAGAGCCCGCACCCTGCAACTCTCTGCCGCCCACTGGCATCAGGGGTCTCCGAACACAGTTGCAAGCAATTGACCCGCTGTGGATTAACGCGCCGTCGTTATATACCATCCGACACAGCGCAAGCCGGCGCGTCGCCGGCCACGCGGGCGAAAAGAACATGAAACGCGCAGTCGTCATTCAGCATCTTGCCTTCGAGGACCTCGGGTCGCTGCAGCCGGCGCTGCACACGGCTGGCTATTCCATTCAGTACTTGCAGGCCGGCGTCGACCGGCTCGACGATTTCAATCCGCTCGAAGCCGAGCTGCTGGTCGTGCTCGGCGGCCCGATAGGCGTGTACGAAACGGCCGAGTATCCGTTCCTGGCAGATGAGCTCACGCTGCTGTCGCGGCGCCTTGCCGCTCGCCGCCCAACGCTGGGAATCTGTCTCGGCGCACAGCTGATTGCAGCCGCCCTCGGCGCGCGAGTATTTGCTGGCACCAACGGCAAGGAGATTGGCTGGTCGCCATTGCAACCCGCATCGGAACTCGCGCCGAAGTCCGTGCTAGCGCCGCTGTTCGCTCCGGGTGTCGAGGTGCTTCATTGGCATGGCGACACCTATGAGCTACCGCACGGAGCCACGCATTTGGCGGCCAGCGCTCAGTATCCTCAACAAGCCTTCAGCGTCGACGACTTCGCGCTAGCACTGCAATTTCATCCCGAAGTGCAACCGGCGAACCTGGAACGCTGGTTCATCGGCCACGCGTTCGAACTGGCTAAAGCCAGCGTCTCTGTCCCGCAACTCCGCGAGCGCAGCCGCTCACTCTGCGCCACTCTGGAACAGGCGGCGCACTCGGTTTGGACGCAGTGGCTGGCGGCTAAAGGCTGATCGGCGGCCCCAAGGGTGACTGCGACGCGGAGCGGGCGATACACTCCGCCATCACCCGTATCCGCAGACCCGCAGGCTCACCATGCTCCGCCAAATTCGCCCGTTCATCGTCGCGGCTCTTACTGTGGCTGCTGGCCTGTCAATGACTTCGTGCGCCGAAATGACGCAGGTTCTGCAGCAGTCGGGAGCCGCCTCCACGGCCGGTGAGTCCAATCAGTCCACGCTGGCACGCGCCATCAAAGAGTCGCTGGAGCTGGGCAGCACGCGCGCGGCGGATCTGCTGTCGCAAACGGGCGGCTATCAGAACAGCCCCATCTATCGCATCAAACTGCCGCAGCAGGTGCAGCCATTGGCCAGCAAATTGCGACAGTTCGGCCTGGGCACCCAGATCGATAAGATCGAAACGCTGATGAATCAAGGCGCCGAGAAGGCAGCCGTCGAAGCCAAAGGTGTGTTCATCAACGCGGTGCGCGGCATGACCGTCACCGATGCGATGACCATTGTCCGAGGCAGCAACACCGCAGCCACCGACTACTTCCGTCAGCACACTGAAGCCGATCTACGCACTCGCTACTTGCCCATCATCAAGAGCAACCTGGAACAGATCGGCTTCTACAAGCAGTACCAGCAACTGCTGACCACCTACCAACAACTGCCGCTGTCCAATAAACCAGACCTGGATCTAGAGCAGCATGTGCTCACGCAAAGCCTGAATGCACTGTTCACTCAGGTTGGCGAAGAAGAAAAGGCGATTCGCAAGGATCCGCTGGGCCGCGGCAGCAGTGCCATCGCGGCCGTGTTCGGGCGCTGAGTCTATTGCAGATGGCTGCGATACCAATCTAGATATCGCTGATAGCGGTCGCGAACGAAGCTCGGCCGCGAGATGCCATGATGCTCGTTCGGGTAGATCACGAGCTGGGTCGGCACTTCCAGCGAGCGCAACGCCTGATACATTTGCTCACTGCCGACCAGCGGCACGTTGAAATCCTTCTCGCCGCACAGGAATAGCGTCGGCGTACGAATCCGGTCCGCGTTGAAAAACGGATAGGAATATTTCATCGCCACGGTGGTCGTCTCCCACGGCCGGCCGATCTCTCGCTCGAACTTGAAGATGTATTGGTTCACGCCATACAGCGCGAGGTCGTTTCCGAAGCCAGCACCAGAGATCGCGGCCTTGAAGCGCGTATCGTGCGCGATGACGAAGTTGGTCAGGATGCCACCGTAGCTCCAACCGCCAATACCCAAGCGCGCTGGATCCGCGACGCCGAGGCGAACGACATGATCGGCACCCGACAGCACATCGGTCACATCCTTGCTGCCCCAGTTGCGGAATATCGCTTGCCCGAACTTTTCACCGCGCCCGGAACTGCCACGATAATTGATGGTGACCACCACATAGCCTTGCGCCGCGAACAGTTGCCGCTCAAACGAAAAGCTCCGCGTGTCCTGTCCATGCGGCCCGCCGTGAAGACGAAATAACGTCGGATACTTTTTGCCAGCTTCGTAGCCGGGTGGTTTGACGAGCAGGCCATGCACTTCCACTCCGTCAGCGGCTTTGAACTTGATCTCTTCGGTCGCGCCCAAGCGCACGCGTGCTAACCAAGCGTCATTGTGAGCAGTCAGTTTTCGCAGTCGACCCGACTCGAAGGCGTGGATCTCCGGCAGCGTGTTGTCGGTCGCAACGAGCATAGCGACTCGATCGCCGGCACGCGTGTACTTACCTACAACGAGCGCGCCCGGGACAGTTCGTTGAATGTCACCGCCTTCCTTGGAGACGCGAGCCGGATAAACGGACTGATCGTCTTGGACCAGGAAATCGATGAAGCGACCGTCTGCGGCAAAGCGCGGATCGCCGATTTCACGATCCAGTTTTGTCGTGAGCAGTCTCGGTGTGCCGCCGTCCGTAGACACGACGGCGAGCCGATCCATGTTGTACCCCGAATAGTCCAGCGGGCTGCCTTGCAGATAAGCGATGTCGCGCCCGTCGGGACTCCAATTCGGTTGCGTGTCCGGCCCTTCAAAGCTAGTCAGTCGTCGCGGCACACTGCCCGCCTCGGCTTTGGCAACGTAGATGTCAGTGTTCTGCGTCCGGTCCGGATCGGCGGCGCGATTGCTCGAGAACGCGATCTGCGTGCCGTCGTGCGACCAGGTCGGATCGTCTTCTTCGACGTTGTCCTGTGCTGTCAAAGGCTCGGACCGGCCAGAAGCCAGATCGTAGAGATAGATGCGTCGACGCTCGCGACCCGTGAGATAGCCTTCGTTATCGCTCTTGAATAGATAGCGCTCGATGACGATGGGACGCAGCGCTGGATCGCCCGCAGCGGGCTCATTCTTCTTCATCACCACCGCAAGCCGACTGGAATCCGGCGACCAAACATAGTCGCCAATCTGCCCGCTCAGCGCCGTGAGCTGTCGCGCTTCCCCGCCGCGACGATCGATGACCCAAATCTGTCTGCCCGCTGCTGGCCCCGAACGCGAGCTGAGGAATGACAAGTAGCGCCCATCCGGACTCCATCGCGGCGAGCTAGCGGCATCCGTTCCGTGCGTCAGTCTGATTTGCTGAGTGCCGTTCCAACTCACCATCCACAGGGAACGATTGCCTCGATCCGCCGGCAGATCGATGTTGCCGACGCTGTACGCCACCCACTCGCCATCGGGCGAAAGCTGCGGATCGTCGACTTGTAATGCCTCGGCAAAATTATCGACAGCGAGTAACCGCGACTCCGCGGCGTGCAACACCGACGGGCCGACGACGAGCAGCGTCGATGAAACCAGTGCCGCAAACAACTTGATCATTCATTGCTCCCACGCTTCCTCTCCAAAAGTTAGCGTAGGCAGCAAGGCGGGGAATCGCGCAAGTCTGTCTGGCACTATCGAGATGGCGACAATCTCTGCGAGAACTCCAGCTTTCTCACGTTGGCGTAGTGCATGACGAGTCGTCCAGAAGCGCCCTTGAGGCCGGGTTGCACCGTCAGCGACAAGCCATTCAGCGGACCGGCGAGACTGTCGAATCGATTGGCCGCCGTAGGCACCAATGCTTGTGGCTCGGTCATCCACAGCGAACTCAGCATCAGTCGGCCGGAGTCCATCCACACCGTATAGGTCGCGTCGATTGCATCATTACGATATCGCCCCGCCAGCCGAGCGAGCTCCGACGCGGACGGTGTTGCGAGCTGCACGCGCTCGTGGCGACGCGTGCGATACGGCGAAGTTACGTTGGGTGTGTCATCGCTGCCGCCAGTCATTCGCTCCAACAACGCCGAGACCTGACCGTTCTTGGCTCGCTCGATTTGAAAGATCGAACGCCGTCGGGTGCCGATATGGAAACTGCCGTCGGCGTGGAATGTGAGCCGGCCTTTGGTGGCAAGCACATCCTTGGTAATCATCGCCTCGCCATCCGACGCCAACGTCAGCATCCGTCCATCGACGCTTTGATAGTTCCCTGCCAACGCATGCAGCGTCGCGACGTCTGGTGTCACTGACATCCCAGCGTCGCTGACGGAACCAGACGGCGTCGGCAAGTACAAAGCGACCAATCGCTCGAGCATGGCACTGTCGTCCACCGTCCCGTTCGACAAGATGACGACGGCAAAATCGTCGTCGGGAAAATAACTGAACATTCCTTGGAAGCCGGAGATACCGCCGTCGTGGACGATCACCGCGTGGCCAGCTACCTGGCTGCGCTTCAGCGCAAATCCGTAGCCGATACGCGTGCCATCATTCAACTGCACAGGCTCGGTCAGCCTCGCGATCAGTCGAGCATCGCCCACCGTGGGATGCGCAAGATTGCCCGCCCATTTGAGCAGATCGCCGACGGTCGAGAGTACGTTGCCCGGCCCAATGGCCGCACGGTTGTACACTGCACGACGCCATGTGCCAGCGGTCGGGCCCGCCTGATAACCGACCGCGTAGTCCGGTTGCAGATCGTTCAAGTTGTCGCGCACTCGGGTGTGCACCATTCCCAGCGGCTCGAACACACGCCGTCGCAGAAACTCCTGCGGAGGCATACCCGACACCGCACGAACAATCTCTGCCAGCAACACGTAATCGCTGTTCGAGTACTCATACTCGGTGCCAGGCACGAAGGACAGTTCCTTCTGCGTGCGCAGCAGATTCAAGATCTGCTGTTGACGCAGCAGACTCTCATCGTCATAGCCCGCCAACATCGCCAGCGACAGGTAATCCGGCATACCGCTGGTGTGATGCACGAGATTCGCGACCGTCACCGGCGTACCGAAGTCCGGCATCCAAGGCAGGTAGGTTCGCAGATCGGCCTGCAAGTCGAGCTTGCCTTCATCGGCCAGCAGCGCAACGGCGAATGCCGTGAATTGTTTGGATACGCTCGCGAGATTGAAGACCGTGTCTGCCGTCACCGGCACGCGCAGGTCCAGGTCCGCCATCCCGAAGCCGGCCGCGAACACGGGTCGACCCGCTTGATAGATACCAACCGCGAAACCCGGCGCATTGGCTTGCGAGTACGTGCTCAGCAACGAGGTCACTTCTACATCGCTCGGCCTCTTCCCACTTGCCGCGGCCTGACCGAAGACGACAACCGCCAGCACCAAGATCAACCGCATCATGGTGTCACGCTCCAGATCGGACGAGTCGGCAACCGATCTCGGTCGATCACCTGGCCTTGCTTCATCACCAACACCTGCTCTCGAATGTTACGAATCGAAGCGAGCGGATCGTTCCGCAATAACAGCAGATCGGCATACTTGCCTACTTCGATGGTGCCGAACTTATCCAATGCGCCGCAGGCCAGCGCGCCATTGCGCGTCGCTGCTACGAGGGCTTGCGCTGGCGACATGCCCAGATCCACCAAGCGTTCAATCGCCAGCAGTGTGCCCGAGCCAGGGCGCAGACCTTCCTCATCGGGTTCCGCCGCTCGGTCGAACTCCGGCGAATGATGTCGATAGGCGTCGGTCGCGACACTCACTATGCATCCCGACGCGATCAGCTTCCGTGCATTCTCTCGCCAGGTGTGACTCATCAGTTTCTTGGCACGCGCTTGGCGTTGCTCCCATCCAGTGGGTGCTCTAGCAGGTGACTGCGACAGTTCTTCACTTGGAGATTCTGGCACTCGCATATCCAGCGCCGGGAACAACGAACAAATCACTTTGCGTTCGCCGATGAGCTGCACCAGTTCGTCCGGAATGGGTACGGGCAACACTTCGGGGTGTTGAATCAAATCGACGCCCGCCAGCACCGCCTCACGCATTGCCTCCGTGGACCCTGCATGAGTTTCGATGAGCAAACCGCGTCGATGAGTCTCCTCGACCAGAATCGTCTGTGCTCGCGGCGAGAACAGCATCCAGCCATTGATATGACTGGTGGCGCCGTACTTGATGAAGTCCGGCCCCTTCGCCAGGTACGCGCGGATAGCAGCGCGTAACTGCTCCGGCCCCATGTCGACGAGTTCTTCGCCGGCTTGTTCGACGAATCGATCGTTGATGCGCTCTTCGAAGTAGCTGCTGGGAACCTTGTCCGCGAAGGTTTTCGAGAACGGACCACCCCAGCCCACGATGTTTCCGGCGACTAACAAGCGCGAGCCCACTACCTCACCGTTCGCAATCGCATCTCGCACAGTGCGCAGAGGCGCCAACATTCCGTAGCTGTCGCGAAGCGTGGTGATGCCATGCTTCAACGATAGCTGTGCGGCCTCCAGGATGACGTCGGTCATCCGGTCCTCGTACTTCGCCAACTCTTCGACACCTGCGATCACCGACAGATGCACGTTGGTATCGATCAGGCCTGGAATCAGATACTGGCCGCGTGCATCGATGACCTCCGCAGCTGCGGGAACGCGAATCGACGCAGCCGGCGCAATCTTGACAATCCGCTGGCCGCTGACGACGACGGTCATATGGCTGCGAGCCGCGCCGCCATTCCCGTCGATCAGCGTTACGTCGCGGATATAAATGTCGCCCGCGATGGCCTGTGCCACCGCCGCGGTCACCCCGAGCAGTATTAGAATGAATGCGCGCAAGCCCTACTCCTTACGCAACTCTGCCCAGTGATTCAAAGAGAAGTGGTTGCCCACTGCACTGATACTTCCTTGCAACGCCGACCCGCGTAGCTTGAGAGCAAGATCCAACTTGTAGTCGGGAAACCTGCGCGTTTCTTCAGTGCCTAGTTCTCCAACCGCCGCACCATGCAACCAGCCGTCGTGCATGTGAGCATCTTCGACCAAGGTGAAAGGTTGATCGCCCACGCGTATACGAATCGCTGCCGGATCCCGAAGATCCAGCTGCAACGGCAAGACCGCTTGACCTGTATGCAGCGAACCGCGCCATAGCCCCTGCAACTCGGAAGCAACCGGAGCATTGTTGGCGGCACTCACCGCCGGCACAGTCTTGGTCCAGCGAGGTAGCAGCTGATGCATGGCTGCATCGACGATGGCCGTGGTGGGATCGCGCCCTCGTTCGCGGCCACTATTGCTCAGCACAGCAACCGCAATGTCCTCGTCCGGAACAGCCATCACAGCGGTCGCGACGCCCGGCATGCCGCCAGTGTGGGATATCACGTGATAACCATCGGGCCTATCGACCACCCCCCAGCCCACGCCGAAGCCTTTGTTACTTTCGGCGGCGGACAGAGTGCTCGTTCGCCGATGCATGGTGTCGATGGAAACATCGGACAGAATGGCACGTTGCCCCTGCAAATGATCCTTGAGATGGAACATTGCGAAGCGTGCCAGGTCGTGAACGCACGCATACACCGACGAGGCACCGCGATGGTCGAAGTCATAGAAAGGAATGCGAGCGCCGGTCTCGTCGTAGCGCACCGCTTGAGATGCCTGCGCATCTGGAGCGACCACCACCGAGGAGTGATTCATGCCGAGTGGTGCAAACACCTCACGCTGCATGAAATCCTGATAGCTCTGCCCTGAGACTCGGGCGATGACAGCATCGAGAATGCCGTAGCCCAGGTTGGAGTATCGATACTGCTCGCCGGGCGCCGAAATCAGGTTGGCGTACCTGCGAATGGTTTCATCCATGGACGGCGGTGCGTACGGCTCATTGGCGAAGAAAAACTGCCGATGCTCAGCCAACCCCGACGTGTGATTGGCGACGCGACGTACCGTCGCCGCATCGCCCTCGCCCACCCAGGCATGCAGCTTTGCTTCGCCTAGATAACGATTCACGGGCGCATCCAGATCGACACGCCCGCGCTCCACCAACACCATCAAGCCAGTCGCAGTGACCGGTTTGGAAACCGACGCGAGCGAGTAAGGCGTGTGCACAGTGGCCGACACACGCGCCTCTTTGTCGGCCCAACCGAACGACTCTTCCCAGACGATCCGGCCGCCGCTCGCAACGGCGACAGAGATCGACACCACGTTCTGCTCGGCCATCGTGCGCCGAATCTGCTCGCGCACGGGTTCGAACTGATCCGCCGATGCTGCCTCGACTTGGGACAACAGCATCAGCACCGCAACGATTCGCAGCGTCATGTCAGAACGTCTTCGCCAGCGACAACCAGTACGTACGCAACCGCGGATCGCCGAACGGGCTGTAGTAGTTATTCAGATTGCCGGGATAGGCATCGAACGGCGGCGTCTCATCGAACAAGTTGCGAATGCCGAACTCGATGGACGTGCCGGACAGCATCTGTAAGCGCGCGCCCGGCTCGGGATCGAAGTGATAGCCAGCGAACACGGAGTGATAGATCTGGCTCGGGATGCTGCTGCCCCCCTGAGCTTGAATATATGTATTGCCTGGACCAGCGTACTGCGGATACGAGCCGTAGTAGTTGGTGCTCCAGCCCAGGTTCCAGGCCTTCAATGTCCAACCCAAGCTGGCATTGCCGCGCAGCTTCAACGGCCCACCGTTATTGACCTGATTCAAGAAGTCCTGCAGCGACGCGCCGAACACTCGTTCCTGCTCGAAATGCAGCACGCGCGTGGCGCCGGCATTGAAATCGAACGCGCCCCAACGATCGGTTTCGAGACGGTAGCCCAGCGATACATCGACGCCATCGGTCCGCGCTTTGTTGGCAGGGATGAGGCTGTAGTCCACCAGCGTGATGGCGCCGACTCCGTAAGGATCGTTGGCCGCCGGCGTGCCGCGCACCACGCGATCGGGATACGTGCTTTCGCTGTCGACGATGCGTTGAGCGGTCGGCGTCACCGGCACGTTGGTCTGGTCGAAGCGATACCATTCCACATTGGCTCGCAAGCCAGGCAGCCATTGCGGTTGCCAGATCAAACCCACGTTCCAGTTCTTGGTCTCTTCCGGCTCCAGGTCCGGGTTGCCGCCCGAGATGTAATTCACGCTGACCGGCGTGTTGCCACGACGCGGATCGATCACGGTCTGCGTGGCATTCTGCCCGCCGACATTGTTCATGACCACCGCGGGATTGAGCAGTTGCGAATAGTCCGGCGGCATGAAGGCCGTGCCGTAGCTCATTCTGAAAGTGATGTCATCGGTTGGCATGTAGCGCAGACCGACGGTGAAATTGGTCGAGCGGTACGAGGTCTCCGAATGCGCGATGGGCGTACCTGCACCGACGACGACATATGTGGTGCCGGTGCTGACCTTGAAGTCTTCGGTACGCACCGCGAGCTGCATGTCCAACTTGCGTACCGCCGGCATTTCGTTGAGCGCTGATACCAGCGGCACCGAAGACTCTAGATAGATGCTGTTTGCGGTCTGCGACTGCCCGGGAAACAGCAACTCGCTCGACTGCGCCGGAGCATTGGCAAAGCTGGTGTAGTACCGACCGTTGCTGAAGCCTTCCTTGCGATGCTCGACGCCGATTGTCAGCGTCGGCGCGCCGGCAGGCAGCGAACCGAGCGGGCCGGCGAGACGCACACCGACATCGTTCAGTGTGGCCGGGAAGTTGACGCCGTAGCGACCCAGATAGGACGACAGATCGAGCGGATTCGACAACGTATCGACGAACGGATTCAACACACCGCTACGGATATCGGCGGAGAATCTCGCTGAGTTACGCATCGGGCCGTCGTAGCGCAAGCGACTCGAACTCCATGTGTAGTCCGCCTCGCCTTGCCAATCGTATGGCAACCGGACGGTGAAGCCCGCAGTGACGCGCTTGCTCAACGCCTCCGACTCGATGACCCCACGGGTGGGATCGACGATGTTGATGGTGACCGCTTCGGTGAATGGATTGGTCGGTGCAGTTGCAGGTACAGCGATCGCGACGCCACTGAAAGGCGCGAGCGTGGTGCGACTGCTGTTGCTGTTGACGGAGAATGCAGCGAACGTTTCGAGTCTTTCTCCCCACGCCCGACGCAACGTCATCAAAGCAGATTTCACGGTTGGCGCGCCGAGCGCTTGGCCATTCAGGCCACGACGACCGTCGGCCGTCTCGCCAAGGTCGTAGTTATAGTTACCAGCATCTGCCAGCAGCCCTGCTCCCAATGCGGTCGCGGCAGTTGCGCCCGAGGCTCCGGTCGGAATGTATGTAATTCTCGAACCGAGCGAGCCGCCGCCGTACTCCGGCCGAAGCACCAGCGGATTGCCGCTCACCGAGGCGATGTTAGGTGTCGTGCCACCGCTGAACGGCGAGCCTGAGGAGAAGAACGTCGGACTGTTGCTGTTGATAGTGTCCAGGCCGCGTTGGAGCAACTCCGGCCGGTCTCGGTTCAACAACGCTTCTGCTTCCGAATAGTGCGCGGCCAACAACACATGAGTCTTGCCGTCTTCCAGCGCCGTGCCGTAGGTGGCGTCGAACGTGCGAATCGGCGCGTTCGTGTCGAATGTGTTGTCCTGGGTGACCTTGATCTCGGCGCCGGTGTATTCGTGCTTGAGCACGATGTTGACGACGCCGCCGACCGCAGCACCGCCATAGATGGCAGCGGCGGACGATGGCAACACCTCG
>NZ_JAEUPY010000312.1 GCF_016790065.1 Steroidobacter sp.
GGAGTCGGCCGTTGTCTGGGACAACGTCTGGCCAGTGGATCTGCCGGGCAACTCCGACGGCGGCAATGGCTGGGTACAGCTGGAACGTTTCGCGAAGGCTGGCGTGAGTGCGATTGGCATCACGCTCGCTGGCGACAATCACAACAGTGCCGAGGCACTCCGCATCACGGCGTGGGCACGACGCGAGCTTCAGGAGCGCTCGTCGCTGCTGCTGGTAGAGAAGGTCGAGGACATCGTGACCGCGAAACGCGACGGCAAACTCGCGGTGGTATTCCAGTTCGAGGGCACACGCTGTTTCGAGCGAGACTTGAATTTGATCGATGTGTTCTACGCGATGGGCGTCCGTCAAACGTTGCTGGCCTTCAACAGTGCCAACTGTACGGGCGGCGGTTGTGCCGAACGAGTTGACGGCGGGCTCACTCCTTACGGCCGCCGCTTCGTGCGTGAAGCCGAGCGAGTGGGCATGCTCGTCGATCTGAGCCATGTCGGCCGTCGAACTTCGCTCGACGCGCTGGCCATCGCGCAAAAACCGATGGTGTTCAGCCACTCCAATGCCAATGCCGTGCACCCGTCGTTCCGTAACATCGACGACGAACAAGCGCGGGCCTGTGCCGCCACCGGCGGATTGGTGGGCATTTCCGGATCGAGCGAATACCTGGGCGATCCGAAGTGCCGCACGCAAGCGCTGTTCCGGCACGTGGATCATTATGTACAGCTGCTCGGGCCGTCGCATGTCGGCCTGGGTTTCGATGTGATCTTCGATGCTGAGCATGTGAATCAGTGGGTTCGGGCGCGGCCCGACGAATGGCCGATGGCGCAAGACCCGGCTTGGCCTGGCTTCAACTACGCGGTTCCCGAGCAAATCGTCGAGCTGATTGGCGTGATGCTCGCAAACGGCTACTCTGAGGGCGCAGTCGAGGACATTCTGGGCCGTAACTACTTGCGCATCTGCTCGCAGGTATGGACATGAAACGCCTTGATTGAGGCGGCATGACGGGACTGCTCGAGGGCAGCAGCGGTGAAAGCGAGACTCGGTGCTTTGATCGTCGATGAGCGCAAGCTGGCGCTCATGCATGGCGCCGCGCGCCTAGAAGTCAGCCGCAAGGCGCTCGAGCTGCTGATCATGCTCGGCCGTGCCGGCAGCAAACCGGTGGGGCGAGACGCGCTGCTCGAAGGCCTGTGGTCCGATCGGGATGTGAGCGACAAAGCGCTGTCCATGCTGGTGGTGGAGTTGCGCCGGGCACTGGCGCCGTTCTTCACCGGCCAGGAAACGATTCATACGGTGCAGGGGTATGGCTACGGACTGTCCGTGCCTTACGAACCCTGCGATTTCCCCGCCGAGCTGGCCAACACCACCATCACTCGCACCGGTATGACCGTTGCCTTGGCGGCGCCGACGTTGTTGTCATCGGGGCCGCGGGCGGCGGAATTCGGCGCATGTTTTCGCGACACGCTGTTAAACGTTCTGGGCAGCGCGCCGCAATTGAAAGTGAGCATTCGTGAAGTGTCGGCCGGCACCGATGCCAACGCTTTCACCTTCGTCATTCAATCTTCTGTTCGCGTAGTACGTCGAGAAGTGTTGCTCAGCGTGCGGTGTGTGGATCCACGTACCCAGGAAATATGCTGGGCCGCTAGCGAACGAGCGGACCTGAACGATGCACTGGAAGCGGAGACGCGACTGTGCGGTCGACTGCAACGTGAGCTGCAATCCATCGAGCCGGGGTATTGGGGCCGTCAGACCTGGAAACATTATCGGCAATCGTCTGGATTCGACGCGTTGCTCGAAGGCCAGCGGTTGGTGGCGGCGCGTGATGCCACGAGTATTCCCGATGCGCGTGAACGATTCCGCCAGGCATTGCAGTTGGATCCGAGCTGCGCGCCGGCGCTGGTCGGCATGGCTCGTTGCGAAATTTTCGATGCCTTTTACAGTGGCGCCGAGTCGGGTCCGGCGGCGGAGCGGGCCACTGCTTACATCGATCGCGCCCTGGTGCTCGACGCAAATCTCGCTGACGCTTACTCCACGCGCGGCATCATTCATCTGGCTCAACTGCGTTTCGATAGCGCCGAACGAGCGTTGCTCGAAGCGGTGCGCCTGGACGATTCCAGTGCGCTGACCTTGCAGTGGTACACCGACTTCCTAGCGTCGCAAGGTCGCTTGCGCGAAGCGGTGCATGTTGGTCATTTGGCTGTGGCGCGAGCGCCGACTTGCGTCGTGGTGAATGCTCAGCTGGGACAACTGTTACACATGGCTGGCCGTTTCGATGAGGCACAGGCGCAGTTGGAGCGGGTGATAGCCATCGATCCGGTGGCGGCGGGCGCGTACAGCATGCTGGGGCTGAACTTCATGGTGAGCGGCAACGCTGCGGCGCTCGACTGCGCTCGACGTGCAGTGGAGCTGGCGCCGGCCACGCCTTTCTATAGAGGCGTGTACGGCAGCGTGCTCGCTGCGTCGGGTGACCGAGATCGCGCTCTACAACAGCTGCATATGTTGGAGGCGAGTGCGAGCCGGTCGGCTGCCTTCGCTGAGGGGGCGATGCTCATCGCCACCTCGCTGGGTCAGACCAAACGTGCCGTCGAGTACTTCCGATTCGCCACTTCGCATGGCGCCGCGTGGGCGCTGTGCACGCCGATGTTGCCGATGCTGGCAGCGTTGCGCGCCGAGCCATCGTTCCAAGCGTTGGTTCGCAGTCGAGGCATGGCTACCGTTCCCGCCTGAACACGCTTACTCCGAACGGATGCGGCTTACGAGCACCGGTGTGATGCTCCCGTCGCATCAACAGAGTTCCGCGACGATTGCTACTCGTCCGCGGGCCGCACGGGGAGAAGCAAATGTCCAAGGTATTGCTGCA
>NZ_JAEUPY010000342.1 GCF_016790065.1 Steroidobacter sp.
GAAAGTTGTCGTCGCCAAAGCGTGCGCAAGGTCAGCTGCTCATGATCGATATCGAGCGGCAGCAAGCGAAGGTGCTTGCGGACAGATCGTCCGCGGCATGGACAACAGCTCCTGACGGTCGCGTCGTGGCGTTTGCACGCAACGAGGGCGTGTATGTTCCGAGCCCAGACGAGCCGTTACCGCTACGTCGGATCACACCGACGGCTGCGCTCGCCACATGGTCGGTGTCGATTCATTCAAGTGATGGTGCCGTTCTGGTCGAGAGTGCCGGCGTCACGCAGGACGTGTTACCGGAATCGATCCGTTGGTCACCGGATGGAAAAGAGCTGGCGTTTGTGGGGCTCGGAACATCCCGGCGCGACGGATGGAAGTTGTTCCGAGCGCAATTGAAAACACGCCGGATTACCGAAGTGCCGCTCGGCGCGCTTGAGATTACTGTCGCGGGACGCTCGGCGGCGCAGCTGCATTGGTTGCCATCGGGCGAGATCATGCTGCCGGGAGCGCTACGGAAATCAGGCGCTGCCGTGGCGGTATCCGCGCGGCGAGATTGGTGGGCAATCGCCCGCGACGGACAGCAACGCAGTCTCACAGCCGGAATGAACTCGCCACCGCGCGAGTTGTGGGCAGGCAATGGACACAAAAGTTTCTTTGGTATCGCCGAGGGTGCGATCTGGAGAATTGCGCCGCTGACCGGCACGGTAAGCAATGTGACCGCGGCTTCGGGGAATCGTGTCGATTCCATCGAGTGGCCGCAATCGTTGGGATGGGATGATCGCGCCGAATATCACTTTCCCGGTAGCACCTTCACTGACATGTTCTTCACTGCACGCGGCGAAGATCCCAGTGGCACGTATCGACTTGAACTGAACTCAGGCCGAATCACTGCAGTGAACGAACCAGAAGCTGACGCCAACGTCGCCGCATTTTCGTCGCGTACCGGCACGCTGATTCAGGCTGTGGAAGGTGACAACGGAACCGCCGTATGGCGCAGCACTCGTGCAGCCCCGGAAGTGCTGATGCAAGCGAATACCTTCCTGCAGCGAGTGGCGGGTGGCGAACTGCGTTCCATCGAGTATCGGAGTCTGGAAGGACAGTCGCTGCGCGCGTGGCTGATCCTGCCCACGAACTATGTCGCTGGTCGGCGCTACCCGATGCTGACTTGGGTGCACGCGGGCTTCATGGCTGGATCGCAGCCTGCGTACTACCACCGAGTTTCCTATGCCGATGGCTTGAACTTACATCTCGCCGCCGCACAGGGCTACGCGGTACTCCTGCCCAGCATGCCGGTACTCACGCCGGGTGATCCGGATGACGTGATGTTGAATCTTGCCAACGGCGTAACGCCAGCCGTGCAACAAGCGGTGGCGCTCGGGATTGCGGACTCGTCGCGAGTGTTCCTTGCCGGGCACAGCTTTGGCGGCTATGCCACCTATGGGCTTTTAGCGCATACGCAGATGTTCAAGGCCGCCGCGTCGTTGGCTGGCGCGACCAATCTCACCAGTCAATACGGTGCTTTCGATCCACGGCTGCGCTACGGCGATTTCGCGCACCAGAACCTTACCAACGTCACGCGCATGGAGCGGGGCCAAAGCAATCTTGGTGCGCCCCCTTGGAGCGACGCCGAACGCTATCGGCGCAATAGTCCCATCAACCAGGTGGAGCGTATCGTCACACCGCTGCTGATCGTGCAAGGCGATCTGGACTTCGTGCCGATTCAACAGGGAGAAGAGATGTTCATGTCCCTGTACCGGCTCGGCCGGCAGGCGCAATTTGCCCGGTACTGGGGCGAGGGACACGAATTACGCAGCCCGGCGAACATCCGGGATATGTGGAGCCGCATGGTCGCCTGGTTCGATGAGTTCGGCGATATCTCACGGGACGGCGACGGGCAAATCCTGTTCGACGGCGAGAATCCGCGTTCGCGCGCTGGGATGGAAAATTAGTAAGCCGCAGCCTGCCCATTGTTATAGCTGGGCGAGATTGCCACGAGCTCACCGGTGGCCGGATCGCGCTGGATGGCGATCCAGAGTCCTTGGACGAACCGAGCATCCAGAGGTTTGATCTGCTGCACGTCGAGCCCGGATTCGTTCAGCACTTCTTCTGGAAACTCACCCGCCACGACACGGAGGATCAATTTTTTGAAATCGCCGTCCGGTGACATCGGCGCGAGCAACCGTGGAGCATTGGCGGCCTGCTCGATGCTCATACCGTGATCGATGATGTTCAGTAGCGATAGGGTCGACTGATAGTGCAGGCCCATGCCCATCGACGACCAGGCGATTTCCGGCTGACCGTTGTTCAGGATCAGGCCGAGTTCGATGGCATTGGGCATCTGTGCACCGCGCGCAGTGGCGGCGACGAGTGGCTGCAAGTAGGAGCCGGGATCGCCGATGGACACGCCATCGACGACGATGGCGGTGCGGCCCCAGATCAAACAATTGATGGAGTGGCAGAGCGAGACCATGTTGCCTTCGCTATCGATCGCCACCACATCGTCGGAGTGCACGCCTTTGGGTTGGAAGCTGATCAACGCCTCTCGATCCAAGCGCGCCCACAGTTTCTCAGCGTGCGCCCGGCCCAGGCGAGCGGACCAGCTCAGGTCGAAGCCGGGGCATTCGTTC
>NZ_JAEUPY010000440.1 GCF_016790065.1 Steroidobacter sp.
TTCGATGCTGCCGCTCATGACGAGCGACGTCGTTCCCGAAACGTCGGTCCCTGCAGCCCCAGGTAGTGCAACCGTTTCAGTTCACGCCGACTCAGCGTCACCGTATCCAGAATCAGCCCGGCGATGAAACTCACCGCCGACAAAATCATCGTGCCCACGGCCAACACGGCAGTCGGCAAGCGCGGCACCAGGCCGGTTTCGATATAGGTGGCGATCACTGGCCAGCCCAGGATCAGCGAAGCGGCGAACAGTGCCAGCGCGACCAGCGAGAAGAACTGCATGGGCCGCTCTTCCTTCACCAGATAAACAATCGTGCGCAGGATGCGGAAGCCATCGCGGAAGGTATTGAGCTTGCTCTTCGAGCCGGGCGGGCGGTCGCGATAAGGCGTTTGAATCTCGGCAATCGGCAGCCGCAGTTCCAGAGCATGCACGGTCAGTTCGGTTTCGGTTTCGAAGCCGCTGGCCAGCGCCGGAAAGGATTTGACGAAGCGACGCGAGAACACGCGATAGCCCGACAACATGTCCTTGATGCGATTGCCGAAGATGGCGGCGACGGTGCCGGTCAGCAACTTGTTGCCGAAGACGTGGCCGGGCCGAAATGCCAGTGTCGATACCGGCACGCGCGAGCCGTTGACCATGTCCAACGAATTGGCGAGCAAAGTATCGACCATCACTGCGGCGCTGGCGGCGTCGTAAGTGCCGTCACCGTCCACCAGCACGTACGCTTCCGCTTCGATGTCCGCGAACATGCGGCGCATGACGTTGCCCTTGCCCTGGAAGGTTTCGGTGCGAACGATGGCGCCGGCGCGAGCAGCGCGCACCTTGGTTTCGTCGGTCGAGTTGTTGTCGTAAACGTAGATGGTTGCCGTCGGCAGCGCTGCGGCGAAATCTTTAACGACGCCTTCGATGGCTTCAGCTTCGTTGTAGCAAGGGATCAGCACCGCGATGCGCGACGACAGCTCTGCGATGTTGGCAGCGGCGGTGCGTTGCGTTACATCCGGAGTGAAGGTGGCGGGGGTGGAAGTCATAGCCACTTACTCGATGCCGAGTTTCTTGATCCGATAACGCAACGAGCGGAACGTCATGCCCAGCAGCTGCGCTGCTTTGGTCTTGTTGTAACGGGTCTGTTCCAGTGCGCGCACGATGGCGTCCCGCTCAATGTCTTCCAGCGCATCGCCGAGGCGCTCGCCAGGAGCAACGCTGTTCGGAATCGCGACTTCGGTGGCCGCGACTTTGGGCCGCAGCTGCAAGTCGCTCAGGTCGATCACACCGTTCACGCACAACGTGGCGGCACGTTCCAGCACGTTTTCCAACTCACGAACGTTGCCCGGAAAGTGATATTCGCGCAGCGCCTTCGACGCCGTCTCGGTAACGCGCAATGAGCGGTTGCCGATCTGACGGCCGAGGCGAGTGACGATCGAGTCGACCAGCTCATCGATGTCTTCCAAGCGCTCGCGCACCGGCGGCACGCGGATTTCGATGACGTTGACCCGATAGAACAAGTCCTCGCGAAACTTGCCTTCCGCGACTTGCGCCGACAGGTTCTTGTGAGTGGCCGACAGGATGCGCACGTCGATGGGGTGCTCACGCGATTCGCCCACCGGTCGCACGCTCTTTTCCTGGATCACGCGCAACAGCTTGACCTGCATGTGCAGCGGCAAGTCGGCGATTTCGTCCAGGAACAAGGTGCCGCCCTCGGCGGATTGGATCAGGCCCTGCTTGTCGGCGATGGCGCCGGTGAAGCTGCCTTTGCGATGGCCGAACAGCTCGCTTTCCATCAACTCGGTCGGAATGGCACCGCAGTTCACGGGCACGAACGGGCCGTCGCGTCGCGGGCCGGCTTCGTGAATCAAATGCGCGACCAGTTCTTTACCGGTGCCGGATTCGCCATAGATGTGCACCGGCGCTTGGCTACGAGCCACGCGCTCGATCATTTCGCGCAACTGCTCCATCGCGCGCGAGCCGCCGAGCAATTTCACTTGCGGCAGCTGAATCGTGCTCTCGATGTTCTCGCCGAGCTTGAGTGTGGCGTGGATCAGCTTGCGCAGGGCGGCCACGTCGACCGGCTTGGAAATGAAATCGAAGGCACCGAGCTTGAGCGCTCGCACCGCCGTTTCGACATTGCCATGCGCGGTGATGACCGCGACTGGCGTCTGCGGCTTATGGGTCTGGATCCACTCGACCAGGCTCAGTCCGTCGCCATCGGGCAGGCGCATGTCGGTCAAGCACAAATCGAACGGAGTGGCGCGCAGCTCACGTGTGGCTGCGGCAATCGTGTCCGCCGAACTCACCTCGAGGTTCATTCTCTCGAGCGTGATGCTCAGCAGCTCGCGGATATCCGGCTCGTCATCCACGACGAGCGCGCGGGGCTTCTTCACTGTGTTTCCCAACGTTGTGGATCGGCGAACACGAGACGAAAAATACTACCACCCCCTTGGCGGGGTTCATAAATCAGCACGGCGCGATTGCATTGAGCCAGCTCTCTGGCAATGAACAATCCCAAGCCCGTGCCACCCTTACCGGCCGTGAAAAACGGCTCGAAAATACGTTCGGCATCGTGTTGCTGGATGCCTGGACCGCGATCCAGCACTTCCAGCATGGGCCGCTCGGAGGTGGCGATGCGGCCGGTCCGGATCTCGATGGCGTCATTGGAATCGAACTTGCGGCCGTACTTCAGTGCGTTCTCGCACAGATTCCACATAAGCTGGTGCAGATGCGACGGGTCGACCCGCACTTCCAGCTCCGGTGCGGTGGTGGTGACGTACAGCTTGCTGGCGTCAATCTGGGAGGTCTGGCGGAACTCGCCGATGAAGTCTTCCAGCCAGCCGTTGAGCTCGATGCGCTCCTGGCGGGTCGAGTCGCGGCGTGACAGTTGCAAGACGTTGTTGATGATGGAGCTGACCCGTTCGCCGTTCTTGGTGATGATGTCGGTCAGGCGCTTTTCCTGCGTCGTGAGCTGCGGCGCTTCGGCCAGCAACTGCGCGGCGTGGCTCATGGCACCGACGGGATTGCGGATCTCGTGCGCGATGCTGGCGCTCAAACGGCCGAGCGCCGCGAGCTTGGATTGCTGAACGCGCTCGGCGATCAGCGTGGTGTCTTCGAGGAAGATCAGGGTCGGACCGCCGCCGCCGCCGCTGCGCAGGGACACGAAGTGCGGCTGAACCAGGCTGCTGCCATCGGAGGTGAGCAGCGACAATGAGCTCAGCTGCCAGTCGTAAGAGTGCCGACGCCAGGTATCGAGTAGATACAGCAAGCGCGGGGACACTTCGCCCAGCGGCGTGCCGGCTGCCACTCCTTTGCCTTCCAACATGGACGCCGCCGATTCGTTGATCAGGCGAATCGTGTCGTGGTCATCCACGACCAAAATACTCTCACGCAAGTGTTGCACGATGAACTGGTTCAACTCGGCGAGATTGGCGACGTCGACTTCGCGCTGACGGACGCGTTCTTCGCTTTCCCGCAAATTGCGCGCGAGTGGCCCGACACCGAGGGTGACGATGAACATCAATGCACCGACGATGCCGGCGGAGGCGAAGTCGGCGGGATCGCTGGTCGCGGCCAGTGTGGTGAAAGCTTGCTGTAACAGCAGGGCCAAGGCCGCCACGGCCGCGAACATCAGTGCCAGTCTCTGCCCGACGACAAAGCTGGCTGCACCGATTGGGAGCACCAGCAGTGCGCCGAGGCCGCTGTTCATGCCGCCGCTGGCGTAGGTGAGCAGCGAGATCGCGAGTACGTCGACGCCGACGTTGAACGCGGTTTGCACCAGGAGATCGGGCCAACGCCGCTTGACGCTAGGGATCGACAGCGCGGCGAACAGGAAATAGGCCGCGCCGGTGATGAAGAACATCTCCGTATGCGCTTGGCCGACCATGCGCGGCTGCAGCGTCCAGTACAGCACCATCAATAGCAGCGGAATCAGTAGACGAAACAGATTGACCAGCGCCAACACGCGCCAGGCCAGCTCGGTAGATGAGCCCCAAGGCAGCGCGGCCGACGGCTCAGTGGCCATATCGGCAAGTGTCGGCCCACGCGGGGTCGACGCGGATTCCGCAGACGCGGCTGCAGCTCCATCCGGGCGCTGCTCAGCGGCCGATTCGGCGGCTTTGATCGAGGGCTGCTGCGACATTTACAGTGTTCGCCTTTGCATCCAGGCCGAATTCCTCCAGAATACGCGGCCCTTTGACTGTCGTTATTTAGACCGTCGCGATTTTACCCGGTCGGCGTTTAGCGCGGTCGGTTGCCTAGCTTCTAGATTCATTTAGCGATCTCGAGCCCTATGAACCTGCACGAATACCAGTCCAAAGAATTGTTCGCCAGTTACGGCATTCCGGTCCCGAAGGGGCTCGTCGCAGCCACCGGCAGCGAAGCTGCTGAGGCAGCGCGCAAGCTTGGCGGATCGAAATGGGTCGTCAAGGCACAGGTTCACGCTGGCGGCCGCGGCAAGGCCGGCGGCGTCAAGTTGGTGGATTCGCCGGAAGCGGCCGACAAGGCGGCCGAGGCCATGATCGGCCAGCGCCTGGTCACGCACCAGACCGGCCCCGAAGGTCTGCCGATCCGTCAGGTGTACGTCGAGCAGGGCTCGAAGATTGCGCGCGAGCTGTACCTCAGCCTGGTGCTGAATCGCGATAAAGGCCACATCGCCTTCATCGCCTCCGCCGCCGGCGGCATGGACATCGAAGAAGTTGCTGAACACACGCCGGAGAAGATCACCCGCGTGAACATCAATCCGGCCACTGGCCTGATGCCGTCGCACGCGCGCGCCATCGCTTATGGTCTGGAGCTGGAAGGCGATCAGATCGCCGAGTTCGGCAAGATCGCGCAGGCGCTGTACAAGCTGTACCTGGAAAAGGACTGCGCGCTGCTGGAAGTGAATCCGCTGATCGTGACCGGCGACGGCAAGCTGGTGGCGCTGGACGCCAAGATCAACATCGAAGACAACGCGCTGTTCCGTCAGAAGGATCTCGCCAAGTGGCGCGATGCCAGCCAGGAAGATGCGATGGAGCGTGCCGCTGCCGAGCACGAGCTGAACTACGTGTCGCTCGACGGCAATATCGCGTGCATGGTGAACGGCGCCGGCCTCGCCATGGCGACCATGGACCTGGTGCAGCTGCATGGCGGCGCGCCGGCCAACTTCCTGGACGTGGGCGGTGGCGCGACTCGTGAGCGCGTGACCGAGGCGTTCAAGCTGATCCTTTCGAACAAGAACGTTGAAGCCATCCTGGTGAACATTTTCGGCGGCATCGTCCGCTGCGACATGATCGCCGAAGGCATCATTCACGCGGTGAAGGATGTCGGTGTGAGCGTGCCGGTGGTGGTGCGCATCGAGGGCACCAATGCCGAGCTGGGTCGCAAGATCCTGGCCGACAGCGGTTTGGCGATCACGCCGGCCGCCGATTTGACGGACGCGGCCAAGAAAGTGGTCGCCGCCGCCAAGGCCAAGTAACGCGCCCGCCAACGTTTAACCGCACACAGATACAGCACTAACCATGTCTATTCTCGTAAACAAGAACACGCGCGTTATTTGCCAGGGCTTCACCGGCAAACAAGGCACGTTCCATTCCGAGCAGTGCATTGCTTACGGCACCAAGTTGGTCGGCGGCGTGACGCCGGGCCGCGGTGGCGAAAAGCACCTCAACCTGCCGGTGTTCGACACCGCTCGCGAAGCTGTGAAAGCGACCGGCGCGACCGTCAGCATGATCTACGTGCCGGCACCGTTCGCCGCCGACGCCATCATCGAAGCGGCTGACGCCGGCATCGAACTCATCGTCGCCATCACTGAGGGTATTCCAGTGAACGACATGGTGCGGGTGAAGGCCTCGCTGGCTGCTTACGGCAGCCTGCTGATCGGCCCGAACTGCCCCGGCATCATCACCCCGGGCGAGTGCAAGATCGGCATCATGCCGGGCTTCATTCACAAGCCGGGCAAGATCGGCATCGTGTCGCGCTCCGGCACGCTCACGTACGAAGCCGTGTTCCAGACCACCAACGCCAAGCTCGGCCAGAGCACCTGCGTCGGTATCGGCGGCGACCCGGTGCGCGGCATGAACTTCATCGACGTGCTGGCACGCTTCGAAGAAGACCCGAAGACCGAAGGCATCATCATGGTCGGCGAAATCGGCGGTGCCGATGAAGAAGCGGCGGCTGAATTCATTCGCGAGAATGTTTCCAAGCCGGTCGTGTCGTACATCGCTGGCGTCACCGCGCCTGCTGGCAAGCGCATGGGCCACGCTGGCGCCATCGTCTCCGGCGGCAAGGGCACCGCGGCTGACAAGTTTGCCGCGCTCGAGCGCGCTGGCGTGCGCACGGTGAAGAGTCCGGCCGACCTCGGCAAGGCCATCATCGAGCAGCTCGCCAAAGGCGGGAAGAAGAAGGCCAAGGTCGTGGCGCTGCCTGCGAAGAAGGCGGCTCCTGCTGCCAAGAAGCCTGCCCCGGCGGCCAAAAAGCCGGCTGCCAAGGCTGGCGCGGCCGCCAAGAAGTCCGCGGCCAAGGCCAAGGTCGCGGCTCCTGCTGCGAAGAAGCCGGTGAAGGCCGCTGCTGCTGCCAAAAAGGCTCCGGCCAAGAAAGCTGCTCCGGCCAAGGCCGCCGCTAAGGGTAAGTCGGCTCCGGCCAAGAAGGCCTCCAAGCCGGCGCGTAAGAAGTAACTGAGGTTCGACGCTCGCGGCGGTTTCCAGCCGCCGCGAGCACAATCGGGCCATCGATTGTCCTTCCTCCGCAAGCGCTATTATCAGGGCCATGTCCGCCTCTCTCCGTATCGCGCTCGCCCAGCTCAACCTGTTTGTCGGTGACGTTGCGGGTAACACCCAGCGGCTGATCGACACCTCCGCGCAAGCGCGCGACGAGCTGCACGCCGATCTAGTGCTGTTTCCCGAGTTGAGCCTCAGCGGCTATCCGCCCGAGGATTTGCTGTTTCATAGTGGTTTGCGGCGTCAGGTGAAGACGGCGCTGGATCGGGTGCGCGACGAAACCAGCGGCATTACGGTGGTCGCCGGCTATCCCGAGTATGTCGACGACGACATCTACAACGCCGCGGCCGTGCTCAGAGACGGCGCGACCGTCGCTAATTACCGCAAGCAAGAGCTGCCGAACTACAGCGTCTTCGACGAGAAGCGTTATTTCAAACACGGCCGCGACACCTGCATCGTCGAACTCAAGGGCATTCGGGTCGCGCTGGTCATCTGCGAAGACATCTGGGAACCGAATCCCGCTCGTGCCGCGAAAGCCCACGGCGCGCAGCTGATCGTGGTCATCAACGGTTCGCCGTATTCGCTGCGCTATCAAGAGCGTCGCGAAGAAGTGGTTCGCGCGCGCGTCAAAGACACCGGTCTGCCAGTCGTCTATGTGAACTTGCTCGGCGGTCAGGATGAGCTGGTGTTCGACGGCGGTTCGTTCGTCATGAATGCGCAGGGCGAAGTCGTCCAACGCATCGCGCCGTTCGTCGAAGGGTTGTTTGCTGTCGATGTGGATCTGATCGACGGCAAAGTAGTGCCGCGCCCCGCACACATCGAGCCGCCGCTGTCGGAAGAGGCGAGTGTGTACAACGCGCTGGTGCTCGGCGTGCGTGATTACGTCAGCAAACATCGTTTCCCAGGCATCGTGCTGGGATTGTCCGGTGGCATCGATTCAGCGCTGACGCTGGCGATTGCCGTCGATGCGCTCGGCGCTGACCGGGTGAGCGCGGTGATGATGCCGTCGCGTTACACGTCGCAATGGAGCCTGGACGACGCTGCGGAAGAAGCGAAAATCCTCAACGTTCGCTACGACGTGATTTCCATCGAAGGCATGTTCGCCACGGCGCTGGAGGCACTCAAAGACGTGTTCGCCGGCCGCCAGCCCGACACCACCGAAGAAAACATTCAGGCGCGCAGCCGCGGCTTGCTGTTGATGGCCATCTCCAACAAGACCGGCCGCATGGTGCTCACGACCGGCAACAAGAGCGAAATGGCGGTGGGTTACGCCACCTTGTACGGCGACATGGCGGGCGGTTTCGCGCCCATCAAAGACTGCAACAAGATGCTGGTGTACCGGCTCGCCAAGTACCGCAACTCCATCAGCCGAGTGATTCCGGAGCGCGTGATCGAACGCCCGCCGACCGCGGAGTTGCGTCACGACCAGAAAGATTCCGATTCGCTGCCCGAGTATCCGGTGCTCGACGCCATTCTCGAGCTGTTCATCGAAGACAATCTGTCGGTGGACGAAATCTCCGCGCGCGGCTTCGATCGCACCACCGTGGGCCGGGTGCTGGAGATGGTGAAGCGGAATGAATACAAACGTCGCCAGGCCCCGCCGGGCGTCAGAATCAGCGCCCGAGCGTTCGGTCGCGACTGGCGTTACCCGATTACGTCGGGCTACAAGAGCAAGATCTAAACGCCGAGGCCGCGAGCTGCGGCCTTGCTTCGGGGTAGCGCCGGCGCGCTACCAGAATTTCCACCAATGTTCTTTCTTCTGCTCGGGCTCGACCTGCTGGTTCAAGCTCGCGTAGTTCTCGCTCAACACCTTCTCGGTGTCCACGGCCAGGTCGGACATGCCCAAGCGGCGATACGACTCCGCCATGATCTGCAGCGCCTGCCGGATCTGCGGTGAGCCGTCGTAGTTCTCGACTGCGTACTTGGCGCGATTGATGGCACCCACATAGGCGCCGCGCTCCAGGTAATGGCCGGCCACGTACACCTCATACGACGCCAGGCGGTTGCGCAGGAAGATCATGCGCTGGCGGGCGTCCTCGGAGTACTCGCTGTTCGGGAACCGCTGCACCAGGGTCTGGAAGGACTGGAACGACTTGCGCGCATCGATGGGCGGACGCTGCGACAGGTCGGCCTTGAACCAGCGCTCCAGGAAGTTCGGATTGCGCTCGAACTGCACCAGGCCCTTGATGTAGTAGGCGTAATCGACGCGCGGATGGGCGGGATTTTCGCGGATGAACTGGTCCGCCTGGTCGATGGCCGCCTCCGGCTCGCGGTTCTTGTAGTAGGCGTACATCAGGTCCAACTGGCCCTGGCGGGCGGCGTTGGTGAACGGGAAGCGCGCCTCGAGCTGCTCGTAATACTGGGTGGCGTCGCGATAATTGCCGTTATCCGAGGCCTTTTTGGCCATCTCGTACAGCTTGTCGGCATTGCCGATTTGCTCACGGGGCTTGTTGCCGCAACCGGTGAGGCTCAGCGCCAAGAGCGCTGCCGTGGTCAAGAAGAGGATCCGCATGCGAGAATTCAGGCCCTTTGCAAGTAAAGCGACCGCCGTGGCGGGGACAGATTTGAAATCTGTCCCCATTCAGGGCGTCTCAACCGGGGGACGGATTCTAAATCCAACCGCCGTGGCGGGGACAGAGATTAAATCTGTCCCCATTTGCCCCCAATAGTTCCCCCCAAGATGTCTGAAGCCGTCCACCACCAATTGACCGTTCCGTTCGAACACGCCGGCCAGCGCCTCGACCAGGTGCTCGCCGAGTTGCTCGATGGCTATTCCCGCACCCGGATCAAGGAGTGGATCGACGCCGGCCAGGTGCTGGTGAACGGCACCCAGCTGCGCCCCAAGGACAAGGTCCTGGGCGGGGAGCACGTCGAGATCCGTGCCACCTTGCCGGATGCCGTCAATGTCCAGGCCGAGCAAATCGAGCTGAACATCGTGCACCAGGACAAGCAGGTGCTGGTGATCCACAAGCCGGCCGGTCTGGTGGTGCACCCGGGCGCCGGCAATGCCGCCGGGACTTTGCAGAATGCGTTGCTGCATTTCGACGCCAAGCTGGCGCAGGTGCCCCGCGCCGGCATCGTCCACCGCCTCGACAAGGACACCAGCGGGTTAATGGTGGTGGCTCGCACGGTCGAAGCTCATACAGCGTTGGTTCGTGCCATCGAGGCGCGCGAGGTGGAACGTGAGTACGAGGCTGTTTGCGTCGGCGTGATGACCGGCGGCGGCGTGGTCGATGCGCCGATAGGTCGTCATCCCGTGGACCGTTTGAAAATGGCCGTGCGCGAAGATGGCCGAGAAGCGGTGACTCACTATCGAGTTGTCACTCGCTATCGCGGGCACACGCATGTGCGCCTGAAATTGGAGTCGGGCCGGACGCATCAGATCCGCGTTCACATGATGCATGTCCACCATCCGTTGGTGGGCGACAAGGTTTACGGCGGCCGCATGTTGTTGCCGAAGGGCGCGTCGCCCGAGTTGATCGAATCGTTGCGCGGCTTCAAGCGGCAGGCGTTGCATGCAGCTCGGTTGGCGTTCGAGCACCCGGTCACCGGCAAGCTCGTCGAGAACGAAGTGCCGCTGCCCGAGGATATTCAGGCGTTGCTAGGCGTTCTGGCGCGCGACACCGCAGCGGCGGCGGGACGGAAGAAGTGAGTCTATGGCGGAATGGATTACTCCCGACTGGCCTGCTCCGCCGCAAGTAAAAGCGGCTGCGACACTGCGCACTGGCGGTGTTAGCGAAGGCGCGTTCAGCAGCCTGAATCTGGGCTCGCACGTCGGCGACGAGCCAGCGGCTGTGCTCGAGAATCGTCGCTTGCTTCGGGCTGCGCTTCGCTTGCCAGCCGAGCCCGCCTGGTTGAATCAGGTCCATGGCATTCAAGTCGTCGATGCCAATGCCGCGCCGCCGGCACCGCCCGCGGCGGACGCTTCGACTGCATTCGGTCCCGGCGCCGTCTGTGTCGTCATGACCGCCGATTGTTTGCCCGTTCTGTTCTGCGATCGTCAGGGCACGCGCGTCGGTGCCGCTCACGCCGGCTGGCGAGGGCTTGCGGGCGGCGTGTTAGGTGCGACCATCAAAGCGCTCGGCGTTCCTCCAGCGCAGCTGCTGGCCTGGCTCGGACCGGCCATTGAACAAAACGCCTTCGAAGTCGGCGAAGAAGTCCACGAAGCGTTTTCGAAACTCGCCGCCGAGAATGCCGCTGCGTTCAAGGTCAACGCCCGCGGCCGGTGGCAGGCCGACTTGTATCAACTCGCCCGCAACGAGCTGGCACGCCTCGGCGTCACTGCCGTGTACGGCGGTGGCTTCGAATGCTTCGCCGATAACAAACGTTTCTTTTCGTATCGCCGCGCAAGCCGCACCGGCCGCATGGCCAGCCTGGCCTGGCTCTCTTGACACGCATGCTAGGCTGCCCGTCATAACCAACAGCGCCCCCTAGCGGGCCGGTGTGTGCCGGCTCGGTCGGCCTGAACCCTCGACTACATGCATCTGCTCAGCTGGATCATTTTATTCACCGCCATCGGCGGCGTGCTGAGCGCGCTGGCGGCTTCGGTATTTCTGGTCGTGCCGGATCGCGTGCGCACGCGTGTCCTTCCGCATCTGGTGAGCTTTGCCACCGGCGCTTTGTTGAGCGCCGCGCTGCTGGGGCTGTTGCCGCATGCCATCCAGTCCGCCGGCGTGGACAATACCCACGAGATCGGCCTGACTCTGCTGGGCGGTCTGTTGTTGTTCTTCGTGCTGGAAAAGATGGTGCTGTGGCGGCATTGCCATGCCGACGTGTGCGAAGTGCACGTGAACCCTGAGCCGCACGACCACGGCCACGGTCATCATCACGGCCACAACCACAACCATAATCACAATCACGACCAGAATCGCGACCGCGCGTCGGCCATGCTGATCCTGATCGGCGATGGCTTCCACAACGTGCTGGACGGCGTGCTGATCGCAGCCGCCTTCATGACCGACGTGCATCTCGGCGTCGTCACCGCGATGGCAGTTTGCGCCCACGAGATCCCGCAGGAAGTCGGTGATCTGGCCATCCTGTTGAACGGCGGCATGGGCCGGCTCCGGGCGCTGACGCTCAATCTGCTGACCAGCGTCACCTCGGTGCTGGGCGGCGTGGTGGCCTACTTCGCCATGGCCCAGGTCCAGGAAATCCTGCCGTATGTGATTGCCATTGCGGCATCGAGCTTTCTTTACATTGCCGTCGCCGACCTCATCCCCGGCCTGCATCGCAAGGTCGATCCCGGCTCCGGCGCCTGGCAGCTGGTGTTCATAGTGCTCGGCGTGGCCGTGATCTACATCAGCCACAGCCTGGCGCACTGACTGCGGCCTCTTTCTCCCTACCAAAAAAATAAAAAAATGGTTCCCCCTCCCGTGCACGGCAGGGGGCAGGGGGTGGGTTCTTCCGGGAACCAGTTGAATTTAGGATCGTTTGCCCCAGATCGCTGGCAAGGTAAGAGGCGCCAGTGCAGGCGTGCGCCCAGGAACAACTCACATGCGAATGGACAAATTCACCAGCAAATTCCAGCAGGCCCTGGCCGATGCCCAGTCGCTGGCCGTGGGCCGCGACAATCAATACATCGACCCGGCTCACTTGCTGGTCGCGCTGCTCGATCAGCAGGGCGGCAGCGTGCGCCATCTGCTCGACAAGGCCGGTGTGAAAGTCAACCTGCTGCGCTCGCAGCTGGGGGAGACGCTGGACAAGCTGCCCAAGGTCGAAGGCACCGGCGGCGAAGTCCACGTTTCCAATGAACTCGGCCGCATGCTCAACGTGATGGACAAGCTCGCGCAAAAGCGCGGCGACCAGTTCATCTCCAGCGAGCTGTTCGTGCTCGCCGCGTTGGAAGATAAAGGTCAGCTCGGTACGGTGCTGCGAAACGCCGGTGCCGTGAAGGGCTCCATCGAACAAGCCATCGACGAGTTGCGTGGCGGCGAGAAGGTCACCGACCCGAACGCCGAAGAGAGCCGCCAGGCGCTGGAAAAATACACTGTCGATCTCACCGAGCGTGCCGAGCAGGGCAAGCTCGATCCCGTGATCGGCCGCGACGATGAGATCCGTCGCACGGTGCAGGTGCTGCAGCGTCGTACCAAGAACAATCCGG
>NZ_JAEUPY010000500.1 GCF_016790065.1 Steroidobacter sp.
AGCCAGCGTCAAGCGATCGATGTTCACCGGCAGCTTCGGGTCGACGATGAAACGCACCGTCAACTCGCGCACCTGTTCGGCATCGAACGGCTGCGGGGTGAAACAGAAACAGTCGGTCTTGTGGAAGTACTTGGTCGCTTGTAACGGCGCGATGCTGGGAATGGCTTGTGCCACTACCGGCTTGGTCCGCAAGTTGCGCGCATAGAACTTCGCTTCATACAAACGGCCGGGATGCACCTCGATGCTGGCGATCTCGGGCCGGAATTCCCAATCGCCGAACGACGGCGAATCGGACACCAGCTCGATGGTCACCAGTCGATTCTTATCCTCGGTGGCGGTGAACGAGCTGGCTTCCACCAGCTTGCTGCGATCGCCATAACCAGTCACGTCACAGAGCACGTCGTACAGCGGCACCAGCGCGAAGCCGAATGCAAAGCTGCCGGCAGCAAAGATCCATAGCTGCCGGGTCAGCGAGCGATTCGCTTGCTTGAGCGGTGCGTCTGTCATCGTTAGGACCGCATCACCGCCATGGCGATGAAACCGAAGTAGAACGTCGCGGCCAGCAGCAGGCACCACAGGACGGTGCGCTGAATGCCGCGTTTACGTTCGGGGTCGCGAATCTCTGTAGCCACGACTGGTTACTTCACTTCAGGAGCGGTTTCGAAGCTGTGATACGGCGGCGGCGAGCTCAGCGTCCATTCCAAGCCATGCGGACGACCGCTGTCCCAAACCTTGTCGGAGGCCTTGGCGCCGCCGCGGATGGTCTTGAACACGATGTACGCGAACATCAGCTGCGAGAAGCCGAAGCCGAACGCGCCGATCGAGGAAATCATGTTCCAGTCGGCGAACTGCGTGGAGTAGTCCGGGATACGACGCGGCATGCCGGCCAGACCCAGGAAGTGCTGCGGGAAGAACAACACGTTGACGAAGATGGTCGACAGCCAGAAGTGCCACTTGGCCAACTTCATGTCGTACATGTGGCCGGTCCACTTCGGCAGCCAGTAGTAAGCAGCGGCCATCAGCGAGAACACCGCACCCGGCACCAGCACGTAATGGAAGTGCGCCACCACGAAGTAGGTGTCGTGATACTGGAAGTCCGCCGGCACGATCGCGAGCATCAAGCCCGAGAAACCGCCGAGGGTGAACAGGAACAGGAACGAGATCGCGAACAGCATCGGCGGCTCGAAGCTGATCGAGCCCTTGAACATGGTCGCAGTCCAGTTGAACACCTTCACGCCGGTCGGCACCGCGATCAACATGGTCGCGAGCATGAAGAACATCTGACCGGCCAGCGGCATGCCCACCGTGAACATGTGGTGGGCCCACACGATGAACGACAGGAAGGCGATCGAGGCAGTCGCGTACACCATCGCGTCGTAACCGAACAGCGGCTTACGCGAGAACGTCGGGATGATCTCCGAGACGATGCCGAACGCCGGCAGAATCATGATGTACACCTCGGGATGACCGAAGAACCAGAAGATGTGCTGGAACATCACTGGATCGCCACCGCCGGCCGCCTCGAAGAAGGTGGTGCCGAAGTAATGGTCGGTCAACAACATGGTCACGGCGCCCGCGAGCACCGGCATCACGGCGATCAGCAGGTACGCGGTGATCAGCCAGGTCCAAACGAAGATCGGCATCTTCAACAACGACATGCCAGGCGCACGCATGTTCATGATGGTCACGATCACGTTGATGGCGCCCATGATCGAAGACGCGCCCATCAAGTGCACGGCGAAGATCAACATCGGGAACGCATCGCCGGTCTGCTGTGACAACGGCGGATACATGGTCCAACCGCCGGCCGGTGCGCCGCCCGGCACGAACAGCGTGCCGATCAGCATCGTGAAGGCGAACGGCAGGATCCAGAAGCTGAAGTTGTTCATGCGAGGCAGCGCCATGTCCGGCGCGCCGACCTGCAGCGGGATCATCCAGTTCGCCAGACCGACGAACGCCGGCATGACTGCGCCGAAGATCATGATCAGCGCGTGCATGGTGGTCATCTGATTGAAGAAAATCGGATCGACCAGCTGCATGCCGGGCTGGAACAATTCGGCGCGAATCACCAGGGCCATGGTGCCGCCGACGAAGAACATCAACAGGCTGAACAGCATGTACAGCGTGCCGATGTCTTTGTGGTTGGTCGCGAATATCCAGCGACCGATGCCCTTGGCCGGGCCGTGATCGTCGTGATGCGCGTGGTCGTCGTGAGCGTGTGCGTGTGCCATGACCTATTACTCCGCAGCAGCGACCGTCGTCGCTGCATTCTCAACCGTCTGAGCTGAAGCCGCCGCTGCCGGAGCGGCTTGATCGCCACCCTTCTGCTCGGCGAGCCAGCTGTCGTATTCCGCTTGCGGCAACACATCCACGACCACCGGCATGAAGCCATGGTCGCGACCGCACAGCTCGGCGCATTGGCCGCGATAGGTTCCCGGCTCATCGGCGCGGAACCACAGTTCGTTCACGAAGCCCGGGATGGCGTCCTTCTTCATGCCGAAGGCCGGCACCCACCAGGCGTGGATCACGTCGTTCGAAGTCAGCAGCACGCGCACCTTGGCGCCCACCGGCACCACCAGCGGCTTGTCGACTTCGAGCAGGTAGTTGGGAACGCTGTTCGGGTCGATGCCCGAACCGGTCTGGCGAGCGGCATCGCTGTCGCGCGCCAGCGTGGAGAAGAAGCTGACGTTCTCACCGAGGTACTCGTACTGCCACTTCCACTGGTAGCCGGTGACCTTGATGGTGAGGTTCGAGTCGCGCGTGTCTTCGATCTTCACCAGGGTGGCGGCGGCCGGGATGGCCATGCCGACCAGGATCGCGACCGGAATGATGGTCCAGATGATCTCGGCCTTGGTGGAATGATCGAAGTTGGCCGCCACCGCGCCCTGCGAGTGACGGAACTTCACGATCGAATAAATCATCATGCCGAACACGGCGATGGCGATCAGCACGCAGATCCAGAAGATCAGCATGTGCAGGCCGTGGATGTCGCGACTCAGCTCGGTCACGCCGACCGGCATGTTGATTTCCCATGCCGCCAGCGCCGCCCCGGTGGGCAGTAACGCCGCCCCCAACAAACCGGCGGCATATTTCACGATCTTCATTGGCCCTAATGCTCCCAAGTGCTTCGTTCTGCTCGCGTCCACGCCCCGGGCACCCCCAAAGCGAGACGCGTAGTCATGCGTGGCAGGGGCGCATAGCGCCCGCAGTACAACGCCGCGCTATCTCATAGCGCGGGCGTTTCGTTCATATTCCCCACCAGCTGCTTGAGACGAACCGCGAGGCTGCGGCGCTCGTCCTCTGTGAGAAACCTGCCCACCTCGCAGGCGCGACCGCGCGACTCCAAAATGAGTCGACTGGGAGGTACCGCCGCCAGCGGGGCGTGGAGTGTAACCCTCGACCAATGTCTAGGAAATACCGCTGACTGCACACCACGGCGGTCCCAGTGTCTGATGATCACCGAATCCTGGGTCACGGTAATGGTTTCCCGCTCCAACCCTGAGCGCATGGAGGCGCGCACCGCCCAGATCAGCAGGCCGATTTCCAAGCCGGCGAATGGCAGCACCGGCCAGAACCCCTGGGCGGTAAACATAAGAGCGACGGCGAAGGTCGGGGTCGCCACCAGGGCTATGAAGATGCGCGCGGTCTTGGGCGTGAGCGACCGGTGCGGCATCAGCTCGAGCACCCGTTCGACGGGACAGGCCCCGGGCGGGGAGTCCGAGGTCGGGCGAGGCGGCGGCAGATCGGCCCGAGCGTTCATCGTTTAAATACTATTTCCAGTATCGGCTAACTTGGTTCTAGTACCTACGAGTCGATTTCTAAAAACTTAACGTTTCGTTCGGGTCAGACTGGTCACTGGGATGCGTACTTCGCCCCCCGCCTGGCGTCGTGGACGCAGCTCCGTGGCCCAGGCGTGACCGTAGACCACTTCCACCGAGATCGATAGTGCGGCCTGTTCCGAGCCCGGCCGAACCGACTGTCGGAGCGATTCCAAGCGAGCCTTCGAGGTCAGTCCGCGGGCCCGGCCGTGGGCCAGATTGGTCGAGCCGCTCGCGGCCAGCTCGGCCAGCAACGCGTCCAGGTGGGGGTAGGTTACCGTCAATCTTTCGGTGTCCATGACCGGCTCGGCCAGCCCGGCGCGCACCAGGGCATCCCCCAGGTCGTGCATGTCGATGAAGCGGTGAACATGCTGGTAGGAGTCGATTTTGCGCCAACCTTCGCGCAACTCGCGCAAGGTGTCCGGCCCCAGGGTGGCGAAAGTCAGCAGGCCGCCCGGCTGCAAAACGCGCCGGATCTCCTGGAACACGGCGTCCGGATCGTGGCACCACTCCAGCATCAGGTTGCTGAAGACCAGCTGCGCGCTGGCGTCCTTGAAGGGCAAGCGATGCGCGTCGGCGGCGATGCGATGAAAGCGTTTGAACCAGCTCTGCCGGCGGTCGGCCTCGACCAACATCCCGGCGGCCAGGTCGACGGCGACGACGTCCGCGGTTTTGTACCGCTGCTTCAGAGCTTTGCTGGCGTGGCCGGTGCCGGCGCCGAGGTCGAGCACGACCTTGGGCTGCAGCTTGACGAGGTCGAGCCGCTCGAGCAGCCGAGTGCGGATTTCGGCTTGGACGATGGCCGCGTCGTCGTAGGTTTTCGCGGCCTTATCGAATGAACGTCTTACGTTCGCGGGGGCGAGATAGAACTCATCGGGCATAACGGAAGGATATCGCGCCTTGCGCTCGTGCCCCTCGCGGGCGCGCCCGACTAGTTCGCTAGCGCGTGTTCGTGCTCGTGGTGCTCGGGTGCACGCGAACAGCTGGCTGGCTGCTGGGCCAGCGGTTCGGGCGTGATGCCGAGCTTGGCGAACAGCTTGCGATCCTGATCCTCTTCGGGATTTTCCGTGGTCAGCAACTTGTCGCCGTAGAAAATCGAGTTCGCGCCGGCCAGGAACGCCAGCGTCTGGGTCTCTTCGCTCATCGCCGAGCGACCAGCCGACAAACGTACGTGCGCCTTGGGCATCAACAAGCGCGCGACCGCAATCACTCGCACGAAATCCAGCGGATCCGGCTTTTCCACGCCATACAGCGGCGTGCCCGGCACCTGCATCAGCTGATTGATGGGCACGCTGTCCGGATGCTGAGGCAACGTCGCGAGCGTGTGTAACAGCTCCGCGCGATCCTGCTCTTTCTCGCCCATGCCGAGAATTCCGCCGCAACACACATTGATACCGGCGTTACGCACGGCCTCGAGGGTGTCGAGACGATCCTGGTACGTGCGCGTAGTAATGACCTTCTTATAGTGAGACTCCGACGTATCGAGGTTGTGGTTGTAGTAATCCAAGCCCGCGTCTTTGAGCTGATTCGCTTGGTCCGGCGTGACCATGCCCAGTGTCACGCAGGTTTCCATGCCCATGGCACGGACGCCTTTGATCATTTCGACGATTTGCGCCAACTGCTTGGGCTTCGGGCTGCGGTAGGCCGCGCCCATACAGAAGCGAGTCGCGCCAGTGGCCTTGGCCGCGCGCGCCTTCTCCATCACGTCGCCCAGGTCCATCAGCGGCTCGGATTTGAGCCCGGTCTCGAAACGAATGCTCTGTGAACAATAAGAGCAGTCCTCCGGGCAGGCGCCGGTCTTGATCGACAGCAAGGTGCTGATTTGCACCTGATTCGGGTCGAAGTACAGCCGGTGGACCCGCTGCGCGTGGTAGATCAGGTCCGAAAACGGCAGCGCGAACAGCTCGCGCACTTCCTCGATCGACCAGTCGGTGCGCACCACCCCCAGGCGATCGACCAGCGTAGCGTTGCGGACGGCGTCGGGACGGCTGATTTCCACGGCAAACCTCACTTTATTCAAACACCGCTCGCTGGCCGGGCCTTGCAAGCTTTCCGGCATGGCGGCCGGACTGGCTTGGGCCGGTCCGGGCGGTGGTGGGGAGTATTCGTGGCGGTTAGGAACGCTGTCAACCGATGTTGCGTACAGCAGTCGACATTCTCCGGGCCTTGGCCCGAGCCGCTGCCCGGCGGCTGTGGCCGGCCAAATGCGTACTCTGCGGCCAGTCGGCCGTCCAGCTTCATGAAGCGCGCGGACGCTCAGGGCCGGCTCGGGCCTGCGCCGAAACTCTTGATCTCTGTGCCGGCTGCGTCGGCGACCTGCCGCTCAACGATCGGGTCTGCGAACACTGCGCCGAGCCATTGCCTATCGATTGCGTCCAGCCGGCACTGTGCTCTGGGTGTTTGACACAACCCCCGGTGTTCGACGCCTGCGTCGCTCCGTTTCGTTACGCCTTCCCCGTGGATCGAATGATTCATGGTTTGAAGTATCGCGGCGAACTCACTTACGGCCGCGTGCTTGGCGAACTCTTGGCGCGGCATCTTGTTAGCCGAGGCACGCGACCAGACGTCGTCATTCCCGTGCCACTCGGCACAGCTCGCTATCGAGAGCGTGGATTCAATCAAGCGCGCGAACTCGCGCTGCCCGTTTGCAAAGCGCTCGGGCTATCACTTCGTAGCGATTTAGTAGTGCGTCTTCGTGAGACCAAGGAACAAGCGACGTTAGATCGGAGCGAGCGTCTGAAAAATATGACTAACGCTTTTGCTCTGGCGGCGCCGTTGAACGCACGTCACGTCGCAATCATCGACGATGTGGTCACCACCGGCAGCACCACCAACGAACTTGCCAAAGTCCTGCGCGCCGCCGGCGCCGAATGGATAGAAGTCTGGTGCATCGCTCGCGCCGACCGTAATAAATGACGCTCTTGTGGTCTCGCGCGTATCCGGCGCCCCGCCGCCGCAGGCGGCAAAAAAATCCTCAACGGAACGTGTATTCCAACACGATGCCGATAAACACCGACATCCCAAAGTAATTGTTATTCACGAACGCCTTGAAACAATCTTCCGGCTTGCGCTGGCGAATCAACAACTGCTGATACAAAGCAAACATCGCCGCCACCGCAATCCCCAACCCATACCACAGCCCCAGCTCCATCTCTTTGCCGATCAACCAAAGCCCGAGCAAGGTCATCAACTGCATGATGCCGATGATGAAGCGATCGGCATCGCCGAACAGAATCGCACTCGACCGGATGCCCAGCTTCTTGTCGTCCTCTCGATCCACCATCGCGTACATCGTGTCGTACGCCACCGTCCACAACAGGCCCGACATAAACATCACCCATGCCATTCTCGGCAGTGCGCCCGTCTGCGCGGCGTAAGCCATTGGCACCGACCAGGTGAACGCGATGCCGAGATACATCTGCGGCAGCGGGAAGAAACGTTTGAAGAACGGATAAGTAACGACCAGCACGCCGCCGATCAGCGTCAGCAGCTGAGCCAACTGATTCAATGTCATCGCCAGGCCGAGCGCGATCAATCCCAGGCCGGCGCAGATCGCTACGGCTTCTGCCGGCTCCACTGCGCCGGTAACGAGTGGGCGATCTTTCGTTCGCTGCACGTGGCCATCGAAATTTCTATCCGCGAAGTCGTTGATCGCGCAGCCGGCGGAGCGGGTCAGTATGGTGCCGAGGACGAAGACGATGAATACGTGCGGATCGGGTCGGCCTCCGGAGGAGAGCCACAGTGCCCACAGCACTGGCCATAACAGTAGCCAGATGCCGATGGGTTTGTTGAGCCGCGTCAACGCCGCGTAGGCCCGCAGCTTCGTCGCTGCTCCCGGGAGAATTTCGGCGACTAGGGCCGTTGTCGCGATTCTGCGGCCCACTCCGTAGAGCCGATCCTTCACGGGAGAGCTCGGCGTTTTTACTTGAAGCAGATCGATGTCAGCCGGCGTGGCCGGCTTCGCGGCGGACATCGTTACGGTTCTCACGTGTTCAACGTGAGTCGTTGCCTTTGCCGCTTCAGCTGGCGCAGGAGTACTCGCCTTCGCCGGCTGAAGAGCGTTCGGCTGCGGCGTCGCTGCCGGCGGCGCTTTCACCGCGCTGCCGTGTTGAGGAGTGCTGGCTCGGGCGGTCGGCGCGACCGGCTTTTCTCTCGCCGCTTTTGAGGATGGCGTTACTTTCGTCGCACCCGCCGGCGTCTTCTCAGCCCGCGCAGGAGGAACGGAAGGAGTTGTGCTCGTCGTCGCTTTGGTCACTTCAGCGCGCTGAGGCGGGCTTTCGCTTGCAGCCGCCGCTGCGGTCTTCACGGCCTCGGCGGGTGCTGACGAACTTACATTCGGAGTGCTCGTCGCCGGTTTGGCTGACTGCTTAGCGCTGGCATGTGGCGCTGACGTCGCTGCCGGCTTCGCCGCGTCGGCGGAAGTCACATGGGCTGGCGTCGCTGCTGCTTTCACTGCTTCGGCGGAAGTCGCATGAGCTGGCGTCGCTTGAACCTTTACAACTTCGGCGTGCAGAGCGGCTTGGCTTTGCGCAGGCGTCGATCCTTTCGGCACGTCGGTCTGCGCGGGCGCAGAAGTGTGCGGCACATTCGGCGTAGCCGCTGGCGCCGGCGGTGGAGCGGGCGATTTCGCTGGCTCGTTGTGCGGCGGCAGGATCGAAATTGGCGCGGACGTCTTCAAGTCTTGGAGCCAAGCAGGCAATGGCTGTGGCGGCTTTGCCGGCTCAGCAGGCGACTGCAGGCTCGAGCTCGGCGAAGGCTTAGCGACATCGACCGGCGCGACAGGCGGCGCTGTCGGTGCTGCCGATGCGGGCGGCAGGGCGGTTATGGGTTGAGTCTTCTCATGAGCAGGAACGGCGGGCGACATCGCCGCCATGGGCTGCGTTTTCTCATGAGTCGGCGTCGGCGCCTCCGACGCAGCCGGTGCAGGCGATGCGCTCTGTTCAGCTGCGGCTGCGGGCTTCAGCAATTCCATCTGGGCCGGCGGCGATTTAGCCGCCGTCTTGGCAGAAGGCTGAACGACGCCAGCCGGCGCAGCTGGCGTGGCCGCCGGCTCCGTCTTCTCCGGGTTGTGCGCGTTTTGAGAGTCTGTCACGGCCCTATCCGTTTACACCTTGCCGAACCGCTCGCCCTGGCCAATCCATCGCCGCAGCAGCGGCGCAATGTTGGCCTCATTTTCCCTGAGCATCAATTCCGCGACTTCCTGAACTTTCGGCAGCAGGTCCGCATCGCGCACCAGCTCGGCGACGCGCATTTGCATCAGCCCGGTCTGCTTGGTGCCCAACAGCTCACCGGGCCCGCGCAATTCCAGATCCCGGCGGGAGATCTCGAAGCCGTCGTTGGTCGCGCGCATGACGGACAAACGCTCACGCGCCACCTCGGTCAACGGCGTTCGATACAACAACACACAAGTACTCTCAGCAGCGCCTCGTCCGACGCGGCCGCGCAGCTGGTGGAGCTGCGCCAAGCCCATGCGCTCGGCATTCTCGATCACCATCAAACTGGCGTTCGGCACGTCCACGCCGACTTCGATCACCGTGGTCGCGACCAGCAAATCGATGGCGCCTTCCTTGAAGCGCGACATGATGAGGTCCTTCTCCTTGGGCGGCATGCGGCCGTGAATCAGCCCGACCTTCAATTCTTGTAATGCCTCGGCCAACACCGTGGCCGTCTCTTCAGCCGCCTGAGCTTCGAGTTGATCGGACTCTTCGATCAGCGGGCACACCCAATAAGCCTGCCGCTTCTGCCGACAGGCGTCGCGGATTCGTAGCACGATTTCATCGCGTCGATTCTCAGGCAGCGCCACGGTCTTCACCGGAGTGCGGCCGGGCGGCAACTCATCGATGACGGAAACGTCGAGATCGGCATAGGCCGTCATCGCCAAGGTTCGCGGAATCGGTGTCGCCGTCATGATCAGCTGATGCGGATAGCGACCCGACGCCAAGCCCTTCTCCCGAAGTAATAAACGTTGATGCACCCCGAACCGATGTTGTTCGTCGACGATCACCAAGCCGAGTCGGCGGAACTCGACTTCCTGTTGGAACAACGCATGAGTGCCGATGACGATCTTCGCTTCGCCTGACCCGAGATCCGCCAACGAACGCGCACGCGCCGCGGCGGTTCGCTTGCCGGTGACCAACGCTGGATATAGATCGAGCGGCGCCAACCAGTTCGTGAAGTTGCGAGCATGTTGCTCGGCGAGCAATTCCGTTGGCGCCATCACCGCCACTTGAAAGCCCGCTTCAACCGCTCGCAGTGCTGCCAGTGCGGCCACCAGCGTTTTACCGCAACCCACGTCGCCTTGAACCAGCCGAAGCATGGGACTGGGCTGCGACAGATCGCGCTCGATATCGCGCCACGCACGCGTTTGCGCGCCTGTGGGTTTGAACGGCAGCGTCTGCAGGAAACGATCGATCAATGCTTCGCCCGGGCTGAACTGCCAGCCCGGATCGCGCTGAACTTCCAATCTGAGTAACCGCAAACTCAGTTGATGTGCGAGCAGTTCTTCGAATGCGAGTCGTCGCTGCATCGGATGTTGACCGGCGGCGAGCAATTCCAAATCTGCGTCCGGCGGCGGACGATGCACGTAATGAAGTGCGTCTCTTAGCGGTGGGAATTCCAGTTGAGCCAGGACTGCTGGTGGCACCCAATCTTGAATACTGCGATTCGCGAACTCGCGCAGCGCCATGGCGGTGAGCTGTCGCAGCCGGCCTTGCTGTACTCCCTCCGTTAACGGATAGACGGGAGTGAGTACGTCTTCGTTCGTGGTGGGAGCGTCACTCGCGACGCGCCGATATTCAGGATGAACGATTTCATATCCGCTCGGCCCGCGACGCACTTCGCCGTAACAACGGAGCCGAGTGCCGCGAGTCATTTGCTCGTGCTGTGAGTTGCTGAAATGAAAGAATCTGAGCGTGAGCCAACCGGAGCCGTCACCGATGCGACACAGTAGTTGTCTGCGGCCCCGGAAGGCGATCTCCGCCAGCTGCACCTCGCCTTCGACGACCGCCCGGTCACCGTGGCTCAGTGAACCGATGGGGATGACCTGTGTGCGGTCTTCGTACCTGAGTGGCAGGAGGAACAGCAGATCCTGGATCGTCGTGATCCCCAACTTCGCCAGCTTGCTCGCCAACGCGTCGCCCACACCCCGTAACGCCGTCACCGGCCGGATCTCCGGCGAGATTGCCGCCGCCGGCACCTCAGCGGCTCGAGGGCGTTTGCTGTTAGGAGGGGAAGAGCTCATCCCGTGCAAGTGTACGGCAGGTCGCCGCTTTAACGTCCAGCAAGAGGATGCGTCGGTAGCTGGCGGCGGCTGTCGGGGGGAAGTGTCCTCCCGGCACCGGCACGGTCGCAGCGCATTGCGCCGCTCCGCGCACGTCCCTGTTGAGCCTGTAGGAAAACACGTCCCTGTATTTCCAACTGCCGGGAGGACACTCCCCCCCGACAGCCACCGCCGAAACGTCGGTGGCAGCATGTCGCGCCAGCTGAAGCCTTTATACCGGTGCCGAGAGGGCACTTTCCCCCTCGACAGCCGCCGCGAGCCACGAACGCAGCTCTTAATCAGAGCTCTTAATCGGAGTTCTTAATCGAGCTCGACGATGCAATCGATCTCAACGTTAGCGCCCTTCGGCAAAGCCGACACCTGCACAGTCACGCGAGACGGATACGGCTCAGAGAAATACTCCGCCATGATCTTGTTCAACGTCGGGAAGATCCCGAAGTCGAGAATGAACACCGTGGCGCGCGTCACTTGAGAGAAGTTACCGCCAGCCGCAGTAACAATCGCCTTGAGATTGTCGAACACGCGACGAATCTCAACGTCGATGGAGCTCTGCTGCATCTCGCCGGTGACCGGATCGAGGGCGATCTGGCCGGAGCAATAGACAGTCTTGCCGACCTTCACAGCCTGGGAATAAGTGCCGATTGCCTTGGGAGCATTCGGAGTCGCAATGATTTCGCGCGCCATGGATGAACCAACCGTTGATGTCGAGGAGCGCGGATTTTGCGCGTGTTTTGGCGCAATGACCACCCCGTGCTGTTCAAGCAAGGGATTAAGCGATAACGCGCGTGACTCGCAACACTTCCGGCATCTTGCGCACATTCTTGATCACATGCGCCAGGTGCTTACGATCCCGCACCTGCAGATCGAAGATGAGCGTCGAAGCGTCGCCGTCGCGTTCGTCGACCGCGACATGTTCGATGTTGGTCTCCGTGGCGGCGATGTTCGAAGCGATCGCCGCGAGCACGCCCATGCGATTGGCCACATCGATCTTCACTTCGACGTTGAACAAGCGATCGACCGCCGTCTGCCACGTGACCGTGAGCCACTTGTCTGGCTGCTTGCGATAGTTGCGCAGATTGCCGCAAGCCTCGCGATGGATGACGACTCCGCGGCCACTGGAGAGGTAGGCCATGATCGGGTCGTTGGGAATCGGGAAGCAGCAGCGCGCGTAGCTGACCACCATGCCTTCGGTACCGGCAATCGACAGCGGCTCCGCTTGCGTGGTCGGTGCCGGCGGCTGACTGCCATCGGTCGGCAGAAGTCTGCGCGCGACCAGCGCCGCGAGGCGTTCGCCGAGACCGATCTTCTCGAACAGTTCGTCGGGCGTCTTGAGGTTGAGTTCCACGGCGACCGCTTGCAGCCGCTCCTCGGGAATCTTCTTCAGCACCAGCGACAGGTCTTGCAGCGCCTGGCTCAGCATGCGCTTGCCCAGCTCGATGGCCTCGCTGTGCTTCAAGCCCTTCAAGTAGTGACGAATCGCGGCGCGCGCCTTCGCGGTGACGACGAAGTTCACCCACGCCGGATTCGGCGTCGCGCCTTTGGCCGTGATGATTTCCACCGTCTGGCCGTTACGCAGCGGTGTTCGCAGCGGCACGAGGCGTCGATCCACTTTCGCGGCCACGCAGTGGTTGCCGATATCGGTGTGCACGGAATAAGCGAAGTCCACCGCGGTCGCATTACGCGGCAAGCGACGAATCTCACCGCGCGGCGTAAACACGTACACCTTGTCCGGGAACAGGTCGAGCTTGACGCTCTCCATGAATTCTTCGGCGGAGTTGCCGCTGTGGGGCATCTCCATCAAGTGCTGTAGCCATTCGCTGGCGCGGTCGCGATACGCGCGGCCCGCGTCGTTGGATTCTTCGCCGGTCTTGTATTGCCAATGCGCGGCAATGCCCGACTCGGCAATGCGATGCATGTCTTCGGTGCGGATCTGCACTTCGATGGGCATGCCGTTCGGACCGAATAGCGTCGTGTGCAACGACTGATAGCCGTTGATACGCGGGATGGCGATGTAGTCCTTGAAGCGTCCCGGCATCGGTCGATACAAGCCGTGCACGATGCCGAGCACGCGATACGCCGTATCGATGGAGTCGACGATGATGCGGAAGCCGAACATATCGACGATGGACGACAGCGGAATGCGCTTGCGGCGCATCTTTTGATACACGCTGTAGAGATGTTTCTCGCGGCCTTCGACGCGGCCTTTCACCTGCGCCTTCTCGATCGAGTTGCGCATGTTGTCGGCGATCTTGCCGACGAACTGCTTCTGGTTGCCGCGCGCTTTCTTTAGCGCCTTCTCGATGATGCGATGACGGCCGGGGTAGAGCGCCTTGAAGCCGAGCTCTTCCAGTTCCGACTTCACTGAGTGAATGCCGAGGCGATTCGCGATAGGCGCGTAGATCTCGAGTGTCTCGCGTGCGACGGTGCGACGTTTCGCCGGTGGCACCGAGCCGAGCGTGCGCATGTTGTGCGTGCGGTCCGCGAGCTTGACCATGATCACGCGAATGTCGCGAACCATGGCGAGCAGCATCTTGCGGAAGCTTTCGGCCTGCGCCTCGGCGCGCGAGCGGAACTGAATGTGGTCTAGCTTCGAAACGCCGTCGACCAATTCCGCGACATCGGCGCCGAAGCGCTCGGCGATGTCGTCTTTGGCGGTCGGAGTGTCCTCGATCACGTCATGCAGGATGGCCGCGACGATGGTCGGCGCGTCCAGGTGCAGGTCGGCAAGGATGTGAGCAACTGCGACCGGATGCGCGATGTAAGGCTCACCGCTCAGGCGCTTTTGGCCCTCGTGGGCCTCGGCGCCGAATTCATAAGCATCGCGGATCCGGTCGACTTGCGCCGGCGGCAGGTAGGTCTCCAGCTTATTGAGCAGCTGGTTGACCCCTATCGAGCGTCTTCCGGTAGGTAACAGATTGAGGATGGAAGACGCGTAGTCCATAAGCTAAAGCTGGGGACTTTCAGGCGAGACGTCAATCTCCGAGGCCGAGATGAGGTGCGCGCAGCTCGCCCGACATGCCGGCCATGTCCGGTTCGGGCATCAGTTCAGGCTGGGGACGCTCGGCTTCCTCCAGGATCTCGGGGCCGATGTGGCCAGCGGCGATCTCGCGCAGGGCGACCACGGTCGGTTTGTCGTTTTCCCACTCCACCGTCGCTTCGGCGCCATTGGCGAGCTTGCGGGCGCGTTTGGCGGCCACCAGCACCAGCTGGAACAGGTTCGGGATGTTATTGAGGGAGTCTTCGACGGTAATACGGGCCATGGAAAACCTCGGACAAAAAGCAAAATCGGGGGGAATGGCTGGGCAGTATACCCGAGGCAGTGCCCGGCGCAGTCACTTCGGGTACCATACCGCGCCCCGCCGGCCGGGGTACCTAAGATTTTCTGGCAACAGTACGCCGGTAAGAAGCGGAGAGAGTGGGTTATGACGTTTCGATTGGGCCCCGTTGCGGTCATGGGTCTGGGCTTGCTGTCTGCCATGTTCACGACCGGTGCAAGCGCCGGCGATGCTGCCAAAGGCAAGGTCCTGGCTTACACCTGCCACGGTTGCCACGGCGTTCCTGACTATAAGAATGCTTACCCCAACTTCCGTGTGCCCAAGCTCGGCGGCCAGAACGAGGCGTACATCGTCAGCGCGCTGAACGCATACGCCAAGGGCGAGCGTCCGCATCCCACCATGCACGCGCAGGCCGTCACGCTGACCGATCAGGAGCGCGCCGACATTGCCGCGTTCTTGAGCGCCGAAGGCGGCATCCCAGGCAAGGAAGTCGTCGGCACGCCGCCGCCGGCCACCCAGACCTGCGTCGCCTGCCACGGCGCGGACGGTGCCAAGACCATCGCTCCTGATTATCCGAAGCTCGCTGGCCAGCCGGCGGACTACCTCGTGCACGCGCTCAAGGACTACAAGAGCGGCAAGCGCAAGAACGCCATCATGGCCGGCATCATCAGCGGCGTGGACGAAAAGGATTTCGAAGCCATCGCGGAATTTTTCTCGAAGCAACAGGCGCTGTGCACGACCGATCAGGTCATGAAGCACGGCAAGTGCGCGACCGAGTAAGAGCGTCGCGCAGCTGAATTCTGTTTAAAAGGCGCGGAGGCGGTCGATCATGCAGAGCTTTCGCGCGTTTCGTATTCATCAGGAAGGCGGCAAGATCGTTTCGCGCCTGGAGACGATCGGCCTGAACGACCTCGCCGAGGGTGAGGTCGTGGTCAAAGTCCGCTACTCCACCATCAACTACAAAGATGCGCTCGCGGCCACCGGCGCCAGCAAGATCCTGCGGCGTTATCCGTTGGTCGGCGGCATCGATCTGTCCGGCGAAGTGGTGTCCTCGAGCGATCCGGCGTTTCAGCCGGGCCAGAAAGTATTGGTGACGGGTAGCGAGCTATCCGAGACGCGCGATGGCGGCTATGCCGAGTACGCGCGTTTGAAAAGCGATTCGGTCGTGCCGATTCCTACGGGTCTGGATGAATTCCAAGCCATGGCCATCGGTACCGCCGGCTATACCGCGGCACTGGCCATTCATCGCATGGAACAGAACGGTCAGCAGCCCGACAACGGCGAAGTCGTGGTCACCGGCGCGACCGGCGGCGTCGGCAGTATCGCCATCGACATGCTGGCCGCGCGCGGCTACAGCGTGGTCGCGGTGACCGGCAAACAATCTTCCGTCGAATACTTGCAGCGGCTCGGTGCCGCGCGTGTATTGCTTAGGGATCAGATCAACACCGGCTCGCGTCCGATGGAAGAGGCGCAGTTCGCCGGCGCCATCGACAACGTCGGCGGTGAATTGCTCACCTGGCTGACGCGCACGGTTAAGTTCTGGGGCAACATCGCCAGCATCGGCTTGGCGGCCAGCCCGGAGCTCAAGACCACGGTGCTGCCTTTCATTCTGCGCGGCGTGAACCTGCTCGGAATCAATTCTGTGTACACACCGCGGCCGTTGCGCTTGCAGGTGTGGCAACGACTGGCCGGCGACTTGAAGCCGCGGCACTTGGACAGCATCGTGACGCGCACGATCTCGTTCGATCAATTACCTGGCGCATTCGACGACTATCTCAAGGCGGGCGTGACCGGCCGCACTGTCGTTCGCATCGCGGCCTGAGTACAGCGCATGGCGGATGCAACGCTCATAGCCGGTGCGGCTCAATTAGGTATCGAGCTGAGCGAGCAGCAAGCCGCGCAGCTGCTCCGAGTGCTCGACGAACTCGACGAGTGGAATCAGCGGATGAATCTCACCGCGATCCGCGAGCGTGGCGCGCAGATCACCAAGCATTTGCTGGATAGCTTGTCGATTCAGTCGTTCCTGCAGGGCGAACGCGTGCTCGATGTCGGCACCGGCGCCGGCTTTCCCGGCTTGCCGTTGGCCATCGTCAATCCGGCCCGGCAATTTACCTTGCTGGACTCGACCGCCAAGAAACTCAAGTTCATAGACCACGTCGTTCAGTCGCTGCAGTTGCCTAACGTGCAAACCGTGCATACTCGCGCGGAAAATTTCCGCCCGGCGCAGCGATTCGATATCGTGGTGTCCCGCGCGGTCGGCCCGGCAGAGCAATTCGTCAAATGGGCCGGGCATTTATGTGTAGGCGGCGGGCGACTGTTGGCGATGAAAGGTCGCGATCCGGCGGCCGAGCTCAGCAACTTGCCCAATGGCTGGAAACTGGCGGCGGTCCATCGACTTAACGTGCCTGCTCTGGACGAAGAGCGGCATCTTGTGGAAATCTGCCGCAGCCACGACCGGCTCTAGAGTTCCAGATTCAGCGTTGTGCCGATTGTGTGACTCACTAACGGACTGGTCCCATTCATCATCCCATGCATCGCATACTCGCCATCACGAACCAGAAAGGCGGCGTCGGCAAGACCACGACGAGCGTCAATCTGGCCGCTTCGCTGGCGGCGACCAAGCGGCGTGTGCTGTTGATCGACATCGATCCGCAGGGCAACGCCACCATGGGTTGCGGCATCGACAAGCGCACCGTGGAGCGGTCAACGACTGACGTGTTACTGGGCGATAGCGACGCAGCCTCGGCGCTGCGCGCGGTCGAGTACGCGGATTTCAAGGTGATGCCTGCGAACCAAGACCTGGTGGCCGCGGACGTCGAGATGATGGGCAAGCCAGGTTGCGAGTCGCGCTTGCGAGACGCGTTACAGCCGGTGCTGCCGCAGTTCGACGTGGTGTTGATCGATTGTCCGCCGGCGCTCAACATGCTGACGGTGAATGCATTGGTCGCCGCTGAAGGCGTGCTGATTCCGATGCAGTGTGAGTACTACGCTTTGGAAGGCTTGACGGCGCTGGTCGCCACCATCGAGCAGATCAAGGCCGGTCCGAATCCGAAGTTGGAGATCGGGGGCATCCTGCGCACCATGTTCGATCCAAGAAACAACTTGGCCAACGAAGTGTCGGCGCAATTGATCGAGCATTTCGGCGACAAGGTGTTCCGTTCCATCATCCCGCGCAACGTGCGGCTTGCGGAAGCTCCCAGCTTCGGTAAGCCAGCGTTGCATTACGATAAAGAATCGCGCGGTGCGTTGGCATACTTGGCACTGGCGGGTGAGATGATTCGCCGAGAGGAACAAACATTAAACGTGGCGCCGCCGGCCGCCGATGCGGTCGCGTCTTAGTATGACAACCATGGCGAACAAACGACCAAGTCTTAGCCGCGGGCTGGGTGCCCTGCTCGGCCAGCCTGCTGCCGCCGCTGCGTCTCCTGCCGCCGCCGCCGTGGTGACGGCGCTGCGTCCGGTCGACGAAGAATTACGCAAGTTGCCGGTGGACTTGTTACAGCGGGGCAAGTATCAGCCGCGCATCGATCTGCGTCAGGAATCGTTGCAGGAACTGGCGGACTCGATCAAAGCGCAAGGCGTGGTGCAGCCCATCGTGGTGCGCCCGATCAATGCCGACGGCAGTTACGCCAACAATCAGACTGAAGCGCAAGCTGAGCAGCGTTACGAAATCATCGCCGGCGAACGTCGCTGGCGCGCGGCCCAACTGGCCGGTTTGCATGAGATTCCCGCGGTCATTCGGCGCGTGCCCGATGAAGCAGCCATTGCCATGGCGCTCATCGAAAACATTCAGCGCGAAAACCTCAATCCGCTGGAAGAAGCTCGCGCCTTGCAGCGCTTGATCACCGAATTCGAAATGACTCACGCCACGGCCGCCGAAGCGGTGGGTCGTTCGCGTGCCGCTGTCTCGAACCTGTTGCGTTTGTTGGACCTCGGTGAAGATGCCAGCCGACTGGTGGAGCATCGCGAGCTGGACATGGGCCACGCGCGCGCGTTGCTCGGCATCGAGAACAAACGGCAGCAGGCAGAAGTCGCGGCTCAGGTCGCGCAACAGAAACTGTCAGTGCGTGACACCGAAGCTTTGGTGAAGCGACTGGCATCGCAACCCTCTTCAGGCGGCTCGGAAGCCGCAGCGCGCGTCGATCCGAACATCCGCAAACTGGAAGCGGAGCTGAGCGAAAAGCTCGGAGCCAAGGTGCAGGTTCAGCATGCTTCCGGCGGCAAGGGCAAGCTGGTCATCAGCTACCACACGCTGGAAGAGCTCGACGGCATTCTCGAGCATATCCACTGAGCGGCGTCGCCCAAAGGCCACGTCGCGCCACCGGCATTACCAGGTAAGGTTTAGATGTTTCGGCGCCCCAGGGAAGCATGTTGGCAGGAGGTCCGTTCAAAATGCGAACGGCGCCATTGCTGACGCGCGCGGCGCCGCGCACTGCGATTGCTCCAATACTGTGTGCGTTGTTGCTGGCTTGTGTCGCTCTCTTCAGCGTCACTGCGCACGCCGAGCTGGTCATCGACGGCCGTCTGGACGAGCCGGAATGGCAGAACGCCGTCAGCTGCAGCGATTGGCAACGCACGTTGCCGTTCGCACGCGATGAACCCCGCTACGGCAACGAGCTGCACATCCTTTCCACCGAACGAGGCCTGGCCGCGGCCTTCATCCTCGATCAACCGCCCAGCGAACGACGCATCAAGCCACGCACGCCGCGCGACTCGGAACGTTTGATCGGCGACACGGTGTCGCTGATGGTGGACTTCGATGCCAACGCGCAGATCGGTTACGAATTCACCATCGGTTTGGGTGGCGGTATTCGCGACGGCCTGATCACCAATCAAAACAAGTTCGATCGTGACTGGGACGGCGCCTGGCAACACGCCGTGTACGAAACCGAACAGCAATGGTTCGTGGAACTGTTCATCCCTTGGTCCAGCATCAGCATGCGCGAGTCACGCGACGAAACGCGGACCATCGGTGTGTACGGCACTCGTTATTTGTTCGAGCGCGGCGAGCGCTACTCCTGCCCCGGCATCACCAGCGAAGCCGCGGTGTTTCTTTCCGACTTCCAGCGCATGGAGATTTCACAGCACGCGTCGGTGGCGAGCTTGGACATCGTTCCGTACGGCACCGTGATCTCGGATTTTCTCAACGAGAGCACGCGCCTCAAAGCCGGCGCCGACATCAATTGGAAAGCTTCGCCCAACTTGTGGTTGTCGGCCACGTTGAATCCCGACTTCGGCCAGGTGGAGAGCGATGAGCTGGTGGTGGACTTCTCGGCCATCGAAACCGTGTTCACCGACAAGCGGCCGTTCTTCACCGAAAACCAGGGCATTTTCGATTTGCGCACCCCGGCCAACGGGCAACTCGTCTACACGCGTCGCATCGGTGCGGCCACCGATGACGAACTGCACGCTTCGTCCGATATCGATGCAGCGTTGAAACTCACGGGCACGGCGGGGCAAGTGGTCTATGGCGGCTTCGTCGCGCAGGAAGACAACTATCGCAACGGTCCCGGCCGCTTGTTCGCGGCCACTCGCGTTGCGTTACCAATGGAGCACGCGCGCATCGGCTATCTCGGCACTTGGGTCGATCGGCCGTTTCTGGATCGCGACGCGTTGGTGAACGCACTCGACTACGAACTCGCGACCAGCGACGACTGGCGCATCAGCGGTCAGGTGATTCGTTCCGACATCGGTTCTAGCGACACCGATATCAGCAACGAACTGGCGGTGCGCGGCAGCGATGTCCGTCGCGTCGAAGCAGACACTCACGGCTACGAGTCCTGGCTGCAAGTGGACTTCAATCGCAGCTCGCCGCTGATGCATACGCTGAAGCTGCTGTATATCGACGACACCTTCGACATGAACGACCTGGGCTACATGGAGCGCAACGCGCTCAAGCAAGTCGAATGGGAAACCAATCATCGGGTCGCCAGCGACGGCGGCCGCGTCAGCGGCGAAACCCAGAAGCTGTATACGTTTTATCGTGAGAACACCGACGGTCAGCGGCTGCAATCGCGCTTGGCTCTGTCGCGCGATGTGAGTTACGCGAGCAAGTGGAAAGCGTTCCAGGAACTGCGCTACGTCACCAGCGGCGTGGACGATTTGCTTTCACGCGGCAACGGAACGGTGCGACTGAAGGATCGCATGTCCGCGTATATGGACATCACCACGCCGCGCTATGGCGATTGGCAATTCACGCTGGGCTCGCACGTCTTTCAACAAGGCGTCGAAGGCTACTCCGGCTGGATGCAGTTCCTCGCGGCCTGGTATCCCACCGAAAAGTTGACACTGCGCTTCGATCTGTTGCCGCAGTACTCGGCCGACTGGCTGCTGTGGCAGGACGCCAATTCCTTCGGCTCGTTCCGCGCCAAGCGGCTCGACTACGATTTCCGCCTGGATTGGATCCCCGCGCCCCGCCACGAGTTGCGCATCAAGTGGCAATGGATCGGTATCGATGCCGAACTACGGCGCGCTTATCGCACCGATGCAGCAGGCAATTTATTGCCCAGCACCGACCCCATATTGCCGTTCACGGTCAACAATCTGGGGCTGCAGGTGCGTTATCGCTACGAAATGGGCCCTATGTCTGAGCTGTTTCTGGTATATGCGCGGGGCGGATACAACTTCATCGATGCCGACGAGCGCGGCGTCAACGAACTGTTCCGCGACATGACCGATGTGCGAGACGCCGACCAATTCTTGATCAAAGTGCGGTACAAGTTGTAATTCCGGGTGGTGCTGTCAAGACCCCAGGTTACAAAATGCACCACCGGCGCGGCGTCAACGCAGACATATAGTCACAAGTCGCGACCGATCGCGTTTCATCTTCCTTGTAGCACTGCAAAACGCTGCGTATAATGCGCCGCCGTTTCCGGCCGGGCGGTAATCCAAATACGTGCCACACACGTGAATGTCACTGCGCGCCGCGGCAAGCTCTTGGCGTTGAAATTCGCCGCTGTACAGCTGGCGACCACGGGAGCGGCAGCGCTCGTGTTTTTGGTGTTGAGCGGGGCTAACGCGGCACGCTCGGCGGTCGCGGGCGGATTGATAGTCGCGTTGGGGACTCTCGTGTTCGCGTGGCGACTGTTCGCCACAGACTGGCCGGCGGTCAGCGCGGCACGCGGGTTTTACGCCGGCGAAGTGTTGAAGTGGATTTGGGTAGTCGGCGCATTTGCGCTGGCTTTGACTCGCGGCGGAATGGATCCGCTGCCCCTGCTGGTCGGCCTGCTGGTCGCACAGTCCGGGTTCTGGGTCGCGATGGGAATTTTCAAATAGTCCTTTATGGTGAGGTGGGGTTGATGGCTGAGCATGGTGGTCCGGCGACCATGACCGATTACATCAAGCACCATCTCCATCATTTGGAGATGCCGGTCGGTGAAGGCCGGTTTTGGGTGCTGCATCTCGACAGCATCTTTTTCAAGCTGCTGTGCGCGGCTATTTTCCTGTTCCTGTTCCTCCGTGTGGCGCGTCGCGCGACCACGGGCGTGCCTGGCAAATTCCAGTGCCTCATCGAAATGATCGTCGAGTTCGTCGACACCTCGGTGAAGGAAACCTTCCATGGCAAGAGCAAGCTGATCGCGCCGCTGGCGCTGACCATCTTCTGCCTGACGTTCCTGATGAACTTCCTGGACATGATTCCGGTGGACTGGCTGCCGGCGGCGGCGGGTGCAGCGGGCGTGCCTTACCTGCGCGTGGTGCCGACGGCGGACCTCAACACCACCCTGGCTATGTCGCTGACCGTATTCCTGCTGATCCAGGTGTTCGGCATCAAGCACAAGGGCCTCGGCACGTTCTTCGGCGAAATGCTCACCGCGCCGTTCCACGCGCCCAACACGATCGGCAAGATCCTGCTGGCGCCGGCCAACCTGCTGCTGCGTCTGATCGAAGAAGCGGTGCGGCCGATTTCGCTGGCGCTGCGCTTGTTCGGCAACATGTACGCCGGCGAGCTGATTTTCATCCTGATCGCCTGTATGACGCTCGGCGCCGGTCTCAACAGCGGCCTCACTTACGTGATGGCGCCGTTGCAGTTCGTGGCCGGCTTCGTCTGGACCGCGTTCCATATTCTGATCATCACGCTGCAAGCATTCATCTTCATGATGCTGACCATCGTGTATCTGAGCATGGCCGCCGAGCACCACTGATTTCGTTTTGATCGTCGATTACTAACTAGCTTTTTCTGCACGCACCGGAGATTTAAATGGAGAACATCACTCAGATCGCTGACGTCATGAGCTTTACCGTGATTGCCGCGGGTTTGCTCATCGGCCTCGGCGCGCTCGGCACCGCGATCGGCTTCGCGCTGCTCGGCGGTAAGTTCCTGGAAGGCTCGGCTCGCCAGCCGGAGCTGACCGGCATGCTGCAGACGAAGATGTTCATCGTCGCCGGCTTGCTGGACGCGATCCCCATCATCGGCGTCGCTATCGCTCTGCTGCTGATCTTCGCGAATCCGTTCATCGGTCAGCTCGGCGGCTAATTGCCGCTGGTTGTTCGATCGGCGCCCAGGCGGTGCGGGGAATTTCCCAGCGCCGCCGCAAGTGAATCGGAGTAAGCATGGATCCCACAATAACCATCGTCGTCCAAGGTCTCGCGTTCTTCGCGGTGGCCTGGCTGGTCATGAAGTTCGGCTGGCCGAACATCATTGCGGCGATCGAGGATCGGCAGAAAAAGATTGCCGAGGGTCTCGCAGCTGCTGAGAAAGGCGAGAAGAGCTTGGCGGAAGCCAAGAACTCGGCCGGCGACATCATCAAGGAAGCGCATGCGCGCGCCTCGAAGATCGTCGAACAGGCCAATCGCCGCTCGCTGGAGCTGGCCGACGAAGCTCGTGGCGTCGCCTCTGCGGAAGCCGAGCGTTTGGTCGCCGGTGCCCGTCAGGAAGCTGCGCTGGAATCGACCCGCGCTCGCGAAGAGCTGCGCAAGGAAGCCGCCGGTCTGGCGGTGTTCGGCGCCAGCAAATTGCTCGGTCGCGAGATCGATGCCAAGGCGCACGCCGACTTGCTCGACAAGCTGGCGTTGGAGATCGAGCGCGGCTAACGCGCCCGATCTTTTGCAGACACTGGAGCACTCATGGCCGAAAAAGCCACCATCGCCCGCCCCTACGCCAAGGCTGCGTTCGCATCGGCGCGTCAACACAACGCGTTGGAACGCTGGTCTAAGGTGCTGGCAACCGCCTCGTCGGTGGTGCAGGACGAGCGCGTTGCCCAGCTCCTGTCGAGCCCGCGCGTCACGTCGGAGCAACTCTCCGGCTTGATCGCGGACATCGTCGGCGAGTTGGACGAGCAGACCCGCAATTTCGTGGCCACCCTGGCGAGCAATCGCCGCCTGGGCCTGTTGCCGGAAATCGCCTCGATGTACGAGGCGCTGCGGGCCGAAGCCGAGAACACTGCCGACGTGCAGGTGATTTCGGCGGTGGAGCTGAACGAGGCGCAGAAACAGCGCCTCGCCGCGGCTCTGAAGCAGCGTTTGAAGCGCGAAGTGCGCTTGCATTGTGAAGTCGACGCATCGCTGATCGGTGGCGCCATCGTGCGCGCGGGCGATTTCGTCATCGATGGTTCGCTGAAGGCGCGCCTCGACCGCTTGTCGGTCGAGATGAGTCACTGACGCCGGCACACACACAGCATTCCGAGGATTGAGCATGGCCATCAAGGCATCTGAAATCAGCGATCTGATCAAGTCACGCATCGAGAAGTTCTCGAGCGCCACCGAAGAAGCGAACATCGGCACCGTGGTCACGGTCACCGACGGTATTGTGCGCGTGCACGGCCTCGCCGACGTGAAGTACGGCGAAATGTTGGAGTTCCCCGGCGGCAGCTTCGGCCTGGCGCTGAACCTGGAGCAGGACTCGGTCGGCGCCGTGGTGCTGGGCGAGTACAAGCACATCACCGAAGGCGACACGGTGAAGACCACCGGCCGCATTCTCGAAGTGCCGGTCGGCGAAGGTTTGCTCGGTCGCGTGGTCGACGCCCTCGGTACTCCGATCGACGGCAAGGGCCCGATCACTGCAGCCCGCCAATCGCCCATCGAGCGCGTCGCGCCGGGCGTGTTCTTCCGTAAGTCCGTCAGCCAGCCGGTGCAGACCGGTTACAAGGCCATCGACTCGATGGTGCCGGTCGGCCGCGGTCAGCGCGAACTGATCATCGGCGACCGTCAGACCGGCAAGACCGCGTTGGCGATCGACACGATCATCAACCAGAAGAACTCCGGCATTAAATGTATCTACGTCGCCATCGGCCAGAAGCAGAGCTCGATCGCGAACGTGGTGCGCAAGCTCGAAGAACACGACGCGATGAAGCACACCATCATCGTGGCCGCTTCCGCTTCGACGCCCGCTTCGATGCAGTACCTCGCGCCGTACTCCGGTTGCGCCATGGGCGAGTACTTCATGGACCAGGGCGAAGACGCGCTGATCATTTATGACGACTTGACCAAGCAGGCCTGGGCGTATCGCCAGATCTCGTTGCTGCTGCGTCGTCCTCCGGGCCGCGAAGCGTATCCCGGCGACGTGTTCTACCTGCACTCGCGTCTGCTCGAGCGTTCGGCTCGCGTCAACGAAGAGTATGTGGAGCAGAAGACCGGCGGCCGCGTCAAAGGCAAGACCGGTTCGCTGACAGGTCTGCCGATCATCGAAACCCAGGCGGGCGACGTGACGGCGTTCGTGCCGACCAACGTGATCTCGATCACCGACGGTCAGATCTTCCTGGAAGGCGACTTGTTCAACGCCGGCATCCGTCCCGCCATGAACGCGGGCGTGTCCGTGTCGCGCGTCGGTGGCGCCGCGCAGACCAAGATCATCTCCAAGCTCGGCGGCGGTATTCGTCTGGCGCTCGCGCAGTATCGTGAGTTGGCGGCGTTCTCGCAGTTCGCTTCCGACCTCGACGAGTCGACCCGTAAGCAGCTCGAGCGCGGCCAGCGCGTCACCGAGTTGATGAAACAGAAGCAGTACGCGCCGATGTCGGTGGCGGAAATGGCATTGTCGATTTACGCCGTCAACAACGGCCACATGGACAAGGTCGAGCTGAAGAAGATCGGCGCTTTCGAAGCGGGTCTGCAGGCGTTTGCCAAGACCAACTACAAGGCGGCCATCGACGGCATCAATTCGAACCCGGTGCTGTCGCCGGAGAACGAAGCTGCGTTGAAGAAGATCTGCACCGAGTTCGCCACCTCCGGTACTTACTGAGAGCGACATGCCCGGCGTAAAAGAGATCCGCGTCAAGATCGCGAGCTTCAAAAGCACGCAGAAGATCACCAAGGCCATGGAAATGGTGGCCGCGAGCAAGATGCGTAAAGCGCAGGAGCGCATGCGCGCGACGCGCCCGTACGCGGAAAAGATTCGCACGGTGATCGGTCACTTGCGCCTGGCCAATCCGGATTACAAACATCCGTTCATGGTCGAGCGCGAGGTGAAGTCGGTCGGCTTCATCATCGTCAGCACCGATCGCGGCTTGTGCGGCGGTTTGAACGTAAACCTGTTCAAGGCCACGTTGGCGGCGATGCGCGAGTGGCAGAAGCAGGGCAAGCAGGTGTCGGTGTGCACCATCGGCTCGAAGGGCGTGCAGTTCTTCCGTCGCCTCGGCGGCGTGGAGACGCTGGCCACCGTGACTCACCTGGGCGACCGCCCGCACGTGGCCGACCTGATCGGCACCGTGAAAGTGATGTTGGATCAGTACAAGGAAGGCAAGCTGGATCGCTTGTTCCTGGTCAACAACGAATTCGTCAACACGATGAGCCAGAAGCCCGTCGTGCGTCAGCTGCTGCCGGTGGTCACCGAAGACGAAGACAAGCTGCAGAAGCTGTGGGATTACATTTACGAGCCGTCCGCGAGCGAACTGCTCGAAGGCGTGTTGATGCGCTACATCGAATCGCAGGTCTATCAGGGCGCGGTGGAAAACGTCGCTTCCGAAATGGCGGCGCGCATGGTCGCGATGAAGAGCGCGACCGACAACGCCGGCAAGCTGATCGAAGAACTGCAGTTGATCTACAACAAGGCTCGCCAGGCGGCGATCACCAAAGAGATCAGCGAAATCGTCGGCGGAGCCGCGGCCGTCTAACGACAGCGCGGACGCGAATACAGAATTACTGAGGAACGAGCAATGGCAAGCGGCAAAATTGTCCAGATCATCGGCGCCGTCATCGACGTGGAATTTCCGCGCGAGCACATCCCGAAGGTGTACGAGGCACTGAAGCTCGAAGACGTCGACCTGACGCTGGAAGTCCAGCAGCAGCTCGGCGACGGCGTGGTGCGTACCATCGCCATGGGCGTGTCGGAAGGTTTGAAGCGCGGCCTGAAAGTGAAGGCCACCGGCAACCCGATCTCGGTCCCGGTCGGCAAGGGCACGCTCGGTCGCATCATGGACGTGCTGGGCACGCCGCAAGACGAACAGGGTCCGGTGCAGACCCAGAACTATCTGCCCATTCATCGTCCCGCTCCGTCGTACGACGAACAAGCGGGCGGCCAGGACCTGCTGGTCACCGGCATCAAGGTCATCGACTTGCTGATCCCGTTCGCCAAGGGCGGTAAGGTCGGCTTGTTCGGCGGCGCCGGCGTCGGCAAGACCGTCAACATGCTGGAGCTGATCAACAACATCGCCAAACAGCACGCCGGTCTGTCGGTGTTCGCCGGCGTGGGTGAGCGTACCCGCGAAGGTAACGACTTCTATCACGAGATGATCGAGTCGGGCGTCATCGACACCGCTGACCTGAGCAACTCCAAAGTGGCCATGGTGTACGGCCAGATGAACGAGCCGCCGGGCAACCGTCTGCGCGTGGCGCTGACGGGTCTGACCATGGCCGAATATTTCCGCGACGAAAAGAACGAAGCCGGCAAGGGCCGCGACGTGCTGCTGTTCGTCGACAACATCTATCGCTACACGCTGGCCGGCACCGAAGTGTCCGCGCTGCTCGGCCGTATGCCGTCGGCCGTGGGTTACCAGCCGACGCTGGCCGAAGAAATGGGCGTGCTCCAGGAGCGCATCACGTCGACCAAGACTGGCTCGATCACGTCGATTCAGGCCGTGTACGTGCCTGCCGACGACTTGACCGACCCGTCGCCCGCGACCACGTTCGCGCACTTGGACGCAACCGTCGTGTTGTCTCGTCAGATCGCGTCGCTGGGTATCTACCCGGCCGTGGATCCGCTGGACTCCACCAGCCGTCAGCTCGATCCGCTGGTCATCGGCGAAGAGCATTACTCGGTTGCTCGTGGCGTGCAGGCCGTGCTCCAGCGCTACAAGGAACTGCAGGACATCATCGCGATCCTGGGCATGGACGAGTTGTCGGAAGAGGACAAGCGCACCGTGACCCGCGCTCGTAAGATCCAGCGCTTCCTGTCGCAGCCGTTCAACGTCGCCAAGGTGTTCACCGGTCAGGACGGCAAGATCGTCCCGCTCAAGGACACCATCCGCGGCTTCAAGGGCATCCTCGAAGGCGAATACGATCACCTGCCCGAGCAGGCGTTCTACATGGTCGGCGCCATCGAAGAAGCCGTCGCCAAGGCGAAGACGCTGCAGTAATTGGACACGATCGACGGGCGGTGTTCACCACATCGCCCGCTGATCTAGCGAGAGCACATGGCAACTATCCACGTAGACATCGTCAGCGCCGAAGGCCAGATCTTCTCGGGCGAAGCCGCTATGGTTTTCGCGCCGGCCGCCATGGGCGAAATCGGTATCGCGCCTCGTCACGCTCCTTTGCTGACGACGCTCAAGCCGGGCGAAGTGCGCGTGCAGTTGCCGGGCGGCGAAGAACAGTTCTTCTTCGTCGGTGGCGGCGCCATCGAAATCCAACCGCACCTCGTCACCGTGCTCGCCGACACCGCTCTGCGCGCCAAGGACATCGACGAAGCCGCCGCCCTGCAAGCCAAGCAGCGCGCCGAAGAAGCCTTGAAAGACCGCGGCGACAAAATCGACGTGGCCAAAGCCCAAGTCGAACTCGCCATGGCCGTCGCTCAGATC
>NZ_JAEUPY010000511.1 GCF_016790065.1 Steroidobacter sp.
GGCGATGCCACAGTGCTGCGGCCGGGCGCGACGATGCATTTCTTGCCGGCGATCTGGGCCGATGGTGGCAGCATCGTCATCAGCGAACCGTTGCTGGTGACCGAGACCGGAGCAGAGTGTCTTTGCAACGTGCCGCGCAAGTTGTTTCATTGCCAGGCCTGAGTCAGCGGGAGAGGGGACGCATGTTGGCGCGCACAGGCCTGTTGCTGGGACTACTGCTGGGATTGTTGATCGCGTACGCGCCGAGCCGCGCTTTTGCGAATCAGATCCCCTATGAACGATTCGTGCTGCCGAACGGGCTCACGCTCATCGTGCACGAAGACCGCAAGGCCGACATCGTCGCGCTCAGTGTCTGGTATCGCGCCGGTAGCCGCGAAGAGCGAGCGGACCGCGGCGGCTTCGCCCATCTGTTCGAACATTTGATGTTCGTGGGTTCGGACAATCACAACGAAGAGTTCTTCCGCCCGATGCGAGAGGCCGGCGCCGTCGATATGAGCGGCTGGACCAAGCGGGATTACACGATCTACTACCAGACGGTGCCGACCGGGGCGCTGGATCGTACGCTATGGCTGGAATCGGATCGAATGGGCCGGCTGCTGGGCGTGACGGATCAGAAGAAGCTCGATGCCCAACGCGGCGTGGTCCAGAACGAAAAGCGCGAATACGAGGGCATGCCCTACGGCAAGATCGATAGCATCATCGCTGCCCATTCCTATCCATCGGAACATCCCTATTCGCGCAACGAATTCGGCTCGATGGCAGCGTTGGGCGCTGCCTCCCTCGATGACGTCCATCAGTGGTTCAAGGATTACAACGGTGCGGCCAACGCGGTGATCGTGGTCGCTGGCGCAGTCAATCCGGCCGACGTGCACGCGAAGGTGCAGGAGTATTTCGGCGATCTGCCGCCCGGGCCGGCACTGGGGCGACGCAAGGCTTGGGTCGCCAAGCAAAGCGGCGAGCAACGTTTGTCGGTCGTCGACCAAGTTCCGCAGGCTCGCTTATATAAGGTCTGGAACGTCCCAGGCTATGCCACGCGCGATCACGCATTGCTCGAAGTGGTGGCCAGTATTCTCGGCGAGCCGAAGATCGGCCGTCTGCACCAGCGACTGGTGCAGACCGAGCAGCTGGCGACCAGCGTCGAAGCCAAAGTGACTGTGTTCGAACTCGGCGCGCAGGTGCAGGTCATGGCGGCGGCCAGAGACGGTGTCGAACTGCGGAAGATCGAAGCCGCGCTCGATGAGGAAATGTCTCGGCTGTTACGCGACGGGCCTTCCGATCTCGAAGTGCAGCGCGCAGTCACGATGAGCTATGCACGCTATGTGCAATCGATTCAGAAGATCAATGGCGTCGCACGAAACGGCAAGATGATGCTGCTTGGCCTGGGCGAGCTGTACGCCGAGTCGCCGAGCTTTCACGACACTCGCCTGCAGTGGGTTCGAGGCGCGACCGCTCAGGCGCTGCGAAGCGTAGCGCAACAGTGGCTTGCTGACGGCGCATTGGTGTTGGAAGCTGAAGCAAGACCTGCCTACACGACGACGGTGAGCCACGTCGATCGAAGCAAGCTGCCGGGACCAGGAGCACCTTCCGCTCCGCGCCTGAGTCCGCTCCAGCGCGCGACGTTGTCCAACGGTTTGAAAATTGCCCTGGCGGAACGTCACGACGTCCCCGCTGTGGATATCAGATTGATCATGAACATCGGCCACGCGGCCGACGCGCAGGCAACCTCGGGCACCGCCTCAGCTACGCTTGAAATGCTGATGGAGGGAACGCTCAAGCAAGACGCACTCAAGATCGCGCAGCGTGCGGCTGAGCTCGGTGCGCAGATCAATGTTTCTTCATCGCTCGATGCCTCCGTGCTCAGTCTCAGCGCGTTGTCGCCGCAACTTAACGGGTCGCTACAATTGTTCGGCGACATCCTGTTGCATCCGGCGTTCTCCGAAAGCGCATTGAATCAGCTGAGGGCATCGCGTGTCGCCGCCATCGCGCGCGAGAAGGCGGACTCGCGCGGCCTGGCCATGCGGCTGCTGCCACAGCAGATCTATGGCAACGGTCATCCCTATGCGACGGGTTCTACCGGCAGCGGTACTGAAGCATCGATTCAAGCGTTGCAGCGTGCCGACGTGCAAGCGTTCTACCGGCGATGGGTGCGGCCTGACAATGCCACGTTGCTGGTCGTCGGCGACACCACGATCCAGCAGATCACCGCGGCTCTCGAGCGTCAGCTTGGTGCCTGGCGAGCGCCGTCGGAACCATTGCCGGTGAAGACTGTTGCCGCTGTGACTGGCTCACGCGACGCTCGTGTCTTCCTGATCGATCGTCCCGGAGCCATGCAGTCTTTGATCATGGCGGGGTCGCCCGCGTCGGCTCGCGGTGGGCCGGACTATCAAGCGTTCGAAGTCGTCAATGCCGTGCTGGGCGGGACATTCATTTCTCGACTCAACTTGAACCTCCGCGAGGACAAGCACTGGGCCTATGTGGTGCGCTCCTTGCTCACCGGCGCTCAAGGCGGCGGGGCCTTGATGGTGGAGGCTCCCGTGCAGACCGATAAAACCGCGCCGGCCATTGCAGAGATTCTGAAAGAGGTGCGCGCCCTGCAGGGACCGCGCCCGCCCACTGCCGGCGAGATCCAGTTTGCACAGGATGGCTTGACGCTGTCCCTGGCGGGCAAGAATGAAACATTGAACGACTGGGCCAACACCTACACGGAAGTGTTGGTCAACGGTTTGTCCGATGACTATTGGCAAAACTATGCGACGCAGTTGGGCGAGCTGTCTACGCAGAAGCTCACCGCAGCGGCGGCTCGGTTGCTGCAGCCGGACGCTCTGACCTGGTTGATCCAGGGAGATCTAGCAAACATCGAGGCCGAGGTGCGCGCTCTGCAGCTCGGGGTAGTCAAAGTCATCGATGCCAACGGCACGGTCGTTCGCTGATCGACGAGCGGTGCGCGAGTGGCGCTGCTGGCATCAAATGGACGAGGAGGGGTTTGGGCGAAGCAGGCTTTCCAGCGCTGCGCTGCCAATTCCGAGCACCGTGTCGGCACTGAGATCGCTGCTGCTCGGACGAATCATCACTGTCAGCAAATAACGCGGTTGCTCGGCGGGTGCGAACAGGGCTAACGCAGCGCGCTGCGGCCCCAAGCCCTGCTCGACACGGTCTCGATAGACGGCCCAGAGTCCGCCAAAGTCTGCCTGGGGATTGCCGCTCTGCTGTCGAACGCGCCTGACCATCTCGGTGCGCAATATGTTCGCGTAGATTGCATCGTTGTCGGACGTCGACGCGTTGGGTTGGGCTTGCAGTGAAGCGCCGATCAAGCGAGTCCGCTGTCGCGCTCCATTCAACAGCGTTGCCAGCGACATCGAATAGGTGAACAGGCTCGGCGCTACGCCGGCGCCATTGCCCATATCCCGCAGTAATATTTCTGGCGTGCCGTTGCGACGGATCAACGTCTGCGCGACGCCCGGAAAATCCAGATCGACTCGATCCAGCAGTCCGCTGCGTTCGAGACTGGCTTTCGAACCTTCGTAGCCCAGTTCCCGTGCCATGGCGGCGCCTACGTCGCGATGGCCTGCGGCGAATGCGTCCTTCAATGCCTTCGCACGCGGCGAAGCAGCCGATAGCACTGCGTGCAGCAGGAACGGTTGTAGCATCGGACCGGGCTGAAAGACCTGGGTCACGGGCTTCAGGCGAAGATTCGGTCCGTAGCGATTCGGCAAGTCGGCAGGATCGTAGCTGGGTAGCGAAACCAGCGCCGCCACGCGTCCGGTGGCGAGCTCGACGGCAACGGCGCTCGCCTCGATCAGCTGGTGGCGCTGCATGGCTTCGTTCAAAACTGTCGCGATCGCTTCCTGCCGGTCGATCTCCAGACTGAGTCGCAGGGTCTGGCCGGCGATGAGCGCCTTGTTTTGTTGCAACTCCAAGCCTTCGATGCCGTACTGATCGACATTGACGATGCCGAGCACGGGCGCCATTGCCGAGCCTTGCGGGTAGACGCGCCATGGCGTGTGCCCGAAGTGGATCAGGCGCCGTGCATGCCACTCACTGCCTTGCAGCCATTCGCGAATGCGCTGTGCTTGTTGTTCGGAGAAGCGGCCGGGCAAATGCAGTGCGCGGACTCGTGGGCGGTCGGCGATACGTTTCACCAGATCGGGTGCCATGCCGAGCTGTCGAGCGAGGTCGGTGGCGAGGCGCGCGGTTTGTTGCGAATCCAAGCGGCGAGCAGCGTCCAGATCGAGCACCAGGTACCACCGTGTTTCGTTCGTGGTCAGTGGCTTGCCAGCGTAGTCGAGCAGTGCGCCGCGAGGAACGATACGTGGCACCGCGCGAACCTCAGGTTCTGGCGCCATCAGCAGCCATGCGACTGTTCCGACTGCGCCTATCAGCAACACTGCGACGACGCCGATGAAGCTTGCCTTCTGCATCGCTCAGTACTGTCTTACGTGCTGTGTGATGCCATCGTCGGTGACCGTGATCGTGAAGCCGACCACGTGTCCTGAGGTGCCGAAGTCGAGGCCGAAGAGCACGTTGCGATTGCTATCGGGACAGTCGACCGAAGGATCCACCGCCGTTGCCGATTCGGGCCAGCAGATCCAGCGGCTATTCGTGCCCAGCTGTGCCTTCATCGCCGAGTTCGACTCGCGGTCGCCGTAGGTCACTGACTCCCAGCGTCCACTCGCACTTTCCTGGAAAATGCTGATGTAGCCGTTCGACAAGGCCTTGCCCAAGCCGAAACTGAAGCTGCGGCAGCCGGAGGACAGCGCATGAAAACCGTCCGCAATCCAGGGGCTGCCCCACAAGCCCAGATACGCTTGATTGCTACGTACCACGCCGACTTTGATGCGGTAACTGCTTTCGTTGCACACGGTGAGGTTTGGCGTGCCTCGCGTTCCCGACGTTTCAAAAAAGGCGAGGGTGTTGGGGTCGCCGCCCAGCAGCGCCTGTTCCGCCTGGGTCCGTTCCCTGGCAAGTCTGGCCAGCTCGGCTTGCGCGTCAGCGATCTGTTGCGCTTCGGCTTGGCGCGCGAGAAGTTCTGCCTGCTGCGCCTCGGCGACACGTCGCGCTTCCACATCTGCCATCGCCTGTTTCATCCGTTGCACGGACTGATCCTGCATGGCCTTCAAGGTCGCATCCCACTGCTGCTGCTGTTCTGCCGTCATGGGGCGATCCTGCGGTGATCCCAATCCCTGTCCAATGCCGCCCCAGCCAGTGCCCTGTGGCGTGGTCGAAGGTGAGCCCTGCGGACGCCACGGGTCTCCCACCGTCACCTGCCCGGTCTCGACCTGCGACTTCTTGACCCAACTCAACTGCGGCGTGACCTGCGGCGAAGAGTCGCTAGGCGCTGGCACGCCTTCGGGTGCGAGGGTAGGAGCCGGTTCGCGCGACCGCATGTTGGTCACTATCAACGCCGCCAGCGCACCGACGCCGAGTACAGCCAGGGATGTTCCGAGCAAACGTTTGTCCACGGACTCGACCTCGTAGGTTGTTGTTAATTACGACGCGCCTGGGCTCAGCCGAACAGAACTCCAAGAATGATCAACACTACGACCAAGCCGAGCAGTCCCGAACCCGCGCTGGAAGTCTGGCTCGCCACCGCCGGGGAGTTGGGTGTACGGCGCTGTGTTGGCTGCGGCAGATAGCTCACGGTGTTCTCGCCGCAATTGTGGCAGCGACCCGGGTGGAAGTCGTACCGGCTGCCGCAGTGGGTGCATTGATAGTCGCCTGACATTGCAATCTCCTGATGAATGAGTGAGAGCTCATTTCAAGAGACGGTCGGGGCGGCAGGCTGTCAGGCCCCAGTCGCATTTTTTTTCACAGCCAGTTGCCCATCAGAATGAACGGCGCCCAGAAATAGGGGTGACTGTAAGGCTTGTCAGGATCGAAACTGAACGCCGGTGCGCGCTTACGGTCCGCGCTCGGCGCCGTTTCCGGATGCGGTACGCCGCGCAATGCTTCCGGCAGGTTCCGGTCGCCGATCTCGCCGCGAATCATTGCGAGCTGCGCCAAGCGCAGCGCATCGGCTTTGCTTACCTGATCGGCTTGCCGCACTCGATACAGGCGGCTCATGAACAGGCCGGTGCTGGCATCCGCGACCGACCAGAGCGTGGCGATCACGCTCTTGGCACCTAGCTTCTGCGCGGTGACGCCCAGACTCTCGACTTCGCGTCCGTTCGCTTCACCGCCACCCATGGCGGTCTCGCAGGCCGACAGCGTAAGCAGGTCCAGGCCGTACAAGCGAAACCGCCCCTTGCGAATCTCGTCCAGGCTCACGCGTTGACCGCTGCCGGCGAGCAGGAACGAGTCCGCCTCGTTGCCCGGCACGAAGCGAAAATGGCTGGCCACATGCACGACCGGATAGCGATCCTTGTCGCGTAGCACGTCGATCAGCGCGTCCGGCACAAAGGCATCGTCCAGGTAGACGACGCCGGGCAACGTGCCGCGTAGATCGGTCGGGTTCGCGGCGTCCTGAACGATATCGTCGAGTTCGAACGGCACGTTCGGCAACTCCGGGAAATCTTCCACGGCTTGGCTCATGCCGAGCGCTGCAATCTGCCAGCGCTCGCGATTGCCTTGAACGAAGCTGGCGCGTGCTGCTGGGTTGTACGTTGCGAGCGCGAAGCGTTCGGTGAGCCAGCCCTTGCCATCGTGGAGCGCTGCTATCGGCACATAGCGCAAGACGCCATCCAGCGAAACCATCAATACGTCGGGTTGGATTTGCGTGAGATCGCTTTCCAGCGGCGCGATGAGCTGACGATACAGCGCCTGCGCGGCCGGTCGCGGATCGACGGCACGACTCTGCAGAGCGCTGCGAAACGCGAACACGAGGCGGTTGAGTTCGGGTTCGGCGATGACTCGGTCCCGGGCCACTTGAACCTCGGGGGTCGTGATCAGCATGCGCAGCCGGTCGGGCATGACCAGGTAATGCACCAACGCGACGGACTTGCCGCTGTGCTGCTGCACCTCCGCGAGCGCGCCTTGTACGCCGAGCAATTCGTCCAGATCCTGTTTCGCCAGGGCAGTCCGGCGCGCTTCGGTGGCGGCGGTGAACGCAGCACGCAGGTTGGCGATGTATTCGTCGAACGCCTGACGAGCCACCTCCAGGTCCGCTGTCAGCACTTGCCATCGAGCGCTCTGTTCGGGCGTACGCAGGTTGGCCGCGATCCGCTCCAACGCAGCGTGCTCCTTGCCAAGCATCACCAGCCGTTCGCTGATCTGCGCGTAGCGTTGCAGCCACTCCCGTTCGACGCCGTCATAGCTCGACAGTGTGGTGCGCGGATCGGATTGGGCGTCGCGGCGGATGAAATCGAAATACTCTTCCTCCTTGATCATCGCCAGCACTTGTTCGGCTTCGGCGAAGCGGCCCTGGTCAATCAGCAGCGACGCCAGTTCCTGGTAAACCGAGGCTACTTTTCGCGCATAGCTTTTTTGTACGCTGGCATCGGCCGACAGATCCGAACGCAGTGCCTGCAGCGTATTGACCGCCTGCTTGCCATAGAAGGCTGCGAGCGCGTGCTGGCGTTGCTGAACATAGACGAGTTGCAGATCGCGTTGAATACTCCACAGCATGCCCTGCGCCCCGGAGGAGTCCGCGCCGCGATAGGCCTGCAACAACCATTGTTCGGCCTTGGTGTACTGACCTAGGTCGAGGTGCGTGCGTCCCAGTTGCTGTGACACTCTGATGGTAGGCAGGCGTTGGTTTTCCGTCGCTGCTCCGAGCTGCAGAGCGCGCTCGAGATAAGGCAGCGCCTCCGCAGGCCGACCCGCGAGCCGCAACTGCTCGCCGAAGTGTTCCAACAGCGATGCGAGGCGCTTGTTGTCGGTGCCCATGCGTCGTGCGACGAAGTCGAGCACAAATCGATAAGACCGTTCGACCGAGGCATCGAAAACACCGTCGGTGTACAGGCGTGACAGATCGTTCACGCGTGGCTCCATTTCCGGATCCGTCCCAGCGAAGCCCTGCAGGCGGATTTGTATGCTGCGTGCCATGAAAGGCTTGGCTTGATCCTCACGGCCGGTCATCGTGAGCAGCGCGGCCAGGGCATCGAGCGTCGCCGTCATCGCTGCTGGATCGAGGGGCAAGCGCGGGTCCTTCGCAACCATTTCGTCGAGTATCCGCAGCGCTTCCCGTAATGCGACTTCGGCCTGTGTGTACCGGCCCGTCACGGATAGCAGAACGCCGATATCTTTCTGTGTGGCGGCCGCGGCAAAGCGGAACGGTTCGCCAGCGGCAACGCGTAGCGCCAACGCCCTGTTCAGCAGTTCCTCCGCCTCCGCGTAGCGTCCGGTGAGCGACAGTAGAGCGCCCAGCGCATGCAGGTCGTCCGCGGCCACGATGGGTTCCCAGAAGGCCGAGCGGGTCTCATGCATTTTCAATGTGCGGCGGTAGAGGCTTTCGGCCTCGGCGACTTTGCCAGTGCGGACCAGGGCGCCGGCGAGCCGATACATATCCTGCACGGTGGCCGGACGATCGGCGCCGAATCTCGCTTCTTCGAGAGCCAGTTGGTCGCGATACACCTGTTCGACTTCCGCATCCCGCCCCATGCTCTGAAGCATGCTCACCAGCGCACCGACGCTGCGATTGATGAGCCCGCTGTTGTCCGAGTCATTCTTCCGGACGATCGCCAGCGCACGCTGCAAGTGTGCCGCTCCTTCCGCGGGGCGTTCCAGGTCTTGCAGCAGATGGCCGAGGCCATCGAGCACATTGGCGACGTCAGAATGATCCGGGCCCCGCAGCGCTTCGGTGATGGCCAGGAGCCGTTGCATCAGTGGCAGCGCTTCTGCTCGGCGTTGCTGGAGGGTGAGCAGCCTGGCGAGTTTGATCACCGCAATCCCACTGCGTCTCGACATCGGGCCGAGCGTCGCATCGTCGATGGCCAGGGCGCGTCGATACAACTGTTCCGCCTGTTTGGGCTGCTGTGCTTGCTCCAGGCCATCCGCTTCGAGCAGCAGCGCATCCGCCTGGCGCATTCGTCGAGAACTCTGTACGAACCAATCGCGTGTGCGTGTGCTGTCGTCCTTGCGCCAGCGTTGCTCGATGAAGCCGTTCCAGTCGTCGACGACGAGTGCGACTCGCGCGTCATCGCTGCCGATGTTTTGTAACGCGTATTGGTAGTAGGGCCGCGCCTTGTCGTGTTCACCGCGCAGCAGCCAAAGATGACCGAGATTCACGTTTGCATCGGTGTCGGTCGGCGCAAGCGAATATTCTTGCTGGCAGGAGAGCAGAGCCGCGTCCAACAGTCCGCTGAGTAGCTCGGACCGACACTCATCGGCTGCTTGTGCGACCGGTAGCGTCGTCATCAGCGCCGCTGCGAATACAGCGCGGAGCAAACGGCGCCAGGCCGGATGCAAGCAAGCTATCGAGATGCAGTACAAGCCTTCAGCCACAGCGGATCCTCGGCGGCAGCGAATCTGGAATGTCGCAACTAGCCACTCATAGACGCGTCAACACTCGATATGTCAGGGCGCGGGCGCTTTGTTTTTCGCGGGTTCCACCAGGACGCGGTAGATTCCGGGAGCGAGCACTCGCCCGCCGAGCGGTTTGGCCCAGTGGCGGAATGCGGCCAGGTGCTGCGTGTCGACTGCTACCTCGATGGTGATCGGATCGGCGCCAGGCAAGCGTCGTGGGGCAAGTTCGAGCGAGCGCAATTGGGTTTCTATCTGCTGCGCGCTGGCGTCCGGATTCTCGGCATTCACGCGGACGGTGCCGGCAATGCCGCGCCATTGTGTTGCCGGATCCTGCGAACTCGGGTCAGGCGTCATTGCGAAGTGCAACCCGATCGCCGCGACCAGCACGGCGGCGGCCGCGCCCAGCCAGACTTGCAGTGTGCGTTTGCGAGGTGCCGCAGTGGACACCGTGCTTTCCAATAGACCTTCCTGCTCGAGGCGCTTGAGCAAACGGGTTCGGCCTATATCGTCAGCGGCACCTGCGGCTTGGGCGGCCGCTTCGTCGGCTTTGACTGCGGCGCGCAGCGCCGCGTTACTGCGTGCTTGGTGATCCGGCAACGGCTCGGCCGGCCGGCCGGCGAGAGCGTCGGTCCAGCGGTCGATATCGTCTGGGTCGTTAGGCATGGTGTTCGGCCGTGTCGCTTACGGGGTCGACTCTGGGTTGGATTCCGAGGGCAAGACATTCCAAAGATAGGTCACGACGCTCGGCGTCGCCGCAGTGACGTTTGCCGACGAACCGCGCGTCGCGCCTTCCGGCAGGCCTGTCTGCGCGAGGCTTGTGAAATCCATCGACGGGGATTGCGGCGTTGCTGGCACGGTAATCACGATCATGCGCTCGAAGCCGCTGGGCAGCGGGTTGACGGTGAACGTCCGTTGCAACCGGCCTTCCGGCTCGATTCGCGGAGTCACGCCCGGCTCAGGATACAGGGGCGCGATGCCGTAAGCCGCATCCACATAGAGGATGGTCACGTCGATGGGTTGGAGCAGCGGATTGGCGATGGTCACGGAGAACCGGTCCCCGCCGCGCAGATCGGGTCGTGCGTTGGGTAGTACTGGTTCTGTCGTCGATCGGCAATCGGGCGCGGCCGGCGGACACTGCCGTTGCCGGGTGACGGTAATCTCAGCCTGCGAAACTGCTTGAAACGATCCGCTGCTAACGCGAGCGAGATTGATGACGCGCGCCACCTTCAGGAGTTGGGCGCGTAACTCGGTTGCGACCGACGCCGCGCTATCGCCGCTCAGTGGGGAGGGCGGAACGCTGATGCCATGGTGGGAACGCAGCGAACCGTCGCCGATGTTGGCGGATCTGTCGAGGAATAACAGCTGGGTCCCTCGCTGGCACAGGCGCACATCTGCTGGCTCAGATGAACCCACCCATTGCAGGCGTGAGTTGCTGTCCCCGCCCTGGCGCACTCGTTCAATCGCTTGCAAGACGACCGGATTCGCAAGTTCGCATCGTTCGGTCTTCGCCGGCATGCCCACCCGCAGTCGCGTATCGAACTTCAGCTCGACTGGACGGGCATACGCTGAACTGCCGATGAGAGTTGTATTGAACGGGGCGCGACCTGCGAAGGCGACAGGCACGACGTCCGCGGATGCGGCGCGCGCCTGCGTGACTTTGACGTAACCGATGAGTTCGTTGTCCGCCGCCGCCGGTGAAGGCACGACGGCCAGGATGGAGCCCGTTGCAGTTTCGTTGATGACGCCGGCGCGCAGCTCGAGCGACTTGTCCTTGCGGTCGATTCGCCACTGTAGCCGGCGAACGCCGGAGCGCCCGCCGAACACGATGGCATCCAGGCCCGTACCTTCGTAGTTGGGCGAGGGATACTCGATGCCGCGCGCCAGATACTTTTGCGACACTCGTTCCATCACTTGTCGATAGGTGATATCGGGATTCGCCGTGAGTACTTGATACAGCGTGTAAGAGAACAGTCCTCGAGCGACAGCACCTGGGGTGCCTTCGGGCTGCGCATACTCCGGCGTGGTTTCGAAGCTTTGCGCCGCGTACATGGCCACATCCTGTCCGGCCCGCTTTGCAGTCACCTGGTGGCGTGCGTGGGTTGCACGGCCGAGCGCTTTCGTCAGCGTGACAGCATCTATTCCAAGCGACTCGGGTGCAACTTGACGGTCACGCCTCTCTGGCAACGGTATTGCGCGGCTGAGAGTGCCAGAGTGGCAAGTATCGAACACCGCCCACACGAAGGCTCCTTTGCCACGTAGGCGCGCAATCGCGACGCCGAATTCGTCGTCGGTGATGGCGTTCTCGACCGCCCCGGCTGCGCCGTCCCAACGGCCGATATCACGGGGCAGGAAAATCTCATCGAACCCGTCGGGTTCTTCGCTGGCCTCGAGCGCAGCCGGCTGCTGAGAGCCGTGTCCGCCGATGAATACGAACACGAAATCGCCAGCCGCTACGCGAGTCGCGACATCGCTCAGTGCGCCGAGAATGGCGCGGCGAGTCGGCAGCACGCCGTCCTTGATCCCATCCGCCACTATCTTGATGTCTTGCCGCGCCACCCCGCGATTCAGCAGCAGTTCCAGGAACATCCGCACATCGTTGCGAGGCCCTTGCAGCTGGGCGGTCTTGTCGAGCGAAGGGTATGCGCTGACGCCGACGAGTACCGCGTGCGTACGTGCCGCATTCGCCGTAGCGGCGCCGGCCAACAACGCCACGGCGAGGGCGATTCGCCTAAACAATCCCCAAGCCACTGCAGCTCTCCATAATCCGATGCCAATACCCTTCAGACGTCATTGCAGCGTATCTGTCAGGTCGGCAGCAGCCAGCGACAGCGTTCCAGGAATGGTTGCAGCTTCTTACGGCATTGAGAAAGGTATTCGCGGGTGGCGCCTTCGGTGCGTCCGATGACTTGGGCTATTTGCTGGGTGGTCATTTCATCCGTCACCAGCCACATCAGATATTGAGCGCGATTTGGATGGACCTTGGCGAACTCGGCATACGCGCTTTGTACGCAACTGACCAGCGAGGTGGCTTGGATGGCCGCCATGGGTTCGCCGGCGTCCGCCGGCAGTTCATGGCCGGCTTCACTATCGATATCCTCAAAAGTGCGCGCGCCCGCCTGGCGCCGAGCGTCGGTCATGATGTGGCGAGCAATGGTCCAGATCCAGGCAGCGAGTTGCCCGCCGGCACCGCGAAACTCGGTCGACGAGCGTAATAAGCGCACGAAGACCTCGTGTAGCCAATCCTCGGCCTGAGCTACGCTCGCACCCTTGGCGCAAAAGTACTTGCGCAACCTGCCCGCGAACAGGTCGTACAATTGTCCGACTGCCGCGCGACGGGCGGGGCCGCCATGTCGCAGGTTCTCGATGATCTGCGAGTATTGTGCCTCTCGCACGTCACGATCGGGGGGGTCGCCCGGCTGGTCGTTGTTCATCCAGGCGTCCTGTGGTCCGCGGAAATTCGATCTATAGGGCCTGTGTGGCGAGTTCGAATTTATCGCATAGATGTCGCGACCAGCCAAGCCTGGCGACGCCGGGAGGCTCCAGGGAGAGCTCCCGAAGCAGAATTAGTTGTTGATGACCGATTGGTGATAGTTGGATGTCGTCCAACTGTTCTTGTGCTGATGCCAGACCGCGGTGATTGCCAGCTTGACGGATTTCTGCGGTTCGCCACCACAGCCGATGGCGGCGACCGCTGTATAGCCGAGCACGGCCACGCTCGAGCCGAACTCCCGGATTGAGACATCCTCGAAGGAGAGCGAGCCCAGTACGCAGGAGTGGTTCATCAGCGCATCGATGTTGGTCTGCTTGCCAACGATGGGCGCGGTGTTTTCGGCGATGAAGCGATAGTCGGCGTCAAGGTACTTCGAGTACGGCGCCGGGTTCTTGTCGGCCCATGCAAGCCACATTTCCTTTTCGATGGCTAGCAGATTGGACTTCAGATCCGCTCGGGCCGCGGCCGGTGTCAGAGCAACGGCTAACGCCAGCCATAAACCTGGAGACCTGTTGTTCATATACTTCTTTCGCAAGAGCGTCCAGCGAGTTGCAGTATTGTAAGTACGCCGCCACGGCCGCTGGTGGGGTGTTTTACGGCGTGCGCGGTGCCTAACGATCACCGGAACACTCAGTACGATCGTAGGTTGACGAACGGGGAAAGATTATCCGACAGCTATTTTGAGCTATTTTTTTAGCTGTATGACCGGCACGAATGACGCTATTCTGGCTGCGTGGACGATATCCTCGAAGAGTGGTTCTGCCGTGAGATCCTGGTGCACGAGGCCGTCCTCATGAGCTTTCTCACGCGACGCGCGGGAGCGGCTCTGGCCGAAGATCTGCGGCACGACGTCTACATCCGAGTGCTGGAGTTCGCGGAAGTGCAACGCCCCAGCGCCCCGAAAGCCTTTCTATTCACCACTGCCAGAAACCTGCTGATCGACCGTGCCAGACGCGATCGCATCGTGGCCATCGATCTGGTGGAAGATTTGGATGTCTTGAACGTCCTAGTAGATGTGGCATCTCCAGAGCGACAGGTCAGCGGACGGCAACAGCTGCAAAAGCTCTCCAGGATCCTGGAGCGGATGCCGGAAAAAAGCCGCAAAGTCTTTTGGATGCGCCGGGTCGATGGACTGCCGCAACGAGAAGTCGCTACGGCGCTAGGCCTGTCGGAGGCCGCGGTTGAGAAGCACGTGCATCGCGGTCTGCGCTTGCTATCGAGTGCTTTGTATGGAGAGGCCAGCAGTCAGGATGCTCAGGGTCAGCGAAAAATCGACGTCGAGTCCCAAGATGGAGAGTAGGCAACAAGCCGAGGCAATGGCGAGTCGCCTGATCGCACAACGCGAGACGGGACCGTGGACGGCCGAGGACGCGGCAATGCTCGCGGCGTGGCTGGCGGAATCGCCCGGTCATCGAGCGGCCTATTATCGCTTTCACGCTGCCTGGAAGGAGGCGGGTCGTCTGACGATTCTGGTGCCGCCGGCCGTCAATGCCACACCCGCTCCACCTGCCTTACGCGTGGTGCAGGCTACGCGCGGCCCATCGCGTTCAACTCTGTTTCGTTACGCGCTCGCGGCTAGCGCGGTGCTTGCGATTGGGGTGTCGAGCTTCTATCTATTCAAGCCCGCCGATAACGAGTTTCGGACTGCGGTGGGTGGGCTGGCGACGGTGCCAGTCGCCGATGGCTCCAGGATTACTCTTAATACCGATAGCCGCATCCGAGTCGATATTAGCGGCGCTGAGCGCCGAGTTCAGCTGGAAAAGGGCGAGGCGTATTTTGAAGTCGCCAAAGACCCGAATCGACCGTTCGTGGTGGTGGCTGGCAATCACTCGGTCACCGCCGTAGGAACGGCCTTCTCAGTGCGACGAGAAGGCGACGATGTTCGAGTCAATGTCACGGAAGGCACCGTCAAGGTTGCTGCGTCACTGGAAAAAACTCGCGCGCCAAACAGGCCAGGTGCGAGCGGCGAAGGTTTGCTGTTGACGGCAGGCAGCATCGCGGAGTCAAAGAATGACGCGGTGCTGGTGCAAAACACCGGCATCGCGGAAGTCGAGCAGGGATTGACCTGGCGTAGTGGCACGTTGACTTTCAGACAGACGCCATTGGCCGATGCGATTGCAGAGTTCAATCGTTACAACGGCAGACAGATCATCATCGAGGATTCAGCCCTGGCAAGAATTGAAGTGGGCGGAGTATTTCGCGCCACCGGCATCGATCCTTTCATCTATCTGTTGCAGAGTCGCTTCCGCGTGAGCGTGACTGAAGACGGCGATCGCATCGTCCTGCACGCTCGACAGTAACAATCCATCTCCTGGATTCCTCGGCGAGCGGTCGAAAATAATTGTCGGATTCAAAACGGCAGCTCGTCAACTCTAGTGACCCGGACAAGCGTTCTGTAGCGAACCTCCAGGGTCGGGTGCGTCGGGTGGCGCGCAGTCTTTGAATCTGGGGAGAATCATGCACATTAGAAAATCGATTCGCGTTGCGGTGCTGAGCATTTTGTGTAGTGCCGCGCTTGGTGGTCAGGCGATGGCTGGGCCGCCGCGCACTGTCAGTGTTCCATCGGGAAGTCTCACGGACGCCGTCGATTTACTGGCGCGGCAATACGGCGTTGATGTTTTTTACGTCAGCAGCGATTTGCATGGACTCAAGACTGAGGGCGTGAGTGGCAATCTCGACGCCGGTGCTGCGTTCCGAGCACTACTGCAAGGCACGCAGCTGATCGTTACCGAGGAAGGCAATTCCATTCTGATTGCGCCCAAGGATGAGAAGATCGGCTCGGCGTTCACCATGGCGGGCAAAACACTGATCGCGCAAGCATCAGACGTTGACTCGACGCGGAAGGAGTCTGCCTCCGAGCCCTTGGATGAAGTTGTAGTCGTGGGCACCCGGCAGGAGCGCTATGCCGCCAGCCGCGCCTCGCTCGGCCGCTTCACGCAGGACGTTCTCACCACGCCGCGTAGTATCCAGGTGATTCCCGAACAAGTGTTGATTGACCAACAGGTCGAGAGCGTGCAGGAAGCGCTCAAGAACGTCGCTGGCCTGACGCCGTCGGACGGCTTCGGCGGCACTCAGACCGACTTTCTGTTGCGCGGCTTCCAGCGCGACGCGATGTTTCGTAACGGCATGCGCCTGGGCACCACTGAGATCAATCAGCCGCCGACGCAGAACATCGAGACCATCGAAGTCATCAAGGGTCCGGCCTCGGTGCTGTTCGGGCAGATCGAGCCTGGCGGCCTGGTGAACCTCAGCACCAAGAAGCCGAGCTACACCCATCGCGGCTTCGCGCAGGTGGCGTTCGACGATTACGGCAAGCGGCTCGCGACCTTCGATTTGACCGGCCCGCTCACCGGCGAGACGCTGGCGTTCCGTTTGAATGCGTCGGTGGAACGCACCTCGACGTTTCGCGACTTCTATGAAGTGAAGCGCGACTTCCTCTCGCCATCGATGCGCTGGGATCCGAGCGAAGACACCACAGTGATGCTCACCTATGAATACTTCACGGACAATCGCCCCATGGATCGCGGCTTCGTCAGCCTGCCTGATGGGCGAGGCGGTCGCTACATTCCTAACAACGTGCCGGTGAGCCGCCGTTTCGGCGAGCGTTTCGAGGAGCGCGATTCCAAAGCGCATTTGGTGGAAGGCTCGGTGCAACACCGGCTCACCGACAACTGGCGCGCGGTCGTGAATGTTTTGTATCGCGCCGAAGATTCGTTCGACTTGCAGACCAACCCGACCGCGGTCACGGCTGCTGGCTTGCTCACCCGAGTCGTCAGCGGTTCGTTCGACCGGGAAGTGCGCACGTTCAGCGCTAACGCGCAGCTCGAAGGCAACCTGATGACCGGGCCGCTGCGGCATCAGCTCGGCATCGGCGTCGACTACCGGGACATGCAAGTCACCCGCATGTTCCACTCGGGCACCAGCCGCTCCGGCTTCGATATCTTCAACCCCGTTTACGGTTTGTTGCCCGGCACGGTGTCTGCCGTCGGCACTCCCTTCGGCGAAGAGCGCAAGCCGCTGGGCGTGTATCTGCAGGACCAGATCTCGTTGCAGGACAATCTGAAAGTGCTGCTCGGCGGCCGTTATGACGACGCGCCGGGAGAAGTGGTGAACGCCGGCGTGCCCACGGTGCTGGATAAAACCAAGTTCACGCCGCAGGCCGGCGTGTTGTTTCAGCCGACTCCGGCCACCTCGCTGTACGCAAGTTATAGCGAAGGCTTCAATCCGGTGACGACGGTCGACCAGTTCAACCGCACGTTCGCCCCGCAGGAGTCCGCGCAGTATGAAGTCGGCGCCAAGGGCGAGCTGTTCGACCGCCGGCTGATTCTGTCCTCGGCCATCTTCCAGATCGAGAAGGACAACATCGTCGCTGAAAATGCGCTGGGCCGTCTCGAGCTGATCGGCGAGGTGCGTTCGCGAGGCGCGGAATTGTCGGCGACCGGCGAGCCGATTCGGGGTCTGAACTTCATCGGTTCCTATGCGTACACCGACACGGAGATCCTGACCGTGGGCCGGGATCAGGGCCATGCACTGCCCAATGTGGCCAAGCACGTGTTTCGTTTCTGGACCAGCTACGAAGCGCGTCAGGGTAAGTTTGCTGGCTTGGGCGGCGGCGTCGGCGTCGACTACACCTCTGATCGTTTCGGTGAGACCAACAACACCTGGTCGCTGGGCAGCTACAAAGTCGTGGATGCCAGCCTCTGGTACTACTTGCGTAGCAACCTGTTCGGCATCGGTCAGAACTCGCAGCTGCGCTTCGGGCTCAATGTGAAGAACCTGCTGGACGAGCGCTACTTCCCGGCCTCGGGTAGCGGCAATCGCATCAGCATCGGTCAGCCGCGCACCTTCATCGGCTCGATCGGCGTGGATTTCTAACTCTCCACGCGCGTTATGCCTCACGGCTGTCCACCACCTTCTCGGTGGTGGACAGCGTACCTACGCCAGCTGTTGGTACGATCTTCATGACGATATCTGCATTACGAAACCCCGCAACGGTTGCGGCCTTGCTGCTGCTCGCAAGTTTCAGCACGCGAGCCGCAGATCGCTTCGACGACGCTCGGGCAGTGATTCGACAACAGATGCTCGAGTCGCGGCTCGCGTCGGTTGCGGTTGCCGTATCCCATCGCGGCAAGATTGTGTACGAGGAAGGCTTCGGCTGGGCCGATAAGGAACGTCGCGTGGCCGCCGGCCCGCACACCATGTATTCGCTGGCCTCGGTCAGCAAGCCGATCACGGTCACTGCGTTGATGACGCTGGTCGAGGCGGGCAAGGTGTCGCTCGATCAGCCCGCCAATGAATTGCTGGGCAACGCGAAGCTGCAGGTCTGGGTCGGCGACGAGCGCCAGCTCACGGTGCGCAGCCTCATCACTCACACTTCGGGTATCCCCGGCGGCGGCCAATTTTTCTATGGCGACGAGCGTCGCCTGCGTCCCGACATGGACACGACGCTGCTGCGCTATGGCGGCGCGTTGTTTGCTCCCGGCGAGCGCTACGACTATTCCAATCTTGGCTACGGCGTGTTGGGTCATATCGTCGAGCGAGCGTCGGGGCGCAGTTACGAGCAATATCTGAAGCAGGCCATTTTCATGCCGCTCGGCATGACGCGCACTTCGGTGGAGGTCGGGCCGGGCCTCGCTGAGTATCAGGCGATTCGCTATGAAGCCGGTGGCCAGCCGGTACCGCCGTTTGTTTCCACCGAGCCCGGCTCCATGGCCGTCTACTCCAGCGCGCACGATCTGGCGCGGCTCGGCATGTTCTTTCTGAAAGATCGCTTGCCGGATCAGCGGCCCATTCTCAGCGATGCCGGCATCGCTCAAATGCTCCACGACCCGGGGCCGGAGCACCGCGATGGTTCGCGCAACGGCGGCTGGCACGCGCGCCAGCAGGGCAAGGACGTCGTGCTGGGTCATGAGGGTTCGATGGCCGGCTCCAACGCCGATGTTTCCATCGTGCCGGCGCGGGATATCTGCGTGGTGGTGTTGGCCAATGGCTCGATAGGCTTTGGCAGAAGAACGATCAGCGATGCCCTGTTCAAGGCCATCGTGCCGGAATGGACCGCTGCCAGCCGGCGGGTGTCGGCACCGGCCGTGACGCGTTTTCAGCCGCCGCCGGAATTGGTGGGGCGCTGGGCTGGCACGATTCACACCTACGAGCGTGAGCTGCCAGTCGAATTGAACGTGCTATCGACGGGCGAGGTGCAGACGCGAATCGGCTCGCAATTGACGACGCTGTTGAATGACGTCCGTTTCGCAGATGGATTGTTGACGGGCAAGTCGGCGAGTCGCATCGACACCGCCGACACACAGCGTCACCCGCATGACGTGAGTTTTTCGCTACGGCTTCGCGGCTCGGTGTTGAACGGCGCGGCGATGGCGAATTCGCTGGCCGCGCCCGGCCTCTCCTGGATTTACAACCTGCCGCACTGGGTCGAGCTGAGACGCGAGTAACGTTATGAAATCTTTCACTCGTGTCTTTTGCCGTTTGCTAGGCGTCGTGCTCGCCAGCGCAACGGTTCACTCCGCACTGGCTGACGATTCGCTGCGGGCTTCGTGGGATTCGACGCTGGCCCGGGGTGAAACGCGCACCATCGATTTCACCACCACTGAAGGCAGCTGGATGTCGCTGGACATCGCGCCGGATGGCCGCTCGATGGTGTTCGATCTGCTCGGACACATTTATCGGATGCCTAGCGACGGCGGACCGGCGGAATGTTTGACTCAGGACAGTGGCATCGCGGTGAACTTCCATCCGCGCTACTCGCCGGATGGGCGGTCTATCGCATTCATTTCCGAACGGGGCGGATATAACAATCTGTGGGTCATGGCGCTGGATGGTTCGCTGCCGCGGCTGCTAGCGTCAGAACCGAACGTGCTGGTGTCGGCGCCGCTGTGGAGTCGCGATGGCCGGACCATCATTGCGCAGCGACTGAACACGCGCGTGGCAGGAAACTACGTCGGGGCTTCGCTGGGGTTGTGGCAGTACCCAGTGACGGGCGGTTCGCCGCACCGTGTAACCGCCGAGTCGCTGCAGGCGGCGTCGTTTCCTTCGCTGTCGGCTGCCGGCGATTCGCTGTTCTTTCATTACTTCGCAGGTAGCGATCGCGGCAGCATCGATCTCACCAAAGGCGACTTTCGTATCGCCCGCCAGCCTACCGGGGCCACCGATCGACGCCATCAAGTGTTGACCGACGGCATCGCACCCGTCGTGTCTCCGGATGGCAAGTGGTTGGCGTTCGCGCGGCGTTTGCCGGACACCGTGATGACCTATCGAGAGCATCGCTACGGCCCACGCAACTCGCTGTGGTTGCGGGATCTGAAAACCGGCGCCGAGCGCAAGATCCTGGATCCGATCGATCCTGATCTGGCGGATGGCGGCAACGTCAACACGCAGGTTCCGGCAGTGATGCCGAGCTATGCCTGGATGCCGCAGGGTGACGCCATCGTGATCGCGCAGGGCGGTCAGTTTCGCAAGCTCAACTTGCAGACAGGCGATGTGCGGACTCTAGAGTTCAACGCGCGCGTTCATCGGATCATCTCCGAACAGGTTCGCCGCAGTTCTCGTCTCAGCGACGGTCCCGTCGACGTTCGCGCCATTCGATGGGCAATGCGTTCCCCAGTGAGTGAACGTGTTGTGTTTCAGGCGGTGGGCAAGTTGTGGTTGCGAGAATCCGGCGGCAAGTCGGCGAAGCGCGTGACACCGGAGAGTTTCACCGAGCTGGAGTCCATGCCGTCATGGTCGCCGGATGGGCGATGGCTCGCTTTCGTGGGCGCGGCCGAGGATGGCAGCAATCGAGTGTGGAAAGTGCCGGCGCGTGGCGGAACGCCTACGCTCGTCACGCCGCGGGCAGGGCTGTATGGAAATCCGGTTTGGGATGCGGCGGGTCGCGAACTGCTCGTCGTGTCCGGATGCGGCATGCTCGATCCATGCCCGTCTCGCAACGAAGATGTTTCCTATTCGCTGTTTCGTGTCGCGCTCGACGGCTCGGAGCCGAAGCAGCTGACGCCACTTTCAGTGATCTACGAGATGCCGGTGCCCGTGGTGGGGCCACAAGGCCGGATCTTTTTCACCGAGCACGAACGGCAGACCAACGAACCCGTCACCCGCTTGATCTCGATCGACAATCGCGGCGCGGATCGGCGTGTTCATCTCACGCTTCCTTATTCCGACGTCGTGCTGCCTTCCGTCGATGGGCGCTGGGTGGCCATCGAGAAACGCTCTGACGTATTCGTGATGCCGTTCGATTGGGCTGCGCCAGCGGCGTCATTGTCTCGCGAGCAGATTTACGGCAGCGGCCAATCGCAGGTCAAACGTCTGAACAAAGTGTTGGGCTTGGACCCGCGTTGGTTGGACGGGGGCCGCTTGCAGTTCGCAGGCGAGGGTCTATCGGTGTACGACACGGCCGCACGAACGACCAAACAAATATCGTTGAAGCTCCAGCTGCCGCGTCATGCTGCCCGCCGCAGCGTGGCACTCCGAGGTGCCAGAATTGTCACGCTGGGTAGCGCAGGTGTGATCGAAAGCGGTGATCTGGTCATCTCCGGCGGCCGAGTCAGCTGCGTTGGTAAATGCGACACCAGCCGCGTCGACCAGGTGCTCGATGCGCAAGGCGCGACGATCATCCCGGGTTTCGTAGACATGCATGCTTCCGCGTCAGCCGTGCCGACTGACCCAGAAGTGCCTGCCGCGCTGGCCTATGGCATCACCACGGGTTTTGCTCCTTCCAGCTCCGCACGTTCTATCTACACACTGGCTGAGATGGTGGAGATTGGCTCGGTCTCGGGCTCCCGGCTGTTTGGTGCCGCTCACTACTTCCGCGGCGATAACACTGGACGAACCGAGTTCGTTCAATTGCGCAGTAAAGACGATGCGCAACGTGAGGCAGATCGTAATGCGGGCTACGGGGCGGTGGCGCTGAAGAACCTGACGGCGAACTCGGCGTTCGAACGGCAGGCGTTGGCGGAATCGGCACGTGCCGCGGGGCTGGCGATGACGGGGCATCATCAAACGGGCTTCCAAGAGTATGGACTCGCGCTAGCCATGGAAGGGTACACAGGGGCGCAGCACATACCAGTGCACGCGCTGCTGTATTCAGATGTCGCCAAGTTCTTCGGGCAGGCGAACTTCGCCTTCAACGTGACGCTGGGGCGCATGGGATCCTTTCGCAATGACGGTTACTTCTTGCAGGAGAGCGAGTTCTGGAAAGACTCGAAGCTGCGAAAGTTCTTGAAGCCGGGAGAGATGCCTCCCTATGGCACCCGAGTCCGTGAGTTTCGTGCGCCGACCGATTATCCGTTCCCTCTGCAAGCGGAGTTCACGGCCGATCTCACCCGGGAAGGCGGACACGCGTCGGTCGGAACTCACGGTCCGGCGTATACGGTCCACTGGGAAACTTGGATGCTCGCTGCTGGGATGGGCCCGCTCGGCGCGCTTCGGTCGGCCAGCCTCGAGGGGGCACGCTTTCTCGGCTTGGACCGGGATATCGGTTCACTCGAGGCAGGAAAACTGGCGGATTTCATCCTTCTGGACGCGAATCCGTTGGAAGATATTCGCAACACCATGCGCATTCGTTACGTGGTCAAGGCCGGGATATTTCATCGCGGCGAGGATGGCACCCGGGTGGAACCCAGGATCGATGGATCGGCGCTCGGGAACTTCCAAAGCAAGCTGCCGCTTTAGTGCTTACCCAGGCTAGTCCATGTAGGTGAGTTCATGAGTGTCAAGAAGGCATCGGTGATCCTGCTCGCGTCGCTGGCTGCAGTAGCTACGGTCTCATTTGCAGCAGAGCAGAGTGAGAACAAGGGAGCGCAGGTCGGTCGAGTGATCGACGACACGGTCATTACTACCAAGGTGAAAGCGGCGTTGATTGCCGACTCGGTGACCAAGGCGCATCAGATCAACGTCGAAACCCGTCATGGTGAGGTGTTGCTGAGCGGCTTCGTCGACAGCAAGGACGCGCGCACTCGTGCAGCGGAGTTGGCCCGAAAAGTCGAAGGCGTGCAGTCAGTCAAGAACTCTCTTGAGTTACGCGCTGCCAGCTAAAGGCTTTTTTCTCGATCTTTCCCTATGAGGTTGCCGGTCGCGCGATTCAGGCGCGACCGGCAGCCGATTTTCGATCTATAAATCCTGGTCGCCGATCCCAACACGGGATTGATACCAATAAAAAATGGCGTCGTAGGATTTCAAACCTGAGCGGCCGCGAAACGCGTTGACGCACCCCTGGTGTGTCGCGAACACCGCCTCGCTCCAGCTATGCAACTGTTCCCCCCGCCGCCAATGGCTATAACTTCCCATAGTTTCAGCCAGCGACGCGAGTGAGCAGCTTGTCAGCCGACCGCGATTTGAAGAGTGTGGCCAGCCTGCCGTCGAGCATCGATGCCGAGTGGGTGCGGCGGGCCTATGCCGGCAAGCTGTTGCCGGCGCAGCAACGTCATTTGTTCAGTGACGTGCACTGGGGTTTCCCCACACGCACCGTGCGCTGCTCCGGGGTGGTGCAGGCTCTGCCCCAGGCCGGCACCCGTCTCAGCGATTTCCCGATCCAATCGCGCGGCGTCGACTACGACCTGCCTGACTACCTTTCCCGTAATTGTGTGGTTGGACTGATGGTCCTGCAGCACGGTCGCGTGGTGTTGGAATCGTATGAGCAGGGGGCGGATGCGACGACACCCTGGATCTCGATGTCGCTCGCCAAGTCGGTGAGTACCACTTTGGTCGGGGCCGCGATCCGCGACGGTTGCATTGGCAACGTAGCGGAGCCGTTGACCCGGTATCTCCCGGAATTGCGCAACAGCGCCTATGCCTCAGTCTCGATCCGAGAGCTGTTGCAGATGACGTCGGGCGTGCGTTGGGATGACACCCACACCGATCCGAGTTCACAGCGTCGGCGCATGTTGGAACTGCAGATCGAGCAGCAGCCCGGCACGATCCTGCGCTATCTCGCGAGCTTGCCGCGAGCCGCCGATCCTGGCTCCGTGTGGAACTACAGCACTGGTGAGACGCATGTGGTCGGTGCCTTGGTGCGCGCCGCCACCGGTGCGTGGCTCGCCGATTATTTGTCAGAAAAAATCTGGTCCCGCGCCGGCATGCAAAGCGAAGCCACCTGGTGGCTTGAATCGCCCGGTGGCTTGGAAGTTGCTGGCAGCGGCATCAGTGCAACGCTGCGTGACTACGCACGCTTTGGCAGCTTCCTGATGCAGGAGAGCGTGGCGGGCGGCGAGCAGGTGCTGCCACAAGGTTGGGTGCGGGAGGCGACCTCGCCGCGGCACATCGCTGGCAAGCGACTGGATTACGGTTACATGTGGTGGCCGGTCGCCGCCGCAGATGGTTCCTTCGATGATGGCGCATTCAGTGGTCGCGGCATCTTTGGGCAGTTCATCTACGTCAATCCGCGTCAGCAAGTGGTGATTGCGGTGTTGAGTGCGCGTTCCAAGCCCAAATGGGCCGAGGCCATCATCGACAACGATTTTTTCAACAGCACGGTCGCAGCGCTGCGTTGAGGTGCGTAGCCAGGCAATGAAGCCCCTTTTACGTCGCTGTTCGTTCGGTTCGAATATCTAAAGATCGGGGAGAGAGCAATGAGCAAGATGACCAAGCAGGCGTTCGTGTTGTCGCTGGCCGCGGCGGCATATTCCGTGGCTGCGTCGGCACAGCAGCTGGAAGTGGAGGAGATCATCGTCACCGCGCAGAAGCGTGCGGAGCGCACCATCGATGTGCCGATGAGTCTGACGGTGCTGAGTGCGCAAGACATCGAACAGCGCGGCATCAACTCGATTCAGGACCTGTCGTTCGCGGTGCCTGGCGTCACCATGCGTGTCGATGGCCCCGGCTCGCTGATGCTGTTCATGCGTGGCATCGGCAATCTCGCCGGTGGCGAGGCGGTCGCGGCCGTCTACATGGACGAAACCCCGGTCACGCTTTACTCCTATCGGCAGATCGATCTGCGTGCTCTCGACATCGATCACAT
>NZ_JAEUPY010000514.1 GCF_016790065.1 Steroidobacter sp.
GGTGGCGGTGGGCGTAGGTTGTATCGCCTTGCCGACGACCGCGATTTGGCGTTTGAGTCCGGAGAAGGTGCTGGGTTGTCGACTCGAATGGGCGCAACGTCATCCTGACCGGCTGCAAGCGCTGGTTCGTTCTTTATATAAGTCAGCGTTGTGGTGCGAGCGGCCGGAGAATCATGTCGAGCTGTCGCGCTTGCTGGCCGAGCCGCGCTTCGTCGGGGCGCCGGCGGACATTCTATTGCGTGGCCTGTCGAATCGATTGTGTCTACACGCCGGTGGCGGACCGGAGCAATTGCCCAACTTCTATGTGCCGGCCTCGCAGGCGGCCACGTTCCCGTGGGTGAGCCACGCACTGTGGTTCTATTCGCAGATGGTGCGTTGGGGTCAGGTGGCCTTCGATCCAGAGCATGTCTCGCAGGTGCGCGCGACGTATCGGCCTGACTTGTATCGGCTGGCGTTGGCCAAGTTCGATACAAACATTCCGGTTGCGGACACCAAGGTAGAAGGTGCTGACTCGCACGTGCTGCCGGCGGTGCCGCAGTCCATGCCGTTCGGGCCGGATGGATTCTTCGACGACCAGCGTTTCGATGCGGACCAACTGTCCGACTACATACAAAAGCTGCCTGCAAGCTAACGCGCGCTGCACGAACATCGTGCAGCTACCACGACACTTTGCTCCGTTGCGGCTCAAGCGCGCCGCAGTTTTGTTTGTTCGAAACGCGCAAGTCGTTGTGTTTCCGCGGGTGTGACGTCATTCGACGCGCTGGCACGCAGGTTGCAACTGCAGTGAGCAACGGGACGCTCACGCGTTCCTAACCATCGGGCCGGCCCAATAGCGGGCTGGCCGGGGCAACGCCGCCGACTCCAATGCATGCCATGCGCGTGCACTGAAGTCGGCGGCGTTTTTTTTTGGCTCTGGAATCGTTTTGGGGAGTGACCGGATCCATGCAACACACATCGTTGCGAGCCTGGCTGTTCGCTGCTGTGGCGGCGTTGAGTGCCACTCAGGTGCCGGCTGCGGAGCTGGCGTTGGAGAAAGAGCAACTGAAGCTGGGCTTCATCAAGCTCACTGACATGGCGCCGCTGGCCATCGCCTATGAGAAAGGCTTTTTCGAGGATGAAGGCCTGTATGTGACGCTCGAACCGCAAGCCAACTGGAAGGTGATCCTGGATCGCGTCATCACCGGCGAGTTGGATGGCGCGCACATGCTGGCAGGTCAGCCGCTCGGCGCAGCGGTGGGCTTCGGCACCAAAGCCGACATCGTCACTTCCTACAGCATGGATCTCAACGGCAACGCCACCACGGTCTCCAACGAAGTGTGGAATCTGATGAAGGGGCGGTTGCCGGTGGATGCGCAAGGCAAGCCGGTTCATCCCATCAAGGCCGACGCACTCAAGCCCGCCGTCGATGCCTATAGGGCAGCCGGCAAGCCGTTTCGTATGGCCATGGTGTTTCCAGTGTCGACTCATAACTATGAGTTGCGTTACTGGCTGGCCGCCGGTGGTCTGCATCCTGGTTTTTATTCGCCCAGCGATGTCTCCGGGCAAATCAAAGCGGACGTGTATCTATCTGTGACGCCGCCGCCGCAGATGCCCGCGGCCCTGGAGGCGGGCACCATCAATGGCTACGCCGTCGGCGAGCCGTGGAATCAGCAGGCCATTTTCAAAGGCGTCGGCGTGCCGGTGATTACCGATGTCGAGATCTGGAAAAACAATCCAGAAAAAATCTTCGGAGTAACGCGCGCTTGGGCCGAGAAGCATCCGAACACTCATCTGGGGCTGCTCAAAGCCTTGATTCGCGCCGGCATGTGGCTCGATGCGAACAACGGTGCGAATCGTAAAGAAGCAGCGCAGATCCTGTCACGCCCCGAATATGTCGGTGCTGACTATCGCGTGATCGCCAACAGCATGACGGGCAGCTTCGAATACGGCCGCGGTGACAAGCGCAGCGTGCCGGACTTCAATGTGTTCTTTCGTTACTACGCGACTTATCCGTACTACAGCGACGCGGTTTGGTTCCTGACACAGATGCGTCGCTGGGGACAGATTCCGCAAACCCAGACGGATCAGTGGTATCACGAGACAGCCAAGAAGGTGTATCGCACCGAGCCGTATCTGCGCGCCGCGCGCATGTTGATCGAAGAAAAGAAAGCGAAGCAAGAAGACTTTCCGTGGAGCAGCGACGGCTTCCGGCCGCCCACCAAAGAATTCATCGACGGTGTCGAGTATGACGGCCGTAAACCCAATGACTATTTGCAAAAGCTCAGCATCGGTCTGAAACAAGGCCAAGTGGTGGAAAGCGGCAACGTGGTGACCAAGTCGGAAAAAGAGGCGAGCTGATGTCTACATCGACCCTAGCTATGGCCCGTGAGTCGCAGCCGCGCGGTAAGAGCTTGCAGCCGCTGATGCGTGAGCTGTGGCAGCAGCTCGGCATTCCGTTGTTGTCCATCGCGGTGTTTTTGTTTGCGTGGAGCCAAATGGCCGGCCGCATTCAAACCAGCCTCGGGCAAATTCCCGGTCCGATGGCAGTCGCGCATCAGGCGCAGAGCTTGTGGGCCG
>NZ_JAEUPY010000568.1 GCF_016790065.1 Steroidobacter sp.
AGCATCGCGGATTGCTATGCCGCTCACGGCATAGAGAATGGCATGTGGCCGTACATCACCGGCTAATTCCACCAATACATCGCCACGCCCAACGACCACCTGTACCGATCGCTACCCACCGCGGTGATCGGGCCGGGCAAGTTGCCGTTGGAAGTGCAGATCCGTACGCGCGAAATGCACTCTCACGCCGAGCTCGGCGTTGCTGCCCACTGGCGCTACAAGGAAGGCGCGCGAAGCAACGCGGCTTACGATCAAAAAATCATCTGGCTGCGACAGGTGCTCGAGCCCAGCGAACGCGGCGAGGAAACCGAAGGCGAGTTTCTGGACCGGGTGCGCTCCGAGCTGTTCGAAGATCGCGTTTACGCCATCTCACCGCGCGGCGAAGTGGTCGATCTGCCCCGAGGCGCGACGCCGCTCGACTTCGCCTATCACGTGCATACCGATCTGGGGCATCGCTGCCGGGGCGCCAAGGTCAACGGCCGCATGGTGCCGTTGAACACCGTGCTCGCCAATGGCGATCAGGTCGAGATCATTACCAGCAAGCAACTCAATCCGAGTCGCGACTGGCTGGTGCCTTCGCTCGGCTACCTGGCCTCGCCTCGCAACCGGAACAAGGTGCGGGCGTTCTTTCGCAAGCTCGACGAACAGCAGAACACTCAGCAAGGTCGGCAGATCCTGGAGCGCGAGCTGCAGCGGCTGGCGGTCCACTCGGTGACCTTGCCGGAGCTGATCAGCGAGTTCAATGTCGACAACGCCGATCAGTTGTATCGCGCCATCGGCGAAGGCGAAATCAACGCTGCTCAGATCAGCGGCGCCGTGCAACGTCGCGCCAAGCCGCAGGAATTGCCGACGCCAGTAGTGAAGCGGCCGGCGGCCGAACCCAAGAAGGCGTCGGGCATCACCATCGATGGCGTCGACGATCTGCTGTCCAATTTCGCCGGCTGCTGCAGCCCTGTGCCGCCTGAGGCCATCAGCGGCTACATCACGCTGGGCCGTGGCGTCAGTATCCATCGCGACGATTGCGCCAACTTCAAACGGCTGGCCGTTGCCAATCCTGAGCGGGTCATTCCGGTGGAATGGGGCTCGGGTGGAGATCGTTCGTTCCCGGTCGATATCAACGTGCGCGCGTACGATCGTCGCGGCTTGGTGCGAGACGTCACCGGTGTGCTCGCCGACTCCAAGATCAATATTCACGCCATGAACACGCTGACGCATGAGACCGACGGCATCGCGGATATGAACCTGAAGATCACTGTGCACGATCTGGAGGAACTGTCGCGACTGCTGGCTCGGATTCAGGGGCTGCCGAATGTTCTCAGCGCTCGGCGCAAGGCTTAGGGTTTCCGTATGAAACTGATTTCCGCGTCGCTGCTCGATGAGATGACCGCCAAGGCCAGCGCCAGTCCGCGGCGGCGAGCGCACCACAACTTGCACTCTTCAGCGTCCGATTTAGTGCAGCGTTTTGTTGTAGTCGCTCACAGCGATTCGTACATCCGGCCGCATCGGCATCTGAGCAAGTCGGAGCTGTGTACGATTGTTCGCGGTCGGTTCGAGGTGGTGGAGTTCGATGCTGACGGCACGATCACGGCGCGCAATGTCATCGGCGAAGGCACGGACAATCTCGCGTTCGAACTGCCGATGAAGACTTGGCACACGTTGCTGCCACTGACGGATGGTGCCGCGTTCGTGGAAGTCAAAGAAGGTCCGTACGACCCGGCCACTGCTGCCGAGTTCGCAGCTTGGGCACCGGAAGAAGGCAGCGCTGAGAAAGCCGCATTTCAACGCTGGATCAGCACCGCGCCTGTCGGCGCTCGCGTTGCTCGCTAGCTCGAGGCTGCGGCGAGCGCCGTTTCCATCGCGCTGTCGCCTTGCACTCGGAAGGCGGCGATTTCTGTTTCACTCCACTCTCGGACGATGCGGCCGTCGATCAGCAACGCTGCTTTGTCGGCGTAGTGCTCGACGATGTCCAGGGAATGGGTCGCCAACAGCACCGAGCACTTTGCGTCGCTCAGTCGCTTCTGCAAATGATGTTTCACCGTGAGCGCGCTCGCCGGGTCGAGCCCGTTGAAGGCTTCGTCCAGGACGATCAGCTGCGGCTCGCCGAGCAGTGCCAGCAGGATACAAAGCTTCTGTCTCGTCCCCAGCGAATAGGTATCGACGAAGCTGTCCAGATAGCTGTTGAACTTCAGTTCGTTCGCCAGGCTGAGCACATCGACACTTACTACCTGCAGGCCCTTTGCTTGAGCGTAAACCTCCAGACACTGACGCCCGGTCAGCAGCCCCGGGAGCTGCTCGGGTGCACACCCGTAACCCAGTCGTCGCTTCGCCTCGAGCGGTGCGGTGAGCGCAGAGTGACCGGCGATTCGGATGTCACCGGCTGATGGCGTGAGTGCGCCGGCGATACAGCGTAGAAGAGTGCTCTTACCGACGCCATTGGGCCCGAGCAAACAAAACCACTCCCCCGCCGGGATTTGCAGACTCACTCCGCTGAGCACTTCACGCTTGCCGTATTTGGCGTGAACGGAACGAATATCGAGCATGACATTGGTCATCACTACGCTCTCCCGGTCGAAGCTTGCCCTGGAATGCGCGAACAAATAGCGGCGGCAATGACAGTGGTCATGCCTTCGCCCCAGCGCGGAATTGCATGGCCATGGCTAGCGCGGCGAAGGTTGCGACGGACAAAGCGATCTTGATCGCCGGAGAGCGGCCGCGATAGTTGTCGATCAGGGCGAAGCCCGAGATCGACAGGACCAGCACTAGCCACAACGACGCGATCTGCAGCGCCATTTCAATTGGCGAGCCCAGTATCAGCATGACCACGCCGGCCAACACAGTGCCGCCGACCTGATGAAGCAAAGCCCGGCGTGACAACGCCCAAACGAATTCACCAAGCGTCATCGGCGTGGCGCGCAGCCAAGCTGCGGCGTGTTCAGCGACCTTGATCATCGCGGACAGCAACGCCGCCAAATAGCTGGCCACGAAATACATCGCCACTACTGACAAGCCGGTCACCGCGGATGACCCGCCCTGCACTGCCAACAAGGCAATGATCAGCAGATATCGAGAATTCTCGGGCCGGCTCCATGCCATGACTTGCGCCGTCGGCCAGTGAGCCAACGCCGAAGCGTCGGGCTGCAAAGGCCCGCTGGCCTTCGGCCGCAAAACATATCTTGAAGCAGCGAACTCGGCAGGCTTCCGCCCGCGGGCGGCCCACCAGCCAGCGAAGCCTCCTACGAGCAAACCTCCCGCGACAGCGGCAATCACAATCGCAGAGGCATTCGGCACGGAATCAATCGCCGACATCGTCGTGGCACCGTCACTCGCAAGCGCAACCACGCCAGCGGCAACCAGCACGGCGAGGAACATGACAACCAAAGGAAACAACGTCCGAATCGCGTGCGATAGCCGCAGGCTCGACGGTGGAATCGGCGTGGCAATCAGCCAGGACTGGGCCTGAGATTCGACAACCTGCCTGCGGCGACGAGCAACCGTTGAGGCTGCGTAAACAGCGGCGATGACAGCGACGAGCAGCCAGTACTTAGCGAGCGCATCGACGAAGCCAACAGCATGCCGCCCAGAATCAAGGGATAGCGCAACCATGGCAACCGCAGCGGAAATAGAAACCACAGCGGAAGCAACAAACACAGCGGCGCGCCGGCCATCTTCCCGCCAGCGCGACAGCGCATTCACAAACCGCAACCACTCGACCAGCAACGCCGGATGCCGACGCAACCAGCCCGGCGTCCACGCCGGCAGTGAGCGCATGCCGTTCACAATCTCAACCGCGCCCAACGCACCAAATACAGCGCGAACGTCACCGCTAACACAATGACCAGCGCCATGAACTGCTTGTACGTCACCGTCTCATAAAACAACCAGGCCAGCGACGCGCAGGCGGCGAAAGGAATCAGCGGCCCGCCGGGCGCGACGAAGGGCTCGCCGTCAGTGCGAATATCTTTCTTCCTCAGCACATACGCCGCGATGGCGCACAGAAAATAAAGCATCAGCGCCGACAAATTGGCAAAGATAGTCAGGGTCTCGTAAGTCCCGGACAAGGCGATGGCCGCCACCACCAGGCCATAAATGACAATGGCCTTGTGAGGACTATGAAAAGTCGGATGCACCGACGCCAGCATGCTCGGCAAGAACTTATCGCGGCTCATAGCAAACAAACCGCGCGGCTCCGACAGCACGTTGGCACTCAAGTAACCGAACATCGAAATCACCGCACCAACCACCAACACCGTCCGCCCCGTCGGCCCGAGAACCGCGTTAGCGGCACTCGCCAACGGCGTCGTGCGATCGTCCGCGAGCGCTGTGCCCATAATGCCAAGGGCGACAAACTGAATAGCCAGATAAAGCACCGTCGCCGCGCCGAGCGCGATAAACGCAGCACGCGGCACCGTCTTGGCAGGATTCTTCACTTCGCCGCTGGGCATCAGCGACCCTTCGATGCCGGAGAACGCAAAGATCACGATACCCGCTGTGCCGAGCACGGTGCTGGCATCAGGCACGTGGGTCCAAACCAGATTGGAAGGCTCGATGAAAAACACGCCGATGAACACGAACGCCAGCAGCGGTAACAATTTGGCCACGGTCGCGAACTCGATGACGCGTGCGCCCGTCTTCACACCACGATAATTGATGCCGACGAGCAAGCTCACCAACACCAGAATTACCGCCCGATTCACCCAGATCGAAGCATCGGGCACGAGTGACAGCATGGATCTCGCCAGCACGCTGGACACAGCCGCGGCGGCGGAAGTACCAGTCACGACCACCAAGCAGCCCGCGACGAAACCGAACATCGGCCCGAGCGCAGTCTCGACATAGGCATAGGGACCGCCGGTCGATGACACTCGACTGCCGGCTTCGGCAAAGCAGATGACTACCAACCCCATGATGATGGCGCAGGCCAGATAGGCCAGCGGTGCGGCGCTGCCGAGTTGCAGCACTGCGAAGGCCGGCAGCACGAAAATGCCGCTGCCCACGACGTAGTTGAAGATGGTTGCGGCTAGCTGCCGCGTGCCCAGCTCGCGAGACAGGAGTGCGTCGGGATTGCCGGCCACGCCGGCCGGAGCGCTGTGGGTGTCGTGCATCGGCCGAGAATAGCCGATGCGGCGGGCTCGACAGGGGACAGATTTGAAATCTGTCCCCGCGTCGGCTAGCGGTTCGGGAAGTCGATGGCGATCTTGTCCGCAGCCAGCGCCGCCTCGTGCAACGCCTCGGACAAGGTCGGATGCGCGTGGATGGTCCGCTGCAGGTCCTCGGTGGAGGCCGAGTACTCCATCGCCAGCACGGCTTCGGCGATCAGCTCGCCGGCCATCGGGCCGATGATGTGCACGCCCAGGATCTCGTCATCGTCCTGCGCAGCCACGATCTTGGCGAAGCCCGCGGTGGACTCCATCGCGCGAGCGCGACCGCTTGCGAGGAACGGGAACGAACCGACCTTGTAGGCCCGGCCGCTCTTTTTCACTTCCTCTTCGGTCAAACCCACCCAAGCGATTTCCGGCGCGGTGTAGATCACCGAAGGAATGGTCTTGTAATTCACTTCAGCGACCTTGCCAGCGATCAGGTCGGCCACCATCACGCCCTCTTCCTTGCCCTTGTGCGCAAGCATCGGGCCGCGCACCACGTCGCCGACCGCCCAGATGTTGGCCACGTCGGTTTTGCAGTCATGATCGACCTTGATGAAGCCCCGCTCGTCGACCTGAACGCCGGTGCCGTCACCGAGCAGTTCCTTGGTGAACGGGCGACGGCCGATGGCCACCACCACCTTGTCGACTTCGAGGGTCTGTTCACCCTTGGCATCGGTGTACTTCAGCTTCACGCCGCTGGCAGACTTGTCTGCACCGCTGACCTTCGCACCCAGGCGAATGTCGAGGCCGAGCTTCTTGAAGTGCTTGAGCGCTTCCTTGGAAACCGCACCGTCAGCGGCCGGCAGGAAAGCATCGAGTGCTTCGAGCACCACGACTTCCGCGCCGAGACGACGCCACACGCTGCCCAGCTCCAGGCCGATCACGCCGGCGCCAACGACGCACAGACGCTTCGGAACGCTGTCGAATTCCAACGCGCCCCACGAGTCGACGATCTGCTTGCCGTCGAACGGCACGCTCTTCAACTCGGTCGGCGACGAGCCGGACGCCAGAATGATGTGCTTGGCAGTCAGCTCTTCTTTCTTGCCGTCCTTGTTGGTGTATTCGACCTTGTTGCCCTTGAGCAGCTTGCCGTGACCGGCGAGGCCGGTGACGCCCGCGGCTTTGAACAGCGCTTGGATGCCCTGGGTGGACGCCTTCACGATGCCGGCGCGACGCTTCTGCATCGTGGCCACATCGACCGAGACATCGCCGACCTTGATGCCGTGAACGGCGAATTCGTGCTGAGCACGATGCACCAGTTCCGAGCTTTCCAGCAGCGCCTTGGAAGGAATGCAGCCCGCGTTCAAGCAAGTGCCGCCGAAGGCATACGAGCCATCTTTGTTCACCCACTCATCGATACACGCGACCTTGAGTTTGTTCTGGCCAGCGCGGATGGCGGCGGGATAACCGGCGGGACCGCCGCCGATGACGATGACGTCGTATTGGGACATGAGAACTCCGCAGCGAGTTTTTCTTTGGAAACTAAATGGGGACAAAAACGGGCGCTGCAAGCGCAGCGCCCGTGATCGGCAGACTAATTACAGCTGCAGCAGCAGGCGCGACGGATCTTCCAGCGCATCCTTGATCGCCACCAGGAACTGCACCGACTCGCGGCCATCGACGATGCGATGGTCGTAAGTGAGCGCCAGGTACATCATCGGGCGGATCTTGATCTCGCCGTCGACCACCATCGGCCGCTCCTGGATCTTGTGCATGCCGAGGATGGCGACCTGCGGCGGATTCAGGATGGGCGTGGACAGCAACGAACCGAACACGCCACCGTTGGTGATGGTGAACGTGCCGCCGGTCAACTCTTCCAGCGAGATCGAACCGTCGCGAGCCTTCTTGGCGTAGTCGCCCACAGCCTGCTCGAGTTCGGCGAAGCTCAACGCTTCGGCATTACGAATCACCGGCACCATCAAGCCACGCTCGGTGGAGACGGCGACGCCGAAGTCGTAGAACTCGTGGTACACCACGTCGTTGCCGTCGATGGAAGCATTCACCGCCGGGAATTTACGCAGCGCTTCGATGGCCGCCTTGATGAAGAACGAGCTGAAGCCCAGCTTCACGCCGTGCACCTTCTCGAACTTGTCCTTGTAGCGAGCGCGGATTTCGTTCACCGCCGTCAGGTCGACTTCGTTGAACGTGGTCAGCATCGCAGCCGTGGACTGCGCCTGGATCAAACGTTCGGCGATACGAGCACGCAGACGAGTCATTGGCACGCGCTGTTCGTTGCGCGAGCCCACAGCAGCCGGCAACTTCACTGCCGGAGCCTGCTTAGCAGCCGGCTTGGCTTCGGCCGGAGCCGCTTGCTTGCCGCCCGCCAGATGTTGAATCACATCGCCCTTGCTGACGCGACCATCGCGGCCACTGCCAGCGATCTGCGCGGCATCGAGCTTGTGCTCTTCGACCATGCGCTTGGCCGCCGGAGCCAGTTTGCCGCCGGTGGCAGCCGCTGCTTTGTCGGCCGCAGCCGCTTCAGCCTTGGCTTCGGTCTTGGCCGCAGGAGCCGCAGCAACCGCATCGCCCGCTTCCAGAATCGCCAACACCTGACCGCTGACCACGGTGGCGCCGTTCGCAACCTTGACCTCTTTGATCACGCCGTTGGACGGCGCCGGCACTTCGAGCACCACTTTGTCGGTCTCGAGGTCGACCAGATTTTCATCGCGGCTGACGGACTCGCCCGGCTGTTTGTGCCAGGCCACCAACGTCGCGTCGGAAACGGATTCGGGCAGTTGCGGAACCTTGATTTCGATTGTCATCAGTTGATCTCAGTAATTTTCCTGGCGGCTTACTTGTTCGCGGCCTTGAGGCGCGTGGTCTGCCGCAGGGATTCTTCAGTGCTCGAGGAACGTAATGCGGCGTCGACCAACGCCTGCTGTTGTTCCTGGTGCATGTGGGCAATGCCGGTGGCCGGAGCAGCCGCCGGGGCACGACCTGCGTACAGCAGGTGATGATCCTTGGTCAGCGACTCCTGCAAGCGATGGCGGATCTGATACCAGGCGCCCTGATTCTGCGGCTCCTCCTGACACCAGACGATTTCCTTGGCATTCGCGTACTTCTTGATGATGGCCGCGTATTCCTCGCCAGGGAACGGATACAGCTGTTCGACACGCACGATGGCGATGTTGTGAAGCGCATCGCCCCGGCGAGAGTCGAGCAGATCGAAATAGACCTTGCCCGAACAGAACACCACGCGCGTCACCTTGGTCGCCTGGATGTCGTCGATCTCGTCGATCACGGTACGGAACGAACCCTGAGTGAGATCTTCCAGCTGCGACACCGACAGCTTGTGACGTAGCAAGCTCTTCGGCGTCATGATGACCAGCGGCTTACGGAAGCTTTGTTTCATCTGACGACGCAGCATGTGGAACATCTGCGCCGGCGTGGACGGCACGCACACCTGCATGTTCTGCTCGGCGCACAACTGCAGGAAGCGCTCCAGACGCGCCGAGGAATGTTCCGGACCCTGGCCTTCATAGCCATGCGGCAACATCATGGTGAGGCCGCACAGCCGGCCCCACTTGGCTTCGCCGGAGCTGATGAACTGGTCGATGATGACCTGCGCGCCGTTGACGAAGTCACCGAACTGACCTTCCCAAATGGTCAGGCTGTTCGGTTCAGTGGTCGAGAAGCCGTATTCGAAACCGAGCACGGCCTCTTCCGACAGGAATGAGTCGTACACGTTGAAGCGCGGCTGGCTCGGTGCCAGATGCTGAAGCGCGGCGTAGCTGTCGCCGGTGTTCTGGTCGTGCCACACGGCATGGCGATGGAAGAACGTGCCACGACCGCTGTCCTGGCCGATCAGGCGAACTTCATAGCCTTCGGTCAGCAAGGTCGCGTACGCCAGATTCTCGGCGAAACCCCAGTCCAGCGGCAGCTGGCCCGCAGTCATCTTTTCGCGATCCTGCACGATCTTGGCGACCTGACGATGCAGCGTGATGTTCGCCGGCAACGTCGTCAGCTTGCCGGCCAATTCGCGCAGCTGTTCGATACGCACGCCAGTCTTCACCGTCTCGGTGAGATCGACGTTGTGGTACTTGGTCCAGTCGACGGTGTGCTTGTTGCCGATCAAGCCCAGCGACTGCTTGGCCTGCGACTTGCCCTCGTCCAGCTCGCGACGGTACTGATCGACCATCGCATCGGCATCCGCCATCGCGATCACCTTTTCGGCGACCAGGCGCTCGGCGTAAATCTGCCGCGGCGTCTTTTGCGAACGAATCTTCGAGTACATCACCGGCTGCGTGGCCGCTGGCTCGTCCGACTCGTTGTGACCCAGGCGGCGGTAGCAAACCAGATCGATCACGACGTCCTTGTGGAACGTCATGCGGTAATCGAGCGCCAGGCGCGTGACAAAGGCCACCGCTTCGACGTCGTCGCCGTTCACGTGGAAGATCGGACATTCGATCATCTTCGCCACGTCGGAGCAGTACATGGTCGAGCGCGCATCTTCCGGCTTGGAGATGGTGAAGCCGACCTGGTTGTTGATGATCACGTGCACGGTGCCGCCGGTGTAGAAACCGCGCACCTGAGACATCTGCAACGTTTCCATCACGACGCCCTGGCCCGCGAAGGCGGCATCGCCATGGATCAGCAACGGAATGACCTTGTCGCCCTTGGCATCGCTACGGCGCTGCTGACGAGCACGCACCGAGCCTTCGACCACCGGGTTCACCACTTCGAGATGCGAAGGATTGAACGCCAACGCCACGTGCACGTTGCCGCCCGGCGTCTTGATGTCGGCGGAGAAGCCCTTGTGGTACTTCACGTCGCCCGAACCCTGCATGTGATTGGTGTCGTAGATGCCCTCGAATTCCGAGAACAGCTTCTGCGGCGACTTGCCCACCACGTTCACCAGCATGTTCAAGCGGCCGCGATGGGCCATGCCGATGATCATCTCTTCGACGCCACGCGTGCCGCCCTGCTGAATCAGGTCGTCGACCAGCGGGATCAGCGCGTCGCCGCCCTCCAGCGAGAAGCGCTTCTGTGCCGGGTACTTGGTGGCGAGGTAACGCTCCAGACCTTCGGCCGCCGTGAGGTGCCGCAGGAACGTCTTGCGTTCGTCGCTGGAAAAGCGATTGGTGACGCGTCCTTCCTGGAAGCGGTTCTGTAACCACAGCCGCTCGGTGGAGTTGGACACGTGCGCGAACTCGGCACCGATGGTGCCGCAGTAGATCTGGCGCAGCTGAGCGACGATGTCTTTCAGCTTCATGCGCTTGGCGATGGCGTCGGTGCGGCTGCCGGTGAAGAACTCGGTCTCCAGATCGGCATTGCCCAGACCGAAGTGCGACAGCTCCAGGACCTCGGGCACCGGGCGCTTCATCAACCCCAGGGGGTCGATATCGGCGAGCAGATGACCGCGGTTCGAGAACACCTGCACCAACCGGGATACCGCGCCTTGCTTGGCGAAGGCATCGTTGGTCGCTGCGCTGGCGGGCGCCGCCGCTGCCGTCGGGGCACCGATGGTGTAAGCGCGCTTGGCCAGGGCATCACGAATCGGGCCGTGCGCCACATCGGACGCGCCGCCTGCCTTGCCCAATCCGGCGAAGTAGTCGCGCCACTTGGGCTCGACCGACGCCGGATCAGCGAGAAACTGTTCGTAGAGGGATTCGATGTAGGGGGCGTTGCCAGCCCCGAGAGGCGTAGAGTCGAGCAAAGCTCGCAAAGAGTCGCTCATTGCGCTCGCAAGTTCCTGTTCGGACTATGGAAGATTGGGCCTGCGTTGGCCGGATACGGACCGTTAGAGGGCCGGTAGTGTAGCCGAACCACCCTGCGGTTGCGAAACGCAGTGTGATACCTATCTCAAGCAGCGGTATTTTTGCGTGAGGACGGCGGGAATCGGGCGACATTGGGCGCGAGTTCGGCCTCGCTGGCGCCCGTCGCCGAACTGCGACTAGTGGCGACGATCCGGTCCGCGCCCACGACCGTGGCGCCCGCCGGAATGTCCCGGGTCACCACTGCGTTGGCCCCGATAGTGGCGCCATTGCCGATGCGCACGTCGCCCAGCACTCGGGCTCCAGCGCCTATGGACACGTCATCGCCGATGACCGGTGCGATGTTCCGGTCGCGCTCCGGGCTGCCGATCATGACCTGCTGCATGATGGTGACCCGATGACCGATCACCGCCTGCCGATGCAGGACGATGCCGTAGGGATGGGGCATGTGAACGTCGTCAGGCACGCGGCAATGAATGTCGCTGTTGAAAAGGACACGCACCGCTTTGCTCAACAGCGGTACATGCCGTCGGCAGAAGAACAGCAGCAGACCCGTCGAGGTTGGGTTGTCTTTGCGCGTATCGGGTAGACCGAGGCGTCGCGCGGTTCGTCGTGCCAGCTGCGCGACGATCGCACGTTCGGCTTCGGCACTCACTTCATCGAGCGGTTGGGCGGCATCGAGTACCACCACGTCCTCACGTCGGCTCAGAACCTTGCGATACTCGCTGCGCAGTCGGGCCGCCTCCTCCACCGCGACTTCGCGTGTTCGCGTCTGCAAGACCTCGGACGGCACGTCGAACACCAGCCACAACTCCGGCCGCGGGACCCAAGGCAACAGCCACCGAGCCAGCCGACGCCAGCGGTCGATGCGGTAATAGCCAGGATCGACCAGGATGTCGTCGAAATAGCGATTCGACACCACCATGGTCGACGCCACCAGCTTGGGCCGGATCTGCAGCCAATAGCCGAGCCAGTAATCAGCGACGAACATCAGCAGTTTGGCGATGGTGCCGAGTCTTCCGCGCGGCGCTCTGGAATCTGGATTGACCGGCACCGGCCGCATCATGTGAGGCCGCAAGTCCATGATGTGAGCGTGAGTGAACGGCGCGAGCGGACGGGCACTCAAATGTTCGACC
>NZ_JAEUPY010000571.1 GCF_016790065.1 Steroidobacter sp.
GCAAGAACACCTGAGGATTCCGGTCGTACAGCGGGAACCAACTGCTCTGGATCTGAACCATCACGCGATGGCCGCGACGGAAGGTGTGATTCACTTGCGGCTGCCGGATGAGGTACTCCAGCACTCGATTCGCAGCGATGGCCTGTGGTTTGCTGAAACTCTCGCGATAGCGGCCGCGAAAGATCTCACCGGAAATCATCAGTTGATAGCCGCTCATCTGAGCGTTGAACGGATCCTGATCGGGGAACACGTCGATCAGTTTCACCACCCAATCGGCATCGGTGCCCGTAGTCTCGGCAAACAGTCTGGCTGTGACATTGCCGCGAACAGTCAGCGGTTCCGCCAGCGGCTCGCTCACAAAACTGAGCACATCCGGCCGACCGTCGACGAAGCGCTGGTCAGCCAGCAACCATGCACTCCACTCGCTACGCCAGGTGTCATCGCCGTAGTAACTCTTGATGGGCCGCGGCTGATACGGCACTGGTCGGCGCGGGTCGGATATATATGTGTCGCGCCCTGCGGCACCCGGATCCCAAGACACTCGTCCGTCGTCGCTCATGTAAAGAGAGCGCGACTTGGCTCCCGGTGCCAACGGCCAAGCATCGAGCCGATCCCAGCGTGACGAACCGGTGTTGAACACCACCGCGTTTGCCAACCCGTGCGGCGGCCCATCCTTCAGATGGCGCGCAAGGAATGGGGCAAGCACTTCCGCCCGCCAACGTGGTCCGGTCGCTTGATCCCAATCCAACTGACCGATGCGAGCACCACGCGACCAGTTCTCTCCATGACTCCAGGGGCCGGCGGTGAAGAAGTTGCTGTCGTTGTGTCGATCGCGCTCTTCCATGGCCGCGTAAGCAGCCGGTGCACCGTATGGATCTTCCTGATCGAACCAACTATGCACGTGTAGCGTCGGCACCAGGCGAGCATTGCTTCGTGCCAGGCGTCGATCGATAGCCGCGTCCTGCCAAAACTCGTCGTAGGCGGGACGATCCAACATGCGCGCGAACATCGCTGACTTCGGCAGGTAACGCGCCTGCAGATCGCGAGCCGACCCTTGCTTCAACCACCAGTTGTAAAGGTCGAAATGATCGCGTGGCAGGATGGGCAAACTGCCCGGCTTCGAATCCATCAAATACAAATAGTCGAGCTGGTAACCGAGACGGAACGCGCCGTTATGGAATGCATCGTCGCCCTTCCACAAATCCACCATGGGATTCATCGGCACCGCGACTTGCAGCGCCGGGTGCGGCTCGAGCAACGCGGCGAGCACCAGCCAGCCATCGTAGGACGTGCCGAACATGCCCACCTTGCCGTTGCTGTTGGGCACGTTTCGAATCAGCCAGTCGATAGAGTCCCAGGCGTCGGTGGTCTGGTCGGTCTGAGTCGCATTGAACGGGCCGCGCAGCGGGCGGAACAGCTCATACGTTCCTTCCGAGCCATTGCGTCCTCGCACGTCTTGGAAGACGAAGATGTAACCGTCGAGCTCTGCGTAACGTGAGCCGAGGGCGCTACTCAGACGCACCTGACGCTCACTGACATTGCCGCTCGCGCCATAAGGCGTGCGCATCAACAGCATCGGCATCGGTTTGGCGATGACTTTGGGGCTGACCACGACGGTGTGCAGCTTCACGCCGTCACGCATCGGGATCATCGACTCAACCATCACGAAGTCGTCTTCGGGATTCGCTGCTCGCGATGGCTCGTCAGCGCGAGCCACGCCCAGCGACAATACAATCCATAGCAGGCAAAGGACCCAACCCATCATTGGCTCCCCACGCGCCGCGGCGGCTCGGCCGAGAACGTCTGAGTCTCTACAGGGCCGGAGTAAACGTTGTTGTCAGTGTTGGCATCCGCCGTCTCCAGCAAGGGATCCAGTCGCGCAGCCTTGAGGACTTTGTCGGTGGGAAAGTCCCACATCACTGCATCGGGATTTCGACGCCAGATTTCCGCCGGTAGCCTCAGCATCTGCGACGTGCCATCGGTGAAGTCGAGCTGCACGATGATGGGCATGACCACGCCGCCGAGATTGCGGAACGAGAACCGATAAAACGGCATCAGCGCCGGATCCTCGACTCGACCGAGCACCACCTTCTCCAGCGCGATGTCTACATGAGCCGTCGAGTGGAACCAGCCTCGCCAGAACCAGTCGAGATCGACGCCTGAGGACTCTTCGACGCTGCGAAAGAAGTCGGTAGGCGTGGGCCGCTTGAAACGCCACGCTGTTGCGAACTCACGCAACGCCTGGTCGAACACGTCGCGCCCGAGAATCGTCTCGCGCAGAATGTTGAATGCAGTCGCAGGCTTCGCGTAGCCATTCGCGCTCGCTTGCAACAGCGAATCAGCCTGAGTCATCACAGGCACCTGCGGACTGGAGAGCATGTAGCTCACGATGTCCTTGGGGCGGCCCCGCCCGCTCGGCCAGTGCTTGTCCCAGCGCTGTTCGCATTGAAACTGAAGAAACGCCACCAGCCCTTCATCGAACCAGGTCCATTGGCGCTCGTCCGTGTTGACGATCATCGGCATGTAGTTGTGTGCGATCTCGTGAAACACTACGCCGACCAACGCAATTCGACCGGCGTCCGTATCGGCGCGAGCGCTACTGAAGCTGATCATCGGAAACTCGACGCCGCCGAGCGGGCTGTCGACGGACTGCGCGGTCGGATAGGGATAGTCGAACATGATCTCGGGAACGACTTGCAGCGCGTGCGCAATGGCACGTGTGGAGTACTTCTCCCAGAGCGGCGTGGCCTCATTCGGATAGAACGACATGGCCATCACTACCCTGCCGTCGCGCTGCTTCACGCCCATCGCGTCCCAGATGAACTTGCGTGAACTGGCCCATGCGAAGTCGCGCACTTGGTTGGCCTGGAAGATCCAGGTTTTCTCGGCGACCGCAGTTTTCTTTTCCGCCGCTCGCGCTTCCTTTGGCGTGACGATGAAGACCGGCTCCGATGCATCCCGAGCGCGAGTCAGACGCTCGCGTTGCGCGCTCGTCAGCACTTGCGATGCATTGGTCAGCTCACCCGTCGCAGCGACGACATGATCGGCCGGCACCGTCAGCGACACCCGATAGTCGCCAAACTCCAATGCGAACTCGCCGCCGCCCGCCGCCAGGAACTGCCGGTTGTGCCAACCCTCGAAGTCCGAGTACACCGCCAATCGAGGAAACCACATGCCGGCCAGGTACAGGCAGTCCCGGGCCGCCGCATCGAAACACTCGTACGCCCCGAAGCCGCCGATGTTTCTGGCGTCGAGCAAGCGTGACGACCACTCGATGCTGAATTGGAACTCGCCACCGTTGGCCGCGATCGGGGCAGGCACTTCCACCCTCATCAACGTGTCGACGATGCGGAACTGCAGCGACTTTCCCGCTCCGTCGCGAACGCTCTTGATGACGACACCGCCGTCCCAGTTGTCCCGCTGCAGCCGTTGTAATGCGGCTGGCCGCAACGAACCAGGCACCGCGGGTCTGGAAAGGCGTGACAACGAGTCTCGCCGATTCACGTTGTCATCCAAGTGCAGCCAGAGATAGCGCAGCTCGTCTGGCGAGTTGTTGCGATATCGAATCCCAGCGCGACCTGTGATCTCCTTGCGAGACTCATCGAGCCGCGCTTGAATGTCGTAATCCACTTGCTGCTGCCAATACTTCGGCCCTGGCAGGCCGGCAGCGTTCCGATAGTCATTGGGGGCGGACCAATGTTCAGTGTCGAACTGACGGAATGGATCCTCAGCCGCCGCTGCCGTTCCAACCCAGAGCCACGCAATCAGCAGCGCCTTGATCACAGCGCGTTCCGCAGTACGCCGACGATGAGCTTCGAGCCCTCCGCCGAGGAATGAAACACTCGCTGAGCAGCCTTTCGATAGTCGGCCGGCTGCGCGTCGGCAATGGTTACGAAGGTTTGCGGATTACGATCGATCAGCGGGAACCAGCTCGATTGGATCTGGACCATGATGCGATGGCCGCGCCGAAAGGTATGAAACACATCCGGCAAGTCGAACTTGATCCGCGTCGGCTGGTTGGCGAGCAGCGCACGAGGTTTATCGAAGCCGTCGCGGAAACGGCTGCGAAACGGCTCACCCCGCACCAGTTGTTGATACCCGCCCATACTGCGGTCGTCGTCCGCGCTTGCAGGGGAGTCGTTGGGATACACATCGATGACCTTGACGATCCAATCCGCGTCAGTGCCCGTGGTCGAGACCAGCAGATCTGCAGTCATCGGCCCGGCTAATGTCACATCTACATCCAACACTTCGCTTTGATAGACGAGCACATCCGGTCGCGCGGCGGCGAAGCGCTGATCCTCGACCATGTACGACCGGGTCATTCGTTGTGTCGACACGGCTGAGAACGGTACAGGCCGCGCCGGATCGCTGACGAACTCATCGAAGCTCGCCGTAGCCGCTGCCACCCCACCCTCGCCCAACACCAACGCACCATTGGCTCGGAGATGCAACGCCTCCTGTCGAACGTTACGAGGCGGCCAGGTATCGAACGCTTGCCACTTGGACGTTCCCGTCTCGAATACCAACGCCTTGGGCCACTGCTGCTTGGTATCGGCATTCAAGTGAAACCGGAGAAACGGCAGCTCCACTTGCTCGCGGAACGCAAACGTCGTCGCACCCCCGAACGTCACCGGGCCGAGCCGGCTACCGTCGGTCCACGACCATTCACCATGCGCCCACGGCCCCATGACCAGTGAGTTCGACGTCGCCCCGTTACGTTGCAGGGTTCGATAGAGATTCAGCGGCCCATGCAGATTCTCGGCATCGAA
>NZ_JAEUPY010000823.1 GCF_016790065.1 Steroidobacter sp.
CACGCTTGGTCGCGAACACGCGGATGTAACGGCCCACCGTGCTCAGTCCGCGAATGTCGTCGACACCCCCGTCGCCGCTGGACGTTTTATAGACGTTCACCCAGGTGTTGGTACTCACCATGGTCTGAATGGTGTACTCGGTTGCATGCCCCGCATCCCAAGTGAGTCGCACACGAGAGATGGAGTAGCGCTGACCGAGGTCGACATAGATCCACTGCTTTTCTGTGCCGGCCACGCTGCGCCAAGCAGTCGCGGTGCTGCCGTCAGTGATTTTAGAGGCGGCGTACGAGCTGCTCTCGGTCGAGCTCGGATAGGCTTTCCGGCCTTTGGCGAGATTGCGCGGTGACTCTGCCGCCGCAAGCATCACGCCGAATTCCTTCCAAGCATTCGCTTCCTGAGGACGAGCGCCGCTCAAGAACGTCAGTCGATCGCTGCCCGTGGCCTGGGGCCAAATCTCGACCACTTCGAGCTGCAAGCCTTGCGCAATCGCTGCGCTCAGTCGCTCGCCGAGGTACACGCCGTAGTCGCCATCGTCGATGGGGCCGCCGCCGTTACGAGTGACGCCGACCGCGCCAGTGCCGGTTTCCGACAATGCGAAACGTTTGCTACGAGCCAACGCGAACTCGATGGCCGCAGGCAAGCCCCAGCCGCGCTTCGGGTTCCAATAGTCAGCCGCCGGATAGTCCCAAACCACGCGACGGTTGGCCGCGTTCGCCAGCCAATCGCCAAGCGCCACGTTCGCGCCGCTGGTCCAGTCGTGATAAGCCGTCTTGTCGCGTGAACGCGTGGGATTCCAAACCGGGCTGTAGTGAGTGGGCGCGATCACGTCGACATAAGAGTCGCCGGGATAGCTGCTCTCCTCGCTCAAACCATAGTTCGCGTACGAAGCCGACGGGCTCCACATGGTCTCGATGACCATGCCATTGCTGGCTGCATACTTGTGGGCCAGATCGGCCACGTGACGCCAGGCTGCGATGTAAGCAACGCGCGTCGCTTCGCTACGCACCTGCCAGCCGTACCAGTTGCCGTTCTGTTCCCAGCCGATGCGCAAATAGATTTTACGAAAGCCCTTGTTCTTGAAGGCGTCGAAAATCGCTGGCCAGACACGATAGCGGCCGGCAGCGATATCGTCGTCGTCATACTTGCCTGCGGCCACGGCATTCATCATGGCGACAGCGGCGTTCTCGCTGTACACGCCGCGATTCGGATGGTTCGCGGGCAGGTTCAGTTGATAAGCCGTCGGGTCGTCGGTCAAGCCGACGCTGACGATGGGAATCAGCGTGGGCCGGCCGTCCGCATCCAGGCGATTCAAATAATCGACCGAGCACAGCTGCGCCAGATTGCCGGCCGCCCAGGTGGCATTGTTACGCCACTTCGGATCGTAGGTGCCCGCGCTCCAGATGGGTTCGCGGTAGTCGACGAATACGTTGGTGGAGTTCGGTGTCTGCTGAACTTTGCTGACGAACGAACGATAGGAGGGAGCCGCCGTCGCCGGCGTGGCCTCACCTACGAAAAAGCCGAGCTTGTCGAGCTGTTGCGCCGGGCTGGGTGCCGCCGCCATCAACATCCACAATCCCAGCAACCGTGCTGCTGCTCTCAATGTCGTCTCCTCCAGTGCCTGCTGCTACAGCTTCGGCCCGGGAGCAGAATAAGTTGATGAGCGCGATGGTCAAAATTGCGCGGGCAAAGCGGGCGATGCTGCTTCAGTCATTTCCTTGCGCGTCCTAAGCTCGGCACACAGTTCTTTCTCGACCAGGCGGACCACGGTGCGTTCTTGGGGGCGCAAGTAGAAATGCCCGCCGCTGAACCAGTGCAGTGAATAGCTCGCCGATGTTTCCCTACGCCAGCCTTCGAGCCGCGCCGGCGGGATCTCATCCTCCTGTCCGGCAAATACACGCAACGGTACTGGCAAGTAAGCGGGGCCGCGATACTCGAAGCTGTTACAAAGACGATAGTCGGCAGCGAGCGCGTCCATCGCCAGACGCAGCATTTCCGGGCTTTCGAACACATCCTCGGGAGTGCCGCCGTAGCGACGCAGAGCGTTCATCAACACCGCATCGCTAACGCGGCGATGTTGGCGCCAATCGGCACTCGCAGGCGCCGAGCTTGCCGATGTGAACAACATCACAGGCAGCCGTTTGCGCCACTGCTGCAAACGAATCGCCATGCCATACGCCAGCAGTCCACCCATGCTATGCCCGAATAAGGCGTAAGGCCTTTCGAGGGCGTGAGCGTGCTCCAAACACAGCTGTTCCACTAACTCATCGAAGTTGCTACTGAACGGTTCAGCGGCCCGCGCACCACGACCGGGCATTTCCACCGGCAGCAACTGAATCCAGCGCGGCAAGCGCAGGCGCCAGCGCGCATACATGGTCGCGCTGGCGCCGCCACAGGGAAGGCAGAGCAATGAGATCGACGTACCGATTCTCATGCCCCGGCGGGATTCGGCGCTTCGGCCTCGGGAGTCGCTGCTGGGGGAGCCGCTGCTTGTTCTTCGTTGGCAGCGCTGTTCTTCGCGTGCTCCTCCATCCACACCCGCAACGACTTGGGGCGCATGTCGGTCCACACTTTGCCGACATAGTCGAGACAGGTTTTTTTGTCGCCGGCCACGCCGCAGTCGGTCCAGCCGCGAGGCACGTCCATGCCGTCGAGCCATAGGGAATATTGCTCTTCCTCGTTTACCAACACGCGGAACTTGCCATTCTCGTCGTCAAACCCACCAGCCATGGTGCATTCCTCCAGTTGGTCATTGCGATAAGCTGCGCGATGCTAACCAGGGCTGCGACAGATGGCCTTGCCTTATCCAAACAGCCACGGCTGCGGTGGCTCGTGGCGACGTCACTGACTTGGATTGTTGGATAAGCTCATTCACATAAATTTCATGACAGGGCTGGCAATCGTCGCTAGTGTACCGCCATCGATTCTCAGCAAAATAAAGCTCGTGCGAACAATAACAGTGGCGACTCTGATCGCCGGTAGCCTGCTGCAAGCCGGTTGTAGCGATCGCTCTCCTGCTCCGGCCGCAGCTGCGGTCGACGCACCGGCGTCGGCGACGTTCGATACTTCAATCGACACACGACAACTGATGAGCTGGGTGGTGGACCCCAGTTCCAAAGTGGTCTTCGGCGCGGTGGCCAGTATCGTTACCGAGAAGGGTGAGGAAGAGATTCAGCCGCGCACCGACGATGAATGGAACAACGCGCGCAATCACGCGGCCGTGCTGATCGAAGCGGGTAATTCCCTGATGTTGGCGGGTCGCGCACGTAATCCGAAAATTCAGGACCAGCAGGACTGGAACGCCAAGGCGCGTGCCATGAGCGCAGCGGCTCGCGTCGCCATCGAGGCTACCGATGTCAAAGACGCTGAGGCATTGTTCGCAGCCTCCGGCGATATCTATCAGACCTGCACGGACTGTCATGCCAAGTACATCTTCACGCCTGAGCCCAGCGCTGCTCAGTAACTATTTCGTTATGCGTTTGTTACCAAGACTGTTGCTGCTAGTGGCGAGCTGCGTGGTGGGCGGCCAAGCGTTGGCTCATGGCGTTGCGCCGGAAGATCAGCTGTTCCTGCAGAATGCCAGTGGCGTGCACTTGTTACCGTTTATCTACCTCGGCGCCAAGCACATGGTCACCGGCTACGACCATCTGCTGTTTCTGGTCGGCGTGATTTTCTTCTTGTATCGGCTGCGCGAAGTGGCGGCCTACGTCACCTTGTTTGCCATCGGCCACAGTGTGACACTGCTGTTCGGCGTCCTCAGCGGCCTGCAGATCGACGCGTATTTGATCGATGCCATCATCGGCTTCTCGGTGGTCTACAAAGCGCTCGACAACCTTGGCGCGTTTCAAACCTGGTTCGGGATCCAGCCCAATACCAAGGCAGCCGTGCTGATCTTTGGCTTTTTCCATGGCTTCGGTCTGGCCACCAAGCTGCAGGACTTCACTTTGTCCGCCGATGGCTTGGTGCCGAACATTCTGGCATTCAATGTTGGCGTGGAGCTCGGTCAGGTGCTGGCGCTCAGCGCCATTCTCATCGTCATGACTTACTGGCGCGCAGCGCCCTCCTTCACCCGTTACGCGACGGCGGCGAATGTGTTGCTGATGGCCGCGGGGTTCGTGCTGGTGGGCTATCAGCTCACCGGCTATTTCGTTGCTGAGGTTCCGGCGTCATGAGTGCTACGCCCCGCTCTGCTCGTCAGCTGTTGATTGCCACACTGAGTGCGATTGCGATCGCGGCTGTGCTGCTGGTCTGTGTAGTGTTGCCGGCCGAATACGGCATCGATCCGCTTCGCACCGGTGAGTTGCTCGGACTCGGTCCGCTCGGTGAAGCCAAGCGAGTGCAAGCAGCCAATGCACGCACCGAAGGCAATCTAATGCACGCTCATCCGCGCAAGCATCGTTCGGTGCGGATCGAGATCAACGTGAAGCCTCGCGAGGAACTGGAGTACAAGGCCAAGCTCGCCGCCGGCGAGCCCATGTTGTATTCGTGGAATGTTCAAGCGGAAGGTACCGGCGCCGTGTATTACGAATTTCACGGTGAGCCCACCGAGGGCGACTGGCCCAAAGGTTATTTCCGCAGCTACGAGACAGTGCAGAGCAGTCAGACGGCGAACGGTTCGTTCGTCGCGCCGTTCACCGGAATGCACGGCTGGTATTGGCGCAACCTCAGCGATGCGCCGCTGACCATCGTGCTGGAAGTGAGCGGCTACTTCACCAAACTGGGTCGCATCGAAGGCCCGGCTACGCCGGAGTCGTAACGCTCCAAGGCAAAGTGTCGAGATCGAGGTTGCCGCCGGTCAGGATGATGCCGATGCGGCGACCTGGCGGCAGCTCGAGCTGACCATCCACCAGTGCGCCATAGCCCACGGCGCCGGATGGCTCGACGATGATTTTCAACACTTCCCAAATCGCGCGCATGGCGTGAAGGATTTCGTCTTCGGAGACGGTCACGATGCCGTCGACATGATGCTGGATCTCGGCGAACGTCAGCTCGCCCAGCGAGGAGCGCAAGCCATCGGCAATAGTCGCTGGTGACGTGCTGGGAATGATTTGTCCCGCGACCAGTGAACGCGCGGCATCGTCAGCACCTTTGGGCTCGACGCCGAACACAGTAATGCCTGGCTTGAGGCTCTTGGCGGCGACCGAAACACCGCTGAGCAAGCCGCCACCGCCGACCGGGCACAGGATGTCCGTGAGATCCGGAACGTCTTCGAGCAGTTCCACAGCTGCTGTGCCCTGCCCGGCCATGACTCGAAGATCGTTGTAGGGATGAATGAGAGCCGCGCCAGTGCGTTCGATCACGCTCTGGCAATTGCTTTCCCGGGCGGCCAGGGTCGGCTCGCACAGAATCACTTCGGCGCCATAACGGCGCACCGAGGCCAACTTGGCCTGCGGCGAATTGGACGGCATCACGGTGTAAGCCGGAATGCCTCGCAACTTGGCGGCACGCGCCAGGGCGGCCGCATGATTGCCGGACGAATGCGTGACCACGCCCCGGCGGGCCTCGTCATCGGACAGCAGGGAGACAGCGTTGGTCGCACCCCGTGCTTTGAAGGCACCGATCTTCTGCAGGTTCTCGCATTTGAAGAACAGCTGGGCCCCGGCCTTCTCGTTGAGGG
>NZ_JAEUPY010000619.1 GCF_016790065.1 Steroidobacter sp.
CCAACCGAATCCGTACGGATAGCTGCGGCCGCTGGCCAACGTCGCAGGCCGAAAGATTTCCTGCCAGGACGCCTCGCTCAGAATCTTTCGATTGCGGACACCAACTTCCCATCTCGCATAGTCCTGCGCCGACAGATACAAACCGGAGGAGCCCTGCGCACTCAGCGACTCGGATTCGAATTCCTGATTGAGTAGTTCGCCGCCCGGACCGGGTTGATAACCAGCCGCTCGGTGCGCGATCACGGCGCGAAGGTCAATGGCGCGTGCACTGGTCATGCCGAGCGGATCGAACACGCGCTTCTTTAACAAATCCACATAGGAACGTTCGCCGCTGACCTTCTCCACGACCAGACCAACGAGTTCATAACCGATGTTGCTGTAGAGAAAGCGCTCTGCCGGGGCGTACTTCAACTGGGTCTGGTAATAGAGCTGCAACAGCTGCTCAGTGGTGTAGTCCGTGCGTGGCTCAGCGGCATCCAGGTTGCGATCCAATCCCGAGATGTGATTGAGCATGAGACGCAGCGTGATGGGCTGCCACGCGGCCGGCGCATCCGGCAGATACGTGCGGATCGATTCGTCCAGCCGCAGCTTGCCGTCTTCCACGAGCAGCATCGCCGCGACGGCGGTGAACATCTTGCCGGTGGACGCAGATTGAAACACTGAGTCGGCACGCATCGGCGCCGAGTGTTCCAGGTTGGCGAAACCATAACCCTGCGTGCGCACGATCTCGCCGTTCTTGACGATGCCCAACGCTAGGCCCGGCGTGTTGTAACGCGCGAGCTGTGCTTGCATGTAGTCGTCGATGGCGTCGGCGGACGCCGCCGACGATATGCCTATCAGCGTCAAGCCCAGCAGCAGCCAATGCCCCAGCGAATGTTCGCCCGCCTGCGAGTTCGCGACCTTGGCCAGCAACGCACCCGCGCGTCGTCGCGGCTCTAGCGCGAAGCTCATGAGGCGTCCGCCTGTCGCTTGACCTCGACCCAATAGCTCAACGCGGGGCGCTGACGCACGCTCGCGCCGGCACGGCCCGAAGCGAGCGCCGCGCCATTCAACGTCTCGCCGCGTAAGTGCAGTGACAATCCAACGCTGTACTCGTGCGGACCGAGATCCGGCGTGTCGATACGAATCGGCAATTCGCAGCTGAACTCACCATCTTGAAACTTCGGCTGATTGGCCAGCATCACGAGTTGATCGTCGAGCCGCACATGCACTTCGCCGCTCGGTAGAAAGCGCAACTCAAGCGGTTTATTGCCCTCGGGCGTGCTGAGTTCACCCTGCCAATGTCCCAGCAACTCACGCGGCGTATCGAACTTCACGACCGGCGTCGGCGGCGATGGGTAACCGTAGTCTTTCTCGAGACGCCACTTAGGCAGCAGCTTCATGGCGATTCGATCGGCCACCTGCTCAGTCAACGATGAGCTGTAGTTGCTCAGCACCACGATCACCAAGCCTTCGTCCGGCACCATGCGCAGCTGGGCCGACACACCAGGCAGTCCGCCGGAGTGCGACACCACCCGGTAGCCGTTGCGCTCACCGAGATTGAAACCGAGCCCGTAGTTGCTGGTATGCGCCCTGGCGCGACTGAAGCCTGCTCCGACACGTGCAACCGGGCTATGCATCTCATCGATCCGTGCGTCGCTCATGATCGCCTTCTGGTCGCGCAGATGCGCCTTCAACTGAAACTGACCGAAACGCATCAAATCGTGCGCGCTGGAGAAGACGCCGCCGGCGCCGAGCGTATCTATGGTGAGCGCAGGAATAGGCTGACTGGTACGGGTGAAGTAACGCGCTGCTGTGATCGCTTCCATGCCAGGGCCGGGGCCCACTGTGGTATTCGTCATGCCCAGCGGCAGAAACACTGCGTGGCGCATGTAGTCGGCAAAGCTCAGCCCGGAAACATGCTCGACGATGCTCTCGAGCGTGCCGAAGCCGATGTTCGAGTACACGAAGTGCTCGCCCGGCGGCGTCACGATGTTGCCGTAGCGGAGAATCGCATCCTCGCGCGATAACGGCTTTGTCGGCTCGTCGGCATAAAAGAGATTGTTATGAGTCGGCAGGCCCGAGCTGTGGCTCGCCAGGCGCCGCACGGTGGCGTCCTTCGCATCGCCCACTCGTGCGCGCAACTTGGCCGCGCCGAGATAATTATTCGCGGGAGCATCCAGATCGATCTTGCCTGCCTGCACCAGCGTCATGATGCCGGTTGCCGTCAGCGGCTTGGAGACGGAGGCGATCAGATATGCAGTGTGCGCGGTCGCCGGCATCCGCTTCTCGCGGTCGGCCCAACCGAAGCCCTCTTCCCACACCACCTCGCCGTTGTGAGCCACTGCCACCGTGATCGACGGCACGGAGTATTCGACCAGACCCGAACGAATGAAAGTACGAACGTCGTCGAAGCGATTCGCAGCGCTGGCCGCCAACGAACCGAGTAAACAAAAGGCGAGCGCACCCGCCTGTCGCATGCGAGTCATTGCTTGAATCCCCGGAAAATAAATGCAGACGAACGTGTCACGTGCGAGCGTTCGCACGTGACACGTTCAGCGGGTAGCGCTTACCACTGACCTCGGAGCGAGAGGTTGATGCTACGAGGCGTGCCGAAGATGTTCTGACGAGTCAACGCACCGGTCGGCTGCCAGTACATTTTGTCGGTCAGGTTGTCGCCGTTGAGTGCGACCGCCCAGTTGTCGTTCAACTCGTACTGTACCGAAGCATTCCACAGCGTGATGCCGCCGTACTTGTAGATGCCGTACGAAGACTCGGTCTGCGCGGTGACACCGCCGCTGATGGTGAATGCCGAGAGCTTGCCAGGCAGCTGATAGGTGTTCCAAATCTTGGCCTGATGTTCAGGCGTTCGACCCAACACGCTCGCACCGGTCGGGTTACCGACATAGTCCGTCTTGGTGTAGGTATAGCCGCCGAACACCTGCCAGCCCGGCGCCACCTGCCCGGACATTTCCAAGTCCATGCCTTCGACGGTGATCTCGCCTTGCTGGATGAAGCAGCACTGCGAACCGTCTGCCAAGTTGGTGCTGCCCAGGCCAACGTAGCGAGGATCAGCAACGCCCTGACCATCGCGCGTGAGCTTATAGATGGACGCCGCAGCCGTCACACCCTGGAACACATCGCCCTTGATGCCCACTTCCAGATTGTCACCAACGATCGGCGACAGCTGCGCACCGCCCGGCGGCGGGCCTTCCAACAGATTGCCCTGTGCCTTAAAGGTCTCGCCGTAGCTCACATACGCCGTCCAGCGACTGTTCAACGAGTAGCTCAACGCCGCGCTCGGAATGAACTCCTCTTCGTCGTAGCGCAAATAGGTCACTGCGCCGTTGGTACCGCGGTACGCCTGGTCGTAATCGAACTTGGCAAGGCGTCCGCCGAGAGTCAGCCGCAACGGTTCGAGCAGCTGCAGGCCCACGGTGGCGTAGAAACCCTGCTGGGATCGAGTGCGCTTCGGATAGTAGCCGCTCACGGTGTAAGCAGGTTCGGCCAAGGTGCGCGGGTTGTAGGTGAAGTAGTTGATCGGCACGTTGTCCGCGAAGCTCAGGCCCGGCGTCGCGTAGTCGGTCTGGCCGCCGTTCAACTGAGCGTAGTCAGTGCCGACGGTGTAGCTGTGCGAACGACCGAACAGGTCGAACTTGCCGCTGGCCGACAAATCAGCCAGACGCTGAACGGCGGACATGTCGGAGCGGCCTGCGTAAATGCGCGAACCCAACATCGTGGTGGGATTCACAGCGCCGAAGATGGTCGCGTAGGCCAGCTCGCTGTCCTGCTCGATCTGATTCACATTGAGTCGAATCGTCCCGGTCTCGCCGTAGCGCTGTTCGAGGCGACCAAAAGCTTCCACGGTCTCGAAGTTCCAACGTGCCCACGGCGGCGCGGTGCTATAGGTGCGCGGCAGAGGGAGCGTTGTGCCATTCGTAAAGCGCGGCAGACCGCCCCAAGCCGGGAAGCCTTCGTCATCGCGCTTCTCGTAGTTCATGCCGACGGCCAGCACGGTGCTATCGGTAGCGTCGAACTCCAAGGTACCGAACAGAATCTTTTTCTTGGTGGTGTAGCGATCCTGGTGATAACCACGATCCATATAAGAAGCGACCGCGCGTCCGCGCAGCCGGCCATCGAAGCCCAACGCACCCGTGCCGTCGAGGATCGCGCGGTAATTGTCCCAAGTGCCGCCCGACACACTCATGCGCACCGCTGGCGCCGACTCCGGACGCTTGCGCACCAGGTTGATCACGCCGCCCGGCTCGCCGGCGCCGGAGTACATGCCGTCCACACCACGCAGCATCTCGACGCGTTCGATCGTCGCCGTGTCGGGCGTGTAGAAAAAGCCTAAGTCGCCCGTATAGGCCGGCGCACCGCCGTCGAACTGCAGCGTCTCCAGCTTGATACCGCGGGCGTAGTAGAACGTCTCCAAAGGATTGAACGCACCGACGGTGACGCCGGTGGTCTGAATCAGGACTTCCTGCAACGAAGTGAGGTTCTGCGCTTCGATGCGCTCGCCGGTCACGATGGTCACCGACTTGGGCGTTTCACGCAGCGTGGTGCCGGACTTGGAACCGACGCTGAGCTGATCTTCCAACGTGGCGAACACGTTGACGGTCTCGAGCACGTCGGTG
>NZ_JAEUPY010000625.1 GCF_016790065.1 Steroidobacter sp.
TGCCAGCGCTCCCGCCCAGGAATTCGCCACCGTGCCCGGCTTGGCGGCCGGCTTGGCGGCCGGCGTGGCGGGCTGGCGATCGGGAGGCAAGTTGCCGCTCATTTATATGTAGAGGGACCGAAAGCCGAAAGTAACCAGTGCCGGAGCAATTTATTTCGCTACTGATCACTTTTGTAGCGGGCCGCCTCTTAGTTGACAAGGACCGGTTGCAAAGCCGGGGTCGAATCAACTAAATAATTGGGGAAGGCAATGACTATCCGAGCAAGAAAACTGGCCAGTCTGATCGGCGCGATGTGCCTGAGCGCCGCTTCGCTCGCAGGTGCCGCGGGCGCACCGCCGATGCAGCTGAACATTGCGGCACAACCCATCGACGATGCATTACGCGAGTTCGGACGTCAGTCCGGGCTGCAGGTGTTTCTCGCCTCGGTGGAGGGCGTTGGCGTAACGGCCTCGGCCGTCAACGGCAGCTACACGCCTACTGAGGCGTTGCAGAAGCTGCTGTCGAACACCGGGCTGCGTTACGAGTACATCGACGAGCGCACCATTGCGATCCGTCCCATCGCGCCTCGCTCGGAAGGCTTTCAGAAGACGTCAAATCGCTTGCTGGGTCCAGCGGAAGCGGCCTCTGAGACACGCGCGTCCACGAAGTCGCTCGACGACGCTGTCACCATCGAGACTGTCAACGTGTTCGGCACGCTCGACGATGAGCTGAGCGTCGGTTCCAAATCCGGACAGACGCTGCGTGAGACGCCGAAGTCGATCACGATCCTGAGCAATGAGCGTATCGAGGCACAGCAGATTACCTCGTTGCAGGAAGCGTTGATTCAGACCACCGGCGTTGCAGTGAGTGCATTCACGCCGCTCGACACGTTTTTCTATTCGCGCGGCATTAGATTGCAGACGCTGCAGTTCGATGGCGGCGCGCCGGCTTTCAACGGTGGCTTTGGGTTCTCCTATACCCCGGACACGGCCATATTGGAGCGTATCGAGGTGTTGCGCGGCGTGGATGGAATTTATTCCGGCGCCGGTGAACCCGGCGGCGTGATCAATCTGGTTCGCAAAACGCCGAAACGTAACACCGAGGTGCGGCTGGATCTGTCCGGTGGCAGCTGGGACAACTATCGCGGCGTGCTCGATGTGACGGGTCCGCTGGCGCTGGATGGCAGGCTGCGAGGCCGCGCCGTGGCGTCGTACATGGATCGCGGTTACTTCTGGGATCGCTACACCACCGAGAAACAGATTTTCTACGGCACGTTGGAGATGGATATCACCGATAGCACGTTGCTGGCGGTGGGCATGAGCCACGAGCAGCGCGAAGACGACAGCTACCCGGGCTTCGGCGGATTCCCTCGCTATTCGAATGCCGCCAGCCTGGGGCTGCCGCGCGACTACAACATCGCTGCCGAGTGGGCTCGATTTCACATCAAAACCCGAGATGTGTTCGCCAAGCTGGAGCAGCGCTACGGCGACAGCGGCGTGCTCAAACTCAATGTGAGCCAGATCGATCAAACCGGCCAACTGCGTTTCATGGGGAGCTACGGCACGGTGAATCCGGTCACGCTCACCGGGCCGTACATGTACGGTTCCGCCTCCGACACCAGTCCCAAACAACGGCTCGCCGATCTCTCTGCGAGCGGTAAGTTCGAGCTGTTCGGGCGCAGTCACAGATACACCGTTGGCGTCGATCGCGCCGAGCTGGACGGCGGCGGTCAGCAGGACTACCGCGTCGCCGGCTTCGCTTTCAACAATGGCGTGCCGTACAACATTTTCACGGATCAGATCTGGCTCAGGCCCGAGCCGGCATTCACGCAGAATCCTTTCATCGCGTATCCGATCAACGAACAGTCGCAGCGGGGTATCTACGCCACGGTGGGTCTGCAACTTGCGGAACCGCTGCGCCTCACTTTGGGCGGCCGACAGGGCAAGTACAATTATCACCAGGAGTCGCGCAATGCGACGACCGGGGTGAGATCGGTAGTGCGTT
>NZ_JAEUPY010000632.1 GCF_016790065.1 Steroidobacter sp.
TACGCGCCTCGGACTCGCGTCGTTTGGCACATTGCCTGGCCATCGTGCGTCCCTCGCTGGTGTTAGTGGATGACGAATCGCTGGCAAGGCCGGCACTACAAGCCCCGCTGCTAGCCATCAGAACGCCAAGTACTCAGGGAAAATCGCGCTTCGATGAAGCGCTGCAGACCACTCCGACGCAGGCCGTAGCCACGCTCGAACGAAACATTCCACCGGATTGCGCAGCCCGCATCGTGTTCACGTCGGGCTCGACCGGCTTGCCCAAAGCCGTGCCACAGACTCATCGCATGCTGACGGCGGCAATGGCGCAGACCGAATCCATGGGCCTGCTCGACTTCTCATCCGCTCATCCGCGCCTGCTCGACGCGTTGCCGTGGCATCACATCTTCGGCGGCAATCACAACTTCAACGCAGCCTTGCGCACGGCCGGAACAATCACGCTCGACGACGGCCGCCCAACGCCTGAGCTATTCGCTCGCACGCTCGAGAATCTCAAGAGCGTGCGCCCTTCGTACATCGCCACCGTGCCGCTGACACTCACCCTGCTCTGCGACGCGTTGGAGAACGATGCCGAGCTGCGCAACCTGCTGCTGCCCGACCTTGAATATCTGTTGTTCGGCGGCGCTGGCCTGCAATCCAGCGTCGTGTCGAGATTGCATAACGTCACGAAGAGCACCGTCGGACGACCGATCCCCGTGCTCGCAACCTACGGCGCCACAGAGATGCAACTGGTGGGCGCCGTACATTGGGTCACGACTCGCACCGACCTGTTAGGCGTGCCCGTGCCCGGCACGGAGATCAAGCTCACACCTGTGGGCAACAAACTCGAGATTCGTGTGCGCGGGCCTAGCGTGATGCCACGCTCCGGCTACCTCGACAATCCAGAAGCCACCGAGAAAGTCTTCGACGCCGACGGCTTCTATCGCACCGGCGACACCGCGGTATTGGCCGAGCCGGATCGCCCCGAAGCAGGCTTGATCTTCGACGGTCGTCTCGCCGAGGAATTCAAACTCGCCTCCGGCACCTGGGTGTCGGCCGGCACGGTGCGTGAGAATGTGTTGAGCGCCTGCTCTCCTCTGTTGCTCGAAGCTGTGGTCTGTGGACTCAACCAAGACGAACTCGGTCTATTAGCCTGGCTCAACTTCAACGCCGTCGACGGCGCATCCGACGATGTTCGACAACAGCTGCGTCAACGCATCCAAACTCACAACGCGCGCTGGAAAGGCTCCTCGATGCGCATCGGCCGACTGCTACTGGTAGCCAAGCCTCTCAGCACTGCCGACGGCGAAGCCACCGACAAAGGCAGCGTGAACATCTCCAAGGTGTGGCAATCCCGTTGCGATGAAATCGAACGGCTATTCGCCACAGCGCCGAGCGAAGACGTGCTGGTCTTTCCAGCCGGCGATTAGCTCAAGCCTGCGCCGACTCGGCCTCCACCTCACGCAACATCCCGCGATAGTGGGGCAACGCGCCCCACAGCATCCACGTGCCAAACGCCGCGCTGCTGGCGCAGACGATGGCCAACGCCAGATGCACTTGATGTGGATCCCGAAACACGAAGTCGGTGAGCAACGCGACCAATGTCGGCGCCAGACCGATGCCCAACACTGAAGCCACGAACACATAAATCGAAGCAGCCACGCCGCGCATACGATTCGGCGTGACGATCTGTAAAGCGGCGGCGGCCAGCGCCAGCGGCAAGTTGTGGAAGAACATCGCGCCCACCGCCAAGCCGACGATCACAGCCGGGATGGAAGCGAAGGCGATACCAGCACATAGCATCGCCACCACCGTACCAACGATGACTTCCAAACGCAGCGGCGCGTCGCTGTAACCACGGTTGGTTAGTTGCCGCCCTACCCAAGGTCCCAACAACACCGCCGCCGAGCCGAACACAAGCACGGGTGCGCCGTACATCAATCCCACTGTTCCGGGACTCACGCCGTGATTTCGCATCAACAAGGCCGGGATCCACGCCGCCAATGCATAAGTGATGATGGCGAGCGACGAGATCCCTAGATAGAACCGAACGTAGAACGCACGCCTGGCGATGAAGAAGCTCGATGTCTCACGCAACGTGTAGTGTTGAGCAGAAGCCTTGCGGACGGAGTTGGTACGTGGCGGCTCCTTGAGCGACACCAGCAACACCAGCCCCAGCAATATTCCAGGCACGCCGGTGAGCACAAACACGAGCTGCCAAGGCTCGAGCCCGCTCAGGAACGGTATCGCCGAGCCCAGGCCGGCGGAAAAACTGATGATCGCGCCACCTGCAAGCAGCGCCAGACCGCCGCCCAGCGATGGCGCAATCATGAACAAACTCATGGCACGCGGCAGTCGCTCCCGATCGAAGTAATCCGCGATCAGCGACCAAGCCACCGGCGACAAACACGCCTCAGCAGCGCCGACGCCGGCGCGAGCCAGAAACAGCGACCAGAAACTATCGGCGAACCCGCACAGCGCCGAACTCACGCTCCACGCAATCACACCGAACACCAGGATGTTGCGACGATTGCCGTTGTCTACCCAGCGACCGAACAATGGGCCGAAGGCGACATATGCCGCCATGAACGACAAGCCTTGCAGCAGGCTGACCTGCGTATCGCCGAGTAATAGGCTTTGCTTGATAGGATCGACCAGCAGGTTCAACACCTGCCGGTCGACGTAGGCCAGCGTGTACGCGAAGGTAAGAAGAAACAGCGCGTACGAGGTGCCGGCGCGAAGCGCCGGCTGCGGACTCGCACTCATCAATAACGATAGGACAGGCTGATGCCGTAGGTCCGTGGCATACCAGCGTAGCGAACCACACTGTCAGTACGTCGATTCGCCGTAACCCAGTAGTACTCATCAGTGATGTTGCGACCATAGAGCGTCGCACGCCACTTCTCATCGGAGCTCGCGACACCGAGCCGCAAGTCGATCAAGGTGTAAGCATCGATATCCAAGCGCGGATCAGGCAGGAAATCGCCATTCGCCTTGCTACGGTAGTTGGCGCCGACACCGACGAAGCCGTCCAGTGCATTGGTCAACCCGAAGGAATATTCACCGTCGGCGCTGATCTGCCACTCCGACATGTATGGGAACTCCTGGCCCTTCAAGTTGGTACGCACAGCACCGCCGAAGGTGGTGTAGTTACCGCCCGGCGAACCTTCGGTGACTTCAGTATCCAGATAGGTAAGACCGGAGCTCAGGCGCAGGCCGGCAATCGGCGCCCAATTGATTTGCAGTTCCGCGCCCTGCACTTTCGACTTGGGAATGTTCACCAACGCTTCCAGCGGTCCGAACACTGGCACGATGGTGCGGCCCTTCAACTGTTTATCGACGTAGTCGTTATAGAACACTGCGCCATTCAACTGCAGCGTGCGCTCGAACAGCGTGGCTTTCACACCGACTTCGTAGGCGGTGATCTTTTCCTGATCCATCGGCGTGTACTGCGGGGCGTTAGTAGCAGGCAGCGTCGGATAGCCGCCGGCCTTGTAGCCGCGGCTCACGTTGGCATAGAGCAGCGTATTCGTTCCGACATCCCAATCCAGGCCAGCGCGCCACGACACATTGCTCTCCGACTTGCTGTCGACGAACAATTCCGGCACCTGTGGCGTCGTATTGCTGAAGGTGACGCACTCACCCAGCGGAATCACGCCGGTATAGCCCAACGAGCGGGAGAAACCGATGGCAAAAGTCTGGTTGGCCGCGTTCAGCGAACAGCCTGAGAAATCGATGTCGGTATCGGTGTAACGAGCGCCCAACTGCAGATTCAAATC
>NZ_JAEUPY010000672.1 GCF_016790065.1 Steroidobacter sp.
ATTCACACCGCGCGATGGCCCGAGCGTTCGCCGGATTTCACTGGCAAGCGCGTGGGCATCATTGGCACCGGCTCCTCGGCGGTGCAGGCCATTCCCATCGTCGCTCAGCAGTGCGAGCAATTGACGGTGTTGATGCGCACGCCGAATTTCTATGCGCCGGCGCGCAATCGCCCGCTGACTGAGTCGGATTACGAGTGGTGGGAGAAAAATCGCGAACTCACACGCAGTCGCCTGCAAGCCTGCCTGCGCTGGGGCGGCGGCGACATCATGCTTGATGATGAGATCAACGACGCGATGTTCAAAACGGCCGGTGAGTTCACGCCACAGCGGCGACGCGAGATCTACGAAGCGCGCTACGAAAACGGTGGCGGTGTCGTCGGCTGGGCGTTCTGTGACGCGATGGCCAATCCCAAGGTGAACGAGGAGGCCGCTGACTTCCTTCGCAGCAAGATCGGCACCATCGTCACGAATCCTCGCACCGCCGAGAAGCTGACTCCACGCGGCTATGCCTACGGCACCAAGCGCTGCACGGTCGGCACCGATTTCTACGAAGCGTTCAATCGCGACAATGTCGAGCTCATCGACGTGAAGTCCGAGCCCATCGAGCGCTTCACGCCTGAGGGTGTCATCGTCGGCGGCCGTTTGATCAAGCTCGACGTGCTGATCTCCGCGTCGGGTTTCGATGCATTGACTGGCGCGCTGACTAGCATCGATCTGCGCGGCGTGGGCGGTGTGTCTTTGAAGGAGAGCTGGGCGCAAGGCCCACACTCGCATCTCGGCGTTAGCGTCCACGGCTTCCCGAATCTTTATATGGTGGGTGGGCCCGGCAGCCCGTCGGTGCTGACCAACGTCGTCATGACCAACGAGATGCAAGTCGAATGGATCGCCGCGCTCATCGCTCATTGCCAGAAGTATGACGTGCGTCGCTGCGAGGTCACGCGCGAGGCAGAGGAGCAATGGACTCGTCACGTCAACGATCTCGTCAAAGGCACGCTTTGGGAACACGCCAACAGCTGGTATGTCGGTGCCAACGTTCCCGGCAAGCCGCGAGTCATCCTCGCGTACGTCGGCGGCTATCTGGCTTATCGGGAGCGTTGTGATCAAGAGCAAAAACAGGGCTATCCAGGCTTCGCCTGCAGCTGATCGGACGGATTGCATCATGACAATCGCACACAGATGCGTAGCTCTGGGGCTTCTAGTACTTCTCAGCGCCTGCCAGCGGCAACAATCGCCGTCGGCCTCAGCGTCGGAGACTCGCGCGTTTGCGAACGTCGACGATGCGCGCTTGGCCGGCGCCGAGTCGAATGCAGACGATTGGCTGAGCCACGGCCGAACCTACAGCGAACAACGATTCAGTCCGCTTGCGGAAATCAATGCTAAAAACGTCGGGCAGCTCGAACTCGCCTGGTTTCATGACCTCGACACCAATCGGGGCCAGGAGGCGACGCCCATCATCGTCGATGGTGTCATGTACACGACGACTGCGTGGAGCAAAGTCGTGGCGCTGGATGCCGCGAGTGGCAAGCATCTGTGGACATACGATCCGAAAGTGCCGGGCGCGACCGCGATAAAAGCATGCTGTGATGTGGTCAATAGAGGTGTCGCGGTGTATCGCGGCAAAGTCTACGTCGGTACTCTCGACGGCCGTCTCATCGCGCTCGATGCGGCGACGGGTAAACCAGTTTGGTCCGTCGAGACGACGGATCCGCAAGCTTCATACACGATCACTGGCGCTCCGCGCGTGGTGAAAGGCAAAGTCATCATCGGCAATGGCGGTGCTGACACTTATCAAGTACGCGGCTACGTCAGCGCGTACGACGCGGAGACCGGCAAGCTCGCCTGGCGTTTCTATACGGTGCCCGGCGATCCAGCGAAGGGCCCGGACGGCGCGGCATCAGACAAAGTGTTAGCTGAGAAGGCGCTGCCGACTTGGTTCGGCAAGTGGTACGAGTTCGGCGGCGGCGGCACTGCGTGGGACTCCATCGTCTACGACCAAGAACTCGATCAGCTCTATGTAGGCACAGGTAACGGCCTGCCGTGGAATCGACGCATCCGTTCTGAAGGCAAAGGCGACAACCTGTTCCTGTGTTCGATCATCGCGCTGAAGCCGGACACGGGCGAGTACTTGTGGCATTACCAAGTGAATCCCGGTGAAACCTGGGACTACAACGCCAACCAAACGATCACGCTCACTGACCTGGTACTCGACGGTCAGAAGCGCAAGGTGCTGATGCAGGCACCGAAGAACGGTTTCTTCTATGTGATAGATCGCGAGAACGGCAAGCTGCTGTCGGCGAAGAATTTCGTCGCTGTGAATTGGGCGACGGGCATCGATCTGGCCACCGGCCGGCCGCAGGAAACACCCGAAGCTCGCTACGAGAAGGCGATCTTCGTCGCGCAGCCAGGTGGCGCTGGCGCGCACAACTGGCATCCGATGGCCTACAGCCCCGCGGCAGGGCTCGCCTATATTCCGGCGCAGGAACTACCGCTGGCGTATCGCGACGATCCCGCGTTCGCCGCGCGTCCGAAAACACTCAACACCGGCATCGATTTTAGTTTGCTTGGCGTGCCGGACGATCCGGCGCAGCGCGCGGCGATTGCGAAGATGCTGACCGGGCGTTTGATCGCGTGGAATCCGGTGACACAGCAAGAAGCCTGGCATGTCGATCACGCGGGCCCGTGGAATGGCGGCGTGCTCGCGACGGCGGGCGATCTGGTATTTCAAGGCACGGCAGACAAACAACTTCAGGCCTACCGTGCGAGCAACGGTGAACGGCTTTGGAACTACGACGTGCAGACCGGAACTGTTGGCGGGCCTGTGTCGTATCGAGCGGGCGGCGAACAGTACATCGCTGTGATGGCGGGCTATGGAGGCGCGGTGCCGCTAGCGTTGCCGGCGCTGAAGCCTGCATTTGCCGCGCCTAACGGCAGAGTGTTGGCGTTCAAGATCAAGGGTGGTGCGAAGCTGCCGGCTTACACGCCAGTGCCGCTGCCGCCGGCGATGCCGACGGCCGAACAGTGGCCGCAACAGCGCATCGATGAAGGTCGGGGGCTGTACTCGAATTACTGCAGCCGGTGCCACGGTGCGTCGCTGCTCTCGTCGGGGATTCTGCCGGACCTGCGGCGCTCGCCGATGGCGGGTCATCCGGAGTCATTCACGAAAGTGGTGCTGGAAGGCGCACTCGAGCCGCGCGGCATGATCTCATTCGCGGGTAGTTTGACTGCTGAGCAGGTCGAATCGATCCGCGCCTACGTCATCTCTTCTGCACGGCTATTGCAAGCGCAGGAGGCCGCGCAGAAGCAGTGACGCAATAGCCGTGGAACGGTAAACTCAATAGCCTTCGCCGAGGCGAGCGGGAATCATCCCGCCGTCGATGCGCAGGTCAGTGCCGGTGATGAAGGACGCATCTTCTGAGGCTAGAAAAGCAGCGGCTCGGGCAATGTCCATGGACGTGCCCCAGCGGCGCAATGAGGTCTGCTCGAGCACGATGCTGGCCGCTTGGCCGTGCTCGACCTCGTAGCGACCCATCGGAGTCCAGATGATGCCTGGAGAGATCGACACGATACGGGCGCCTCGTTTGGCCCAAGCCGCTGCACGCAGCGCGGCCTCGCGTATCGTGGCCCGCTTCGACAGGCCGTACGAAGGACCGCTCAGGCTGGAGTATACGAATGAGCCATTCTGGCCTTGGGTTGCGACCAGCCGCTGTAGATGCGGCTCCATCCTCGCGAGCAGTTCATCCGCTGGCGTGTCCGATGCGAGCAGGGCATCGACCTGTTTGTCGACCAGCGCGACATGGCCGGCGACGGACGCAATCAGAATGCCCACACTGCCCATCGACAAGCGCGACTCGATCGCTGCGAGCAGCAATCGTGTTCCGACCACGTTCGTGCGGAGGATGCGTTGCCACTCCGCCATCCCCGACGACACGCCGGCAGTATGTAGCAGCACGCCAAGCGGACCATGCGAGTCGATGGTTTCCATGAGCGCGCTGATTACGGTGGGCTCGGCCAAGTCTCCCGCCACACAGGCCCGTACCAGGTACCCTTCATCGTGAAGCTGCGCTTGTGTTTGCGACAGCCGCTCCGCCGAGATGTCGGTGAGTACCAGATCGTGCGCTCGGCCGAATTCTCGGGCGCACGCGATTCCCATCCCGCCGCAGCCGCCGGTAATGACTGCAAGCCTTCTTTGGATCGCTGCTTTCATGCTGCCGCCTCAATGCCGAGCCACTCGTGAAACAAACCAAAAAAACTCGAGCGCCCGCCGCCAAGAAAACGCCTCGCACCTACCAATCCAAAGCTATGGTCGAGCGGCGTGCGCGCATCATCGCCGCCACGCTTGCGATAGTTGAGGAGAGCGGCATCGCCGCGGCGACCACCAGGAACGTCAGCGAACGCGCCGGCGTCGCGCTGCGCACGCTGTACCTGCAGTTCGAGAATCGCGAGGCCATGATCGGCACGGCCATCAAAGAGTTTTTCTACGAGTCGATTGCCGAAGAGGGCGCAGGCGCCGGCCCGCGGACCATCGAGGAGATCCTGAGCCGCATCGACCGGTTGACCCGGATCATCAAACGCAAGCGGGAATATTCCAAAGAGCTGGCGCCGGTGTATTTCTCGTCGAGCCTGGACAGCGGCATCTACGGCATCTTGCGGGACATCGCCATCTCGCACGTGACGCCGTTCCTCGATGACCTGGTCGCGGCCGACAGCAACAAGCTGGCCAAGCCCGAGCTGAACTTCCTGCACACGCTGATCGCCAACGCCGAGTACTCCATCATCGACGATGCCATGAACGGCCGGTTGCCCGAACAGAAGCTGGGCACGCTGCTGAAGCTCGGCGTGCTCTCCAGCATCGCCGGCTTCATCCCGAACCCGCCGGCCGAGCTGCTCGAAACCATTCGGCAACTGCGGGCGTTGGTGGGCTGAGGTCATGCACGCAGGATTGTCGTAGCCGGGGCCGCTGGACACCTACCGATAGATAGGGAAGTTCTGTTGAGGCGGGCCGCCAACTGCGGTACTACTCGGGGGCTGATTTGCCAGCTCAAGGTCCCCCGAACATCGCCATGTCATCGCTCAAGCTCCTGACCCTCATTTGCAGCACCCGCCCGACCCGCATCGGTCCTTCGATTGCTCGCTGGTTCGACTCGGTGGCCAGCGCGGACGATCGCTTCAGCGCGCAGTTGGTCGATCTGGTGGAGGTTGGTCTGCCGCTATTCGACGAGCCGCATCACCCAAGGTTGCGCAAGTATCAGCATGAACATACCAAGCGCTGGTCGGCGCTGGTAGATGGCGCGGACGCTTTTGTGTTCGTGACGCCGGAGTACAACTACTCACCACCGCCGTCGTTCACCAACGCCATCGACTACTTGTACGCCGAGTGGAACTACAAGCCTTGCGGTTTCGTGAGCTATGGCGGAGCGTCCGGCGGCATGCGCGCCGCGCAGCAGGCGAAGCTAACGGTGACGGCGGCGAAGATGATGCCGCTGGCTGAGGCAGTGGCGATTCCTTTCGCCGCCAAGCTGATCGACGAAAGTAAGCACTTCAACAGCAACGAGCAGTTGGACAGTGCCGCCAAGGTCATGCTGGATGAGCTGACTAAGTGGGGGCGGGCGTTGCGCACCATCCGGGTGCCGTAGGTCGTAAGAGCTCCTGATCAACGAGCTGCTGTGGGTGGCACGGCTTGCTGCGTCTTAGTGCAAGCCGAAGGCTTCATAGCGCACAGTCGATGCATAACTACTCCTTGTTTTCGTTGATTTCCGGAGCGCTGGGGGGCCACCGGCGCTGGAGTCAGGCATGGCGGACTCCGACGCCTCGCAAGTCTTACGACGTGATCATCGTCGGTGCCGGCGGCCATGGCCTGTCGACGGCGTACTACCTGGCCAAGAAGCACGGCATTCGCAATGTCGCGGTGCTCGAAAAGGGCTGGCTTGGCGGCGGCAATACGGGGCGCAACACGCAGGTCACGCGGTCGAACTACTTCTGGCCCGAGAGCGCGGCGTTCTACGAACACTCGCTGCAACTGTATGAAGGCCTGAGTCGCGAACTCAACTTCAACGTGATGCTGAGTCAGCGCGGCATCCTGACACTCGCGCACAGTCACCACGAGCTGGAGAATCTGCGTCGCTGGGCCAATGCGATTCAAGTCAACGGCATCGATTCGGAGCTGATGACGCCCGAGGAGATCAAGAGGCTGGTGCCATTGATCAAGCTGGATGCGCGCTTTCCAGTGCATGGCGGCTTCATTCAGCGCCGCGGTGGCATCTCCCGACACGACGCGGTTGCTTGGGGTTACGCACGCGGTGCCAATGCACTCGGCGTCGACATCATTCAGCAATGTGAGGTGACCGGCTTTCGTCAGCAGGGCGGACGGGTCGCTGCGGTTGAGACCTCGCACGGCATGATTGGCGCGGGCAGCGTCGTTCTGTCGGTCGCAGGCCACTCGACCGTGCTGGCTGGAAAGTTCGGGTTGCGCTTGCCCATCAGCAGCATGGCATTGCAGGCCATGGTGAGCGAGCCGATCAAGCCTTGTCTCGATACGGTTGTGTTGTCGCCGACGGTGCACATGTATGTGAGCCAGTCTGATCGCGGCGAACTCGTGCTCGGTGGCGGAGCGGACGTCTACACCAGCTACGCACAGCGTGGCGGTCTGCCGGCGTTCCATCAGAACGTGACGGCATTGCTCGAATTGTTCCCGGCCTTCCGGCAGCTACGCTTGATGCGTCAGTGGGCGGGCATCGTCGATATCACGCCCGATACCACTCCCATCATGGGGCTGACACCCGTCGATGGTTTGTTCATCAACTGCGGCTGGGGGACGGGCGGCTACAAGGCGATTCCAGCCGGCGGCGATACCATGGCCTACACCGTAGCTCACGGTGAGCCGCATCCGTTGATCGCCCAGTTCGGCTTGAAGCGCTTCGCCAGCGGCGCATTGATCGATGAAGGCGCGGCGGCCGGAGTGGCGCACTGATGTTACAGATCCCTTGTCCTTACTGCGGCGTGCGCGATGAAGAAGAGTATCGTTTCGGCGGCGAGTCGCACGTCACCCGGCCCACACTGGAAGCCGACGATGTTGCTTGGGCCGACTATCTGTTCAATCGCATCAATCCCAAAGGCGTGGCTTACGAGCGTTGGTTGCATTCTTATGGCTGCGGCCGTTGGTTCAACGTTGCGCGCGATACCGTGACTCACGACATCCTTGCGGTTTATCTGATGGGAGAGGCGAAACCGGAACTGGCCTTGGATGAGGTGGCGCCGGTGCGTCGCTCGCGCATCAGCGAAGGGAGTTTGTCATGAGCGCCCATCGAGTGGCGCAGGGCGGTCAGCTCGACCGGTCGCAAACGCTATCGTTCACCTTCAATGGCCGCGCTTTGCAAGGACACGCTGGCGATACGCTGGCCTCGGCGTTGCTTGCGAATGGAATCAGTGTGGTCGCGCGCAGCTTCAAGTATCACCGCCCTCGCGGCATTTTTTCGGCGGGCGTCGAAGAGCCGAACGCACTGCTGAGAGTGGCGATCAACGGCCTGGCCGTGCCGCTGGTGCGTGCCACAGTGCAGCCGCTAGTGGATGGCATGGTCGTCACCAGCGAGAACTGTTTTCCCAGCGTCGACTTCGATGTGGGACGCGTTTTCGACCGCGTTCATGGCCTGCTGCCGGCTGGTTTTTATAACAAGACGTTCAAGTGGCCGAACTGGCATACCTATGAAGATGCCGTGCGGCGTATGGCGGGGTTGGGAACGTTGCCGTCCGGTGAGGACAAGACGGAGTTCTTTCGGCATCACCTGAGATGCGATGTGCTGGTAGTCGGCGCTGGCATTGCCGGCTTGTCGGCGGCACGAGAGGCAAGCCGAGCTGGTGCGCGCGTGGTGTTGATTGAACAAGACGGCCAGCTTGGCGGACGAGCGTTGCTCGAGCGAGTAGATGTCGAGGGGCTCAGCGCCCGCAGTTGGGTCAGCGAGGTGGCTGATGAACTCGAACGTTCGCCGAAGGTTCAAATCCTGCGGCGGACGATGGTGGCAGGCTACTACGATCACAATGTTCTGACCGCGCTCGATCTGTCGGATAACGAGCGTCCGGACGGGCCGGTGCAGCGGTTCTGGATCATCCGCGCGCGTGAGGTGGTTCTTGCCACTGGCGCCATTGAACAGCCGCTGATGTTTGCTCACAACGACCGCCCCGGCATCATGCTCGCCGGCGCGGTGCGAACCTATCTGAATCGTTACGGCGTGGCCACCGGCCGGCGTGCAGTGATCGCAACCAACAATGACGATGCGTATCGCACGGCCTTCGACCTGCATGATGCTGGCATCGAGGTCCCGGCCATCGTCGATGCGCGTGAGGCTGCGAGCGTTCAGATCGAGAAGGGCGTCGAACGGCGAGGTCTGAAGGTGATTCGCTCAGCCATGGTCGTCGACACGCGTGGGTCGAGTCGGTTGAAAGCTGTTGCCGTCAACGGAGTGTCCAGCGACGGTCGCAAGCTCGGGAACAGCGTCACTTGGATTGCCTGCGACACGCTCGCTGTGTCGTCAGGGTGGAATCCAACAGTTCATTTGTATTCGCAAGCCGGCGGCAAGGTACGTTACGACGCTTCGCTCGCTTGTATCGTCCCGGAAAGCTGCCGTCAGCGCGTGCGCATTGTCGGAGCTGCGAATGCGGAGTTCGCAGTATCGAGTGCGGTTGCCAGTGGCGCTCGGGCGGGGCGCGAGGCGGCGACGACTACACGCGAGAAGCAGTATGTATCAGGCAGCGTGCCTCGCGACCATCGATCTGAGACCAACGGGATTCGCGCTATCCGTCGAGCGCCGCAGAGTAGTAACGCGCGTCAGTGGGTCGACCTGCTTCACGATGTCACTTCCGCCGATATCGAGCTGGCTGCCCGCGAGAACTTTGTCTCGGTCGAGCATCTGAAGCGCTATACGACCACCGGCATGGCCGTGGATCAGGGCAAGACCAGTAATCTCAACGCGCTGTCGGTACTGTCCGAGCTCACTGGCCGTGGCATCGAGACGCTGGGCACAACCACTTACCGGCCGCAGTTCATGCCGGTGACTTTCGGTGCGATCGGTGGCGACGCCACGGGCGATCTGTACGCACCGCCGCGTCACATGCCGGTCCATCGTTGGCATGTCTTGAATGGAGCGCAGCTCGATGACTACGGCGGTTGGAAGCGGCCTGCGTGCTACTTGCGCGGTGCTGAAAGTCGCGAAGCCGCGATCAATCGCGAGGTGAGGGCGGTGCGTGCGGGGCTCGGCTTGTTCGAAGGCTCGCCGCTGGGAAAGATCGAAGTGCGCGGTCGCGACGCTGCGAACTTCCTTCATCGTATCTACATGAACAACGTCATCTCGTTGCAGCCGGGCAAAGTGCGCTATGGGCTCATGCTCAACGAGAACGGCATCGTGATCGACGACGGTGTGTTCGCGTGTTTATCGCCCGAGCACTACTTGGTCAGCACCACAGGTGGTAATGCCGAGCGCATCGCCGGCTGGCTCGATGAGTGGCACCAATGCGAATGGCCGGATCTGGATCTGGTGTTGACGCCAGTGACGACACAGTGGGCTGTGCTCACTTTGGCTGGTGCCGCGGCCCGCGCACTCCTGCAGGAGCTGCCGAGCGATATCGATTTCTCGGCCGCTGCGTTCCCGCATATGAACTTCCGCGAAGGCCAGATCGCTGGTCGACGAGCACGAGTGCAGCGCGTGAGCTTCACCGGTGAGTTGAGCTACGAGATCAGCGTTCCGGCCAACGAAGCGGAAGGCTTATGGGAGGAGTTGATGCGGCGGGGGGCGAAGTACGGCATCGCTCCTGTTGGTCTCGAGGCCTGGCTGGTGTTGCGACTCGAGAAGGGCTTTTTGCACGTGGGCTCGGATACTGATGGCACCACCAATCCGCTGGATCTGGGCTTCGGTGCCGTGATCGAAAAGAAGAACACGGATTTCGTGGGCCGCCGCTCGTTGTCTCGTGCACACGATCAAGCGTCGTCGCGACGGCAGTTCGTCGGCTTGGAGCCAGTAGCCGCTAACGCTTCGCTGGTGGCGGGCGCACACATCGTCAGCAGCGCATCGTCGCCAAGAAGAAGCGAAGGCTTCGTCACGTCGGCTGCCTTCAGTCCGACGCTGGAGCGCTCCATTGGCCTGGCGCTGCTCGAACGTGGCGCGGCGCGCATCGGCGAGATCGTCACCATCTTCGATGAAGGGAGCACGCTCCAGGCGCGCGTAGTCAAGCCGACCTTCTTCGATTCCGCCGGGGAGCGCATGAATGGATAAGCAATTGGTGGAGCTAGAGGCGCATCCGCGGCGAACCAAAGTTCGCTTACGCATTCGGATGTCAGCTTCGCATGAGGCAAGCAAGCACGGGCTACCGCGCATGCTCGAAGGACGAACGACAGCTGAGGTCACGGCACTTTCGCTGGGTCCAGACCAATGGCTGTTGGTGAGCGACCAACTGTCGGCGGAGAAGCTGGTATCGATGTGCGAGAGCGAGTTCGCGAACGTGACTCACCATGCGGTTGACGTTTCTGCAGCGCTCAACTGTGCCACTGTGCAGGGGCCGAGTGCGCCGGCGTTGTTGTCGATGGGAGCGGGCGTCGACTGGTCCGCACAGTGCATTCGTACCCGGTTCGCAGCGGTCCCTGTGGTTGCCCATCGCCACGACCCGATCTCGTTCGATCTGTACTACGACCGAAGCTTTAGAGACTATCTGGGGCAGTGGTTGAGCCACGCGCTTCGCGACCCGTTATTGAATCCAGTACGTTCCTGATTCGAGCCAAAGGATCTGTATGAAATCAGCTTCGGGACGCTGGTCCTCGTGGCTTGCCTTCAATCTAGCGGCGGTGGGTGCAGCGGTCGGCCTCGGCAGCATCTGGCGCTTTCCTTATCTGGCCGGAACCAACGGCGGCAGTACGTTTCTGCTGGTGTTCGTGCTGGCGTGCGTGGCCATCGCAACGCCGCTACTGGTCGCGGAGTTCATGATCGGCCGCAGGTCGCGGCTGAGTCCGCCGGCAGCGGCGGGGCAGGTGGCTGCGACGTTCGGTTACTCACGATCCTGGAACTGGATCGGGGTGCTGGGCACGGTGGCTGGTGTGCTCATCATGTCGAACTACACCGTGATTGCCGGATGGGTGAGCGCCTACGCTTGGAAGTGTGCGAGCGGTGAGATCATGGGCCTGACGCGGCCGGAGATCGCGGCGCATTTCTCAGACTTCCTGGCGAACCCGTGGCAAGTGGGCTTCTGGAACGTCGTGTTCCTTGCCCTCGTCGGTTTCATCTCGGCGCGGGGTTTGAATCGCGGCATCGAGATTGCCAACAAGATTCGGGCTCCCGGCTTGTTGATTCTGTTGCTGGCGCTGGTGGCTTACGCGCTGCTTCAAGGCGATGCGGAGCGCGGCCTGACCTTCGCGTTTCAACCCGACCTGAGCAAGCTTTCTCCAGACTTGGTCCTGGCCGCAGTTGGGCAGGCCTTCTACGCGACCGGCGTGGGCATGGCCATGATGTTGGCCTACGGCGCCTATGTGCCTGGCAATGTTTCTTTGGTGCGCTCGGCTCTATTGATCAGCGCTTCCATCGTCGTGGTGTCGGTACTGGCGACCGCGATGGTGTTCCCATTGGTGTTTCAGTATGGACTGGACCCGGCGCAAGGGCCGGACCTGGTGTTCAACGTGCTGCCCACCGCTTTTGTAGAAATGCCTGCGGGCCGGCTGGTCGGCACTTTATTTTTCATCCTGCTGGTGCTGGCCGCGCTGACTCCGTCCATTGCAGGTATGGAGCCGATGGTGGCGTGGCTGCAACAGCGGCGCGGTTATTCGCGGTCAGTGGCGGTGCTGATCGCCATCCTGATCGTCTGGTTCCTGGCGCTGGGCAGTGTGTTGTCTTTCAACGTCTGGAAGGACTGGCATCCGCTGGCATGGACTACGCTGTTTCAGCACAAGACCGTGTTCGACATCGTCGATTTCGTTTCTTCCAACGTCCTGTTGCCCCTCGGCGCTTTGCTTACCTGCGCCTTCGTAGGCTGGCGCTTGCCGGCCTCATTCGACCAGGAAGAGCTGGCGGTGGACGCTCCAGCGCTGCGTCGGCTGTGTCGAATCTTGCTCAAGTTCGTGTGTCCGCTCGCTATTGGGGCGGTTCTGCTCGCTGCCCTGTAGTCCGCTCCCCAGTCGCCGCCCAGCCCGCCCCTGGTCAGTACTAAACACTTCTGTACGGAGCCGGCAAAGCTGTTGTATGCTGCCCCGAACCGTACACAAATGTACGGTTCCGCGGATCGATCCGGCTGGGCATAAGAACGAAGTGGGGCGATATGGCAGTAGCAGTCGAAAGAATGCGCGATCTGCAGCACACGGCAGGAAGCGTCGCCCGCCAGAGAATGGCCGATGTGTTCCGCGGACTGGATGCGCCGCTGCGGGCCTTTCTGACCCAGCAAACCCGCTCGATGGATGATGCCGAAGATCTGGTGCAAGAGATCTTCCTGCGCCTGTGGCGCATGGGCGCGGCCACCGAGATCCGCAGCTTCAAAGCGTTCGCCTTCAAGATGGCCTGCAATCTGGTGAAAGATCGCAGCCGCCGCACTCACACCCGCATGATGCGCCAGGCTGTGCCGGCCGGCGACATTCAGCTCTCCGACATGGGCGAAGGCGAGCCCTCCAGCGTCGTGCAATCCATGCAAATGCTCGGCATGGTCAGCGAAACCTTGGCCAAGTTGCGACCGAGCACTCGCGAAGCCTTTGTTCTCTACCGGATGGAAGCTTGCTCACAGGCACAGATCGCCGCGCATCTGGGCATCTCGGTCAGCATGGTCGAGAAGCACGTGAGTCAGGCGACCGCCGCCCTGCGTAACGCTGGCGTCGAATTCTCGGAGCGCTGATGAACCTGGACCGCGATATCAGGCAGACAGAACTGTACGGAAAGGTCTGTGACTATTTCCGGATTCTGAACGGCGTCGGACTGGACAGGATTGTCGATGCGGCGGATATCACCGCGTCACCCGATGGTCACTCAGTCGCGTTCACTGGCACCCTTCATGAAGACTTGGCGCGAGCGCCAGTTACTCGCGTTTGTTTGTTAGAGCTGTCGAGTCGCCAGCACACGCGTATTCAAGCGGGCGAGGGTAGCGATCGGCTGCCGCGTTGGTCGCCGGATGGCAAGTCGCTGGCGTTCATTTCCGATCGCGCCCAGGCTGGAAACTATCAACTCTATTTGGCCCGCGGCGATGGCGGCGAAGTGCGAGCCGCGCCTGCAGTCGATGGCATCGTCGAAGCGCTGCAGTGGTCGCCCGATGGGCAACACATTCTGTTGCTCGTGGCGGGATTCGGCGCTGATCTCGCGGGTTGTCAGGGTGGCCACACCACGTTGAGTCGCTCCGGAGCCGCGCAATTGCCTGCGTGGATGCCTATCGTCGACAGCGGCGATGCCGCGGATCTGTGGCGTCGTATCTTCGTGGTGCGAGTCGAAGAGATGCAGGCGACTGCACTCGCTACCGACGGCATCAACTGTTGGGAAGCAACTTGGGCAGGTAATGATCGCATCGCTGCCGTGACCTCCGACTCACACAGCGAAGGATCGTGGTACCGAGCGCAGCTCACGTCGTTTGGCCTCAAAGGCGCTGAGACGCGTGTGTTGTACACGCCATCCGATCAGATCGGCGTGCCAGCGGGTTCGCCGTCGGGCCGCGCGATCGCGTTGATCGAAGCCGTGTGCAGCGATCGCCTGATCGTGGCCGGAGAATTGCGACTGATCGACACGGCGACCGGCGAGGTTCGAGCGATCGATACCGCAAACGTCGACGTCACGCATGTCGCCTGGCGGAGCGATCGTCATTTGATGTTTGTCGGCCATCGCGCGTTCGAGACCGTCATCGGCGAGGTGTATGTCGAGACCGGCGAGTGTGTGGAGCAATGGAGCAGCATCGAGCGCACGTTTGGTAATTGGTATCCGGCGATCTGGCCTTTGACCTCGGGCGGCTGTGTCGCGATCGGTGAGGCTTACGATGTCGCACCGGAAATCGTCGTGGTTCGCGACGGACGCTATGACGTGGTGGCGTCGTTGGACGCTCGGCCGCCAGGCGAGATCAAACGAGCGCACATCGCTCCGATCAAGTGGCAAGGACGCGATGGCCTCGAGATCCACGGCTGGTTGGTGAAGCCCGACGTCGCCGGCCCGATGCCGGTGGTGATGGATATTCATGGCGGCCCGGTGTGGTGTCATCGCAATCGCTGGCAGGGTCGGCTGCGCGGCGCCAAGCTGTTTACCGATCATGGCATCGCTGTGTTTTATCCGAATCCTCGCGGCAGCAGCACTCGTGGACGTGAGTTCGCACGCCTCGTCGCTGGCGACATGGGTGGCGAGGACACTTACGACTATCTCACCGGCCTCGATGCGCTCGTGGCCAACGGCACCGCAGATCCCCAACGCCTTGGCGTGACGGGCATCAGTTATGGCGGTTTCATGTCTGCGTGGTTGATCACCCAGGACACGCGCTTCGCTGCCGCTGTGCCGATCAGCTGTGTCAGCAACTGGTACAGCCAGCACCGCACCTCGCAGATTTCGTACTTCGACACGACGTTTCTAACAGGACGGCCGGATCAACCGGGTGGGCACTACTTCGAGCGTAGTCCCGCGATGTTCACGAGCCGAGTGCGCACGCCGACGTTGCAACTCACCGGCGCGTTGGATCAGAACACGCCGCCGACGCAAGCACTGGAGTTTCATCGCTCGCTGCTCGAACACGACGTCGAGTCGGTGTTGCTGACCTATCCCACCGCCGGGCATGGCATTCGATCGTTTCCTGAAGTGCTCGACGCGACCACTCGTTACGTCGGCTGGTTCTTGAAATATTTCGCAGCGGTCACGCGTTAGTCATTGAGGCTCGGCTCTGCTCTTGCGTCTTTGTTGAAATCGCAGCACCGGAGATCAGCATGCTTTCTCGCAATCGACTCGGCTTGGGTGTTTTCTTCGGTGCTTTGACTGCGGTTGCCGTAGCAACGGAGGTACGGGCGCAGGAAGCGAATATGGAAGAGGTCGTGGTGACCGCTCGCAAGCGCGCCGAGACGCTACAGGAAGTGCCGTTGGCGGTGAGCGTGCTGGATTCGGCGACGCTGCAAGACAATCGCATCGATACCGTCGATGACTTGTACGGGCGCGTGCCGGGCTTGTATTTCACCCAATCGGGTGGCGCGGCGCCGACATCTGATTTCGTTTACATCGTGATGCGAGGCGTGGGCTTCAACGGTGGATCGGAACCCGCCGCCGGCGTATTCATCGATGGCATGTATCAACCGCAGCTGGGTTTCGACATCGGCTTTCTGGACCTGGAGCGGTTGGAAGTCCTGCGCGGTCCGCAGGGCACGTTGTTCGGTCGAAACACTCAGGCCGGCGCGCTCAATCTAGTCACGCGCAAACCCGACCAGAATCTCGGCGGTCGAGTCGAGCTCGAACTCTCGGAGTACAACACCTATCGAGTGCACGGCTCGGTGAGCGGTCCGTTGGCGGAAACGCTGTTCGGTGGCATTTCGGCAGAGTATGGCGAATCGGATGGCTATCTCGATAACACGCTGAACGGTCGGCCGGGTGCTCCGTACGATCGCTACGCAGCTCGCGGCACTTTGCGTTGGGTGCCGTCGGACAATCTGGAAGTTTCCTTCGCAGCGGACGTTTCGCATCGAGGCGGCAACGAAATGGCGCTCGGCTCTCTGCTGGCCTGCAAGTGCTATAACATTGCCAGCGATAACGATGCCAACGACACCAAGGACAACAGCGGTGTGCAACTCACCGTGGAATGGAAGGCTAGCGACGCGTTTACGCTGACCTCCATCACCGGCTTCCGCGATGTGAAGTCGGATATCACCATCGATTTCGACGGCGAGCAAACCGATCAAACGCCCACGACTGCCAACGGCCGGCCCGGTTCGACCGTCGCGCCCGGCCCAATCACGTTCCAGGGTGTGCATCAGCGCTCCGAAGTCGAGCAAAAGTTCTGGAGCGAAGAGCTGCGGCTGAGCGGTGAAGCAGGAGCCTTCGATTGGCTCGCTGGTGCGTACTACTTCGATCAGACGCAGGATCAGCAACGCGCTTTCGATATCGGCATCGGCGTCAGAATCGATCCAGCCGTGGGCTATCTGGCAGGAACGGCGATTCGTGAGGACTTCGGCGCCGACCGCGACGGCTGGGCCCTGTTCGGTCAAGGCAGCTGGCAAGCGACGGACCATGTCGAGCTGACGCTCGGTTCGCGCTACTCGCGAGAGACGGTCTCAGTGGACGGTCAGCGGTTGCGTAACATCACGCAGATCGAGAACGCCAATCCGACGTTCTTCACCTTGAGCGGTGAAGATACGTTCAGCGACGTCACCTCGACCGCGTCGCTGTCCTATAACTGGAACAGCTCGGTCAGCTCCTATGTGACGGCGGCGCAAGGTTGGAAGGCCGGCGGCTTCAATCGCTATCCGAGCACGGCTGCAGCTGTGTTGCCGTACGACGCCGAGAC
>NZ_JAEUPY010000674.1 GCF_016790065.1 Steroidobacter sp.
CCCATTCGTTGCGAGAATAGAAACCCTCGAGCGTGAGCTGGGTGGCGTCGCTCAGATCGGCGACCAGTACCGGCGCCACGGTGATTTTGTTCAAGTCCCAGGAATCCAGGAACGATTCGCGCTCTCGGTAGCCGGCATTCAAGCGGACGCGCACGCTGTCGGAGAGCGGACCGCCCACGTCCAGCGAGTAGCGCTGATCGTCGTAGCTGCCCGCGGCGGCTTCGAGCTCTAGATGGAAGTGGTCCAGCGGTTGCTTGGTGACGATGTTCACCACCGCGCCAGGCTGTTGCGATCCATACAGCACCGAGGCTGGGCCCATCAACACTTCGACGCGCTCGGCGTTGATGAGATCGGCGCCGTGATTGATGGTGTCGACGGTGATGCCGTTGATGGTGCGAGCGACCTGAAAGCCGCGGATGACCGCCTCGCCTGGATAGAAGCCGATTTCCGAGTAACGGCTGGCGTTGGTCGGCACGAATCGCAGTACGTTGTACACGTCGGCTGCGGCGGTGTTGACCTGGAAGTTATGATCGAAGACCGCGAGTGTCTGCGGCACGTCACGTACTGTGATCGCGTCATTCAGTGTGCGGCCGTAGACAGTTACATACTGCAACTCTTCGATCGGCTCGGCGTTTTGCGCGGGCGGCGCTGCGCTGTTCGGTGAGGTTGCCTGGCCGATGCGCAGATAGGCGGCATCCGAGAGGCCGGATTTCGCAGCAGTTTGCGGTGTTGCTGGAGCAATCAGGATTGCGCCGCTAGTGTCAGTCTTCAAGGTGAGCGGTGTGCCTTCCAGCAGCAGCCGCAGTCCTTGTTCGGCTGACAGGTTGCCGCTGCAACCGCTGGTGGTATAACCGGCGACTTGATCGTTTCGATAAACGAGTTCGATACCTGCTTGTCGCGCGAATTCTCTAAGCGCCTGCGACAGATCTCCGGCTGGAACATCGACGCGATGCTGAGCGTCCGCGGCCAGCGCCGGACCGATCAGCGACAATGAGATCGCGGCTGCGAGCAGCCCACGACGTAGTTTTTGGTGCCCGAACATTCATCCTCCCGTGGCGGTCGTCGACTATTGCGTCCGCTCGACTACCGGGACGAAGCAACTTGAGGTTTCCGGTAACTGGAGTTGGTTCACTCGCTGAGTTTTTGCTCGATGAAGATTCGACCTTGCTGCGTGCGGACCTCGACGGGATAGGACTGTTCTAACAAACGAAGAAAACCTTCCACGTTGTTGGTCCGGAAGTTACCGCCCAATCGCAGCGCTGCCACGTCGGCGTCGTCGATCACGATCTTGCGAGTGTTGTAGCGATTGAATTCCGCGGCGATCTCACTGAGCGGCGTCTGATGGAACGCCACGAATCCGGAGCGCCAACTCAAATAATCTTCGGTCAGGGCTGGTGGTTGTTGTTCCACGATGATGCCGTCATCGCTGACGCGGGCGATGCCGCCGGCACTGAGCCGCATCTTCTGATGTTGTTGGTCGCCGAGACCGTCCTCGATGCGAACGATGCCTTCCAACACCACCACGCGAAGCTGATCGCCGGCAACGCGCATGACTGAGAACTTGGTGCCGACGGCCACTACTTTGCGCGCACCGGCGACGACCACGAAGGGCCGGTTTGCATCCTTCGCGACTTCAAAGAACGCTTCACCTTGCCGCAAGTCGATACGCCGTTCCTCGGCACCGATCGCCACACTCATGCGGCTGTCGGTATTGAGCGTGACTGTCGAGCCATCGGCTAGCGGCACCGCGGCCAGGCCGCCGACCGGAGTTCGATACGATTCGGCGGTCGAGCGGATGTAGACCGTCAGTGCGAGCACGGTGGCGAGCAGCACACTGGCCGCGATCGCAGCCGGCACGCGCCAATGCCTCGACCAACTCACTGATCGATCTGGTTGCGGCTGCGGTGCTTCGATGGGCTCAGGAGGGCTGGCGGCGAGCGCTTTCAGCCGGCCCGCTTCCTGCCAGCCTGCATCCAGACGATAGTAAGCGGCGCGATGACTGACGGAGCTCGCCAGCCACGCTTGCAACGCTGTCTCATCGACCTCGTTCCAGCCTTGCTGGCCGCGTTTGACGACCCACGCTGCCGCGGTCTGCTCGATAAGTTCTCTAGATTCCATCTTTCGGTTCGGCCTCCGCCGGCCGCCTTCGACTGTTGTCCTCCTGGTCCGCCTGCTCGCCATACAGGGCGTCCGTGAGCATGCGCACCCCGCGGACCAGATGTTTCTCGACCGTTGCTTCGGCAATGCCGAGCTGGCTCGCGATGGTCCGTTGCGACAGATCCTCGATACGCCGCAACCAGACCACTTCGCGGCAGCGCTGCGGCAGTCGCCGGAACAACGTGGCGACTCGCTGTAACTGCTGCCGCCCGTTGACTCTGCGTTCCGGTGAGATTTCATCCACCAGGACGTTCAGCACGTCCATATCCTCCAACAGGTCGATGGCGACGATCCGCTCCCGTCGGGCCCGATCGATGAGCAAGTTACGGGCCACGCTGAACAAGAATGATTTCGGCGAGGTGGGGATGCTGCGCTCGGCGGCCTCCAGGACGCGCACGTACGTGTCGTGCCGCATATCGGCTACGTCCGCATCGCTTTTTAGCTTGCGGCGTAGAAAGCGCAGGAGTGCCGCCTCGTGCGGGAGGATCTCTCGGCGAAACCATTCCTGCACTATGGGCTGCATGGCCAGACGATAACTCGGTTGGCCGACCGCTCAAAGCAAAAACCACTGAGTGAAAGTCGCTTAGAGGAAGTGCGGGCGCCGTTCGTCCCGATGGAACTAGACCGGTCTGGCCAGCGCCGAGCCGGTCGTATTCACCCCTTCCCAGGAGCTTTTCCGATGTTTCGTTGTCGAGCCGCTTGGATTTCTGTCGCCCTGGTCGCGGCTTGCGTAGGGACGGCACCGTTCGCGAACGCGGCGGACAAGGAGCCGCTCACCGTCAACTGGTATCACAAGGCGCAGTTCCTGCAGCCGGTCATCGACCAGTTCAGCAAAGACAGCGGCATCGCCGTCAAGGTCACCGACGCCTACGACAACTTCGACACCGACGTCATTCTGGTGTCGGATTACAAGAGTCTGACCGAAGCCAAGAAGCTGGGCTCCTTCGAGGAGATTCGCTCCCCCGACCTGGATGCAATCGTGCCGGCGCGGTGGCGCGATCGTGATGGCAACTGGTACGGCGTGATGTTGCGCGCCAGGGCGGTGATTTATAACAAGGCGCAAGTACGGCCCGGCGAGATCAAGTCGTATCGCGATCTGGCCGATCCCAAATGGCGGGGCAAGATTGCGTTACGGTCGGCATCGAATATGTACAACCGCTCGTTGCTCGCGTCGATGATCGTACATGACGGCTACGCAAGCGCTGCGAGCTGGGCCAAGGCGGTGCGTGACAATGCGGGCGAGCGTGCCGAGTACTCCGGGGATACCGGCAACATCTGGCGCGTAGCCAAAGGGGAATTCGCGCTTGCCTTCGTGAACACCTATTACCTCTGTTATGAGATCGCCAAGGGCCGCGAGCAGGCGAACGGTCTGAAATTGGCAGATACCCTCGGGGTGGCCTGGTTGGATCAGGACGGCGCGGGCCAGCACGTTAACGTGACCGGTGTCGGTGTGCGTTCCGGCACGGCACGCAAGGACGATGCAATGAAACTGGTGCGCTTCTTACTCAGCAAGCAGGGGCAGGCGCTGTTGTCTCAGAACGTGTTCAAGTATCCGGTTCGCAGCGATGTCGCGCCCAGCGCCCTGTTGCAGTCATTCGGCAGCTTTCGCGCCGACGAGTTGAACTTGAACGATCTGGAACTGCACTACGACGAAGTGGACGGCATTTATCGCTCGGTGGGCTGGCGGGCCTGGCAGGAAGAGTGAAGCGCTGTCAGTTTCGTCATCGGGAGCGAACGAAGTCCAGCGCCGGATCGCTGCCGCTGGCCAACGCGTCCGCGGTCATTGGAGCGAGCACATCAGGCAGGATGGTTTCGGCCGGGCCGGCGTGCACGTCAGGGCGGATCAGGCGGGCGGTCGACAGATTCAGGAAGTAGGGCATGTGAGGGATGTCGAGATGAATCTCGCTGGCATTGAAGGATGGCGAATTGCCGGTAGGTTCGCCGATCAGCATGCCGAGATGGTTGTCGCGCATCAGTATGGCGAACAGAGACGCGCTGGAGAATGTGCCGCCGTCGGTTAACAGGTAGAGGTCTACTTTCGGAGCGGCGTCGGAGGGTGCTGGCGGCAGGCGCTGCGCGAGCATGGATAGCACGAGCGAGCCGGGCAATCGATAGTCGCGAGCGTTCGCGGGTGAGTTCGAGATGCCGAGTTTCTCGAGAAGGGGAAACATGTTTTTGGGATCGAACGCCGGTTGGGCCGCATTCAATTCCGGTGACACGCGGACATCGACGGAGAACGCGTTCGTCGGCGCACGGCCGAATGCGCGCAGGATAGCGAGCGCGACTCCGGAATCGCCGCCAGGATTGCCTCGGACGTCGATGGCTATCTTACGGATCGAGCTTTGGCGCACCTCTGCAACGAAGCGACTGAGCGTTGCGTGGAATTCGTCGTTGACGTCGCAGCGGTCCAGCCACAGTGTCGCGGTCGAGGATGCTGGCCACAGCTGATATCCGATCCATGGACGAGGCGGCGAGACTGTCGTTCCCAGGCGCAAGCGCTGCGTAGACGGTGCGCCGTCGCGAGGCTGATAGCTGATATCGACCGAGTCATCGGGGTTCAATAATCCCAGAGAACGCAGCGTATCGGCGCGTGGCAGTAGACGCGCGAACTCGCTGTGCGCCCAGTAGCGATTCTCGTGAGGGATGGACGAGACAGCGAGCCGATCGATTTCATCGAGCGAATATTTCCCGATGGCAAGTACTCGTGAGCCTGCAGGCATGCTTGTGCTGGAACGTACCAACAGTCCTTGATCGGTCCATGCCAGCGTCAGCGGCAGTTGCTTGCACTTCTCCTCAGCGGTCGACGTTAGTTTGAGTCGGAGATGAGCGTCTTCGGCGTGAGCCAACACCTGGTTGATCGATAGAGCGAGCTTGGCTGCAGCAATGGGTTCGCTGATCGAGTCGCGCAGCAGCCGAAAGCCTTCTTGAAGCGCCGGCGCCATGCCTTGTAACGATCCAACGTGCGCACTGGCGACTCGATCGCCGACAAATGCAACGGCGGTGCGGCCCTGCTCGCGAGTCAAGGTTTCGGTTCCGCAGTCAGGCGCGGCGGCGAGCGCTGCCGAATGAACGCCGAGCGCGGCGACGATGCAGGCACTTGTTCGAATAAATAATCTCAGCATTGCAGGCCTGCGAGTTCCATGGTCAGTGCGAGGTGGTGCGTTCCGCCCAAGCGCGCAAGGTGCGCTTATCGACCTTGCCGATGGGCAGCAGCGGCAGTTCGGAAACGAGCACGATGTGTTTGGGCAGCTTGTAGTTGGCGAGCCGGTCGCGACAGTGCTGTGCGATCTGCTGTGTCGTGATGGGTTCACGGAGCACCACATACGCGACCCCAACCTCTTGCCAAAGAGGGTCGGGGATAGAGACGACCGCGGCGCTTGCGACACCGGGGTGGGTTTCGATCACTGTCTCCACTTCCCGGGGATAGACGTTGTAGCCGCCGGATTTGTACATCTCTTTCAGGCGCCCGATCAGCCGGATCCGGCCATCGGCTCGCTGCTCGCCGAGATCTCCGGTGCGGAAGAAGCCGTCGGCAGTGAATGCGGCGGCAGTGGCGTCTGGTCGTTGCCAGTAGCCCAGGAAATTACCTGGTGAGCGCACCTGAATTTCCCCAGGCTGACCGACTGGGACGGGATGGTCCTGCTCGTCGACCAATCGAACCTCCGCGCCCGGCCGTGGGTGGCCGACAGTGTTTGCCAGAATGTCGAGGTCGTCCGTGGGCTCGATGATGGTGATCGCGCTCGAGGTTTCCGTCATGCCGTAGTTGGTCGCAAGCTTCGGGCAGATGGATCGAAGCTGTTCGATGGTTTCGCGTGGCATGGCTGCGCCTCCCCAGGCGATCAGCTGCACTGACGAAAGATCGAACCTCGCAAAGTCCGGGAGTGCCAACTGCATCTGAAAAACACTGGGCACGGAGCCCCATAGCGTGATGCGTTCACGCTCGATCAGTTCGAGACATGCTGTCGGATCGAATTGTTCGAGCATGACCTGCGCGCCGCCCGCTACCAGGCAGGGCATCATGCAATCGACGACGCTGCCAATGTGATTGATGGGGAAGTAGTTGATGATCCGGTGGGGTGCTAGCGGCCACAGCGAGTTGCACAGGACCGCGAAATCGATGATGCCTCTGTGATGAAGCAGGGCGCCTTTGGGGGCGCCGGTGGAGCCCGATGTATAGACTAGCAGGCACGGATCTCGACTATCGACGTCGGCGCGTGCGTGCTCGAGCTGTTGGGGCGAAATGGAGTTGCCGCGGTCGAGGAACATCCGCATCGGAATCGCGCCTGCCATGTCACTTGCGTCGTCAAACAGAACGATCTGCCCCAGCGACTTAGATGACGCCCGAAGCGCGTCGATCTCCGGCTCGTAACTACGTCCTAGCAAGCTCCTGTGGGCGAGTAGGACTTTGGCACCGGAGTCGACCATGCAGTGCTGTAACTCAGGCAGCCGATAGCGTGGGTTCAGTCCGAGCCAGATGGCTCCGATAGAAGTTGCGGCAAGCAAGCTCACCACGAAGTCGGGATGGGGCGTCGACAACGTGGCTACGCGATCACCCTTGCGCACTCCAGCGGCCAACAGCGAGGCTGCGAGAAGATCGACCTGCTGCATCAAGGCGCGGTAGGAAATGCGATTCTCGTCGTGAATCAGCGCAACTGCGTCCGGATCGCGCGCGGCATGCGAAGTCACATAGTCACTGATCCTGGTCAGCGGGGTAGCGGCTGTCGTCATCGCGACGGCGATCACGTGTTGGGCGGGACCCAAACGGTCAGCCACTGAGCGACCAGCGCCGGGCGCGCTTCGCCTTCGATCTCGACGGTGCAATCGAACGTGGTAATGAGTCGTCCGCGCTCGTCGGTCTTGCGCTCGAGCAACTTGAAACAGCCTCGGACTCGGCTGCCTGTGCGCACAGGTGCCACCAGCCTGATGCGATCGAAGCCGTAGTTGAGGTAATAGCCTGAGCGGCGTGGATCGTGCGCGCCGCGAACGCCCATCGAACCATGCAGCAGATGGGTCAGCAACGAGATGGTCAAAAATCCGAAGGCAATCGTGCCGCCATAGGGGCTGTTGGCGGCGGCCCAGTCGGGCTCCACATGCATCGGATCGGGATCGAGTGTGGCGTGCCCGAAGCTGTCGATCATGGTCTGCGACACAGTCAGCCAAGGAGAAACACCCACTTCTGCGCCAGGCGTCAAACTGTTCAGCGTGTCTTCGATCAGTGCGTCCGCCATGCGTGTCACTCCGAGGGTTCATTCATCAAATGGGTCGGAATTGAGCTTGACCTCAGTTTTCAAAAAGGTCAACCTTGATGTCGACAGGGGTGCTGCAGGGCGCCCCGCGGGGAGGGGCTGGTGCGACGAGTTGCTGGATTTCTGACGATCGCGGCGGCAGTGCTCATGGGGACGGTGGCGGCCGAGGCGGCACCCCTCAGCGAATCGCAATACGCGACTTTGGTGGCGCGTTTTCAAACGGCCGTGGATGCTGAGCGCGCTCGCTATTCCGTGCCTGGGATCACTGCGGCGTTGGTTCTACCCGATGGTCGTTTGGCGAAAGTTGCCAGTGGGTATGCGGATGTCGAACGCAAGCTTCCCATGACGCCTGACTCACGCATGCTTTCCGGCAGTACCGGTAAGACTCTGGCGGCTGCCGTGGCAATCAAGTTGTCGCGGCAAGGTGTTTGGTCGCTCGATGACAAACTGTCCAAGTATCTGGGCAGCCGGCCCTGGTTCCAGCGATTGCCGAATGCGGACGGGCTCACGATTCGATTACTGCTGCAGCATCGCGGCGGAATGGAGAATTACTACAACAATCCACGCTTCTTTGATTGGTACCGCGCGCGGCTCGCCGAAGATCCGAGCTACGTACCCAACTTCGATACTTTGATCGAGTTCGTCTGTGAGCAGCCGCCGCTGTTTGCGCCTGGCCAGGGTTTCAACTATTCCGACGTGGGCTACTTGATCGTCGGCCTGGCCATCGAGTCGGCAACCGGTCGTGCCTACTACGACCAGGTGCGTGAATCGTTTCTCGATCCACTGAGCCTCACGCTGACTGCGCCATCGAATGTGCGAACCATCCCGGGGCTCACGCAGGGTTATGCAAACGGACGCAATCCGTTGCTGCTCGGACCCCGCATGTTGGGGGAGCGCGGCGTGCTGACCTACGACCCGTCCATTGAGTTCACAGCGGGCGGATTCGTCAGCAACTCGGGTGATTTGGCGCGGTGGGCATTCGCCTTGTACGGCGGGAAAGCACTGGATTCGCCGGCGCTTGCGGAGATGCTGGCCGTGCCCACTGGCACAGCAAACGCGCGTTACTACGGATTGGGTGCGGGTGTGTTCCCAGCGAACGACGGGCTACCTCTTGCCTATGGTCATGATGGATACATTCCGGGGTATCGCTCGTCGCTGCGCTATTACCCCGCTGCTGGGATGGCCATCGCGCTACAGACGAATACGGAAGATGGCTACTGGGAAGAGAGCAAGCAGGGCGCGGCAGCTGGCCACCTGGATTTCGCGTCGCTGCGGGCGAGGATTACGCGGGCCGTGCTCGAATTTCCAGGCGTGGGTCGCTGAGGTTCGTTGTAGCGATTCAAGCTAGAAATGAGATTGACCTCAAATTTAGTAAAGCGTAGTGTCGGTTAGGGGTTGGATGTTCACTCTGGGGAGGACTGATGGACGAAAAGATCATGAAGAGCAGTGGGGCGCTGGCAACGGCGTGCGCCTTGGTCCTGACGTCGGCGGCTCATGCCGCGAGCGACGCGCCTGCCACGACGGACATCCTCGAAGAAGTTGTCGTGTCTGCGCGCATGCGCGATGAAGATCTGCGTGACGTGCCGATCTCAATCGTTGCAATCGGTGCGGATGCGTTGGCGCAGCGAGGCGCGACGGAACTGCGGAATCTGGGCGACGTCGTGCCCAATGTCATCATCGGTACCAGCAATCAGGAACGCCGTACCAACCTGGTGATTCGCGGCATTTCCACCGAGGCGCGTAGCATCGGTCAGGAAACTGGCGTGGGTGTGTATCTGGATGGCGTGTACACCGGCCGGGCCGAAACATACAACCAACGTTTGCCCGATATCGCCCAGGTCGAGTTTCTACGCGGGCCGCAGGGAACCATCTTCGGTAAGAACACGATTGCCGGCGCCATCAGCCTGACGACGATCAAGCCGAGCGATGAGATCGCGGGCTCATTGTCACTGGACGGGGGTAACTATGGGCATGCCGAAGCCGTCGGATTTTTGAGCGGCCCTCTCAAAGAGGGTGTGTTGTTCGGCAAGATTGCAGCCTACGGATTGACTGAGGACGGCTACGCGCGCAACGAGTTCAATGGCCGCCGAGCGGGCGGTAAGTTACAGGACGGCGTGCGTGTTCAGTTGCGTGCGACGCCTTCCGAAAAGCTCGAAGTGAGCTTCTCGGCTGACGTGAATCGCATCGACAACGAGCCTTATCGCGCCGAGGTGACCCGAGGCACGTTCGGAAACGAGCCAGGCGCATTCACGTTCAACGAGGCGTACAAGTCCTGGGAACACATCGACTACAGCGGTGCCGCCCTGACAGTGAACTACTCGCTGGATTCCGGCCACTCGTTGACGTCCATCACGGCCTTTCGGAAATCCCAATGGGACACGCTGGGCGATGAAACCTCGAACGGTTTCAATCATGCGTGGGCGGAGTACGAGCAGAGCAGCGATTACGCGTCCCAGGAGCTGCGGCTCGCGTCGCCTTCGGGCGAGAAGCTCGACTACGTGGTCGGTCTTTACTACTCCAATCAGAAATCGGACACGCACACGCCAGTGTTCATCGGCGATGGCCTTGCCGACATCTTTGGTATCCCGTACGGCTGGAAGTCGTTCGATCAGCGCGCCGACGTCACGACCGATGGGTATGCAGCATTCGCCAATATGACCTATCACTTCGCCGAGCGCTGGGCGGCGACGGTGGGCGGGCGTTACACGTATGAGCAGAAAGACTTGAACTTCCAGCAGTTCGATCCGAACGGACTGGGGTTCGTGCCTAACATCGGGCCACTGACCGACGACTACAGCGCGGGCGAGTTCACGCCCACCGCCAGCTTGATGTATTCGCTCAATCCGAGCTGGAATCTCTACGCCACGTATTCGTCGGGCTACAAGAGCGGCGGTTTCAACGTGGATGTGCTCTCGACGCCGAACAACATCGGGTTCAACGCCGAGCGCGTCGATAACTTCGAGTTGGGCGCCAAGGCGGTGCTGTTCGATGGGCGTGCCCAGGCCAACGTGGCCGTGTTCTATATGGACTACAAGGATCTGCAGGTCACCCAATACGATCCCACCACCTTCGCGAACTACATCGGTAACGCCGCGAGCGCGTCCGTGAGTGGCATCGAGTTCGATCTGGTCGCACAACCGACGCCGCACCTCAACATCAGCGCTGGATTGGGATTGCTCGATGCCAGCTTCGACCGATTCCTGGATCAGTACGGTGTGGATCTGAAGGGCAACGACTTGCCGTTCGCGCCGAGCATCAGTGCCTCGCTGGCAACCGAATACAACTGGTCGATTAGCTCCGCGGTCGGTGCGTTCGTCCGGGTGGAGGGGGCCTATCGCGATCGAACCTATCCCGATGTTCAGAACGATCCGCGTAACCAGTTGGAGTCGTACACCTTGTTGAATGCCCGCGCCGGGCTGCGACTCGGTGACGGCTGGACTCTCGAAGTGTACGGGCGCAATCTCACCGATGAGCTCTATGCTGTGAATCGCACGACGCAGCGCCCATTGCTGTCGTTCCTGCCGCCGTTCGCCTATGACGAGACCACCACGACGTTTGGCGCTCCACGGACCTATGGTGTAAAGCTCACGACCCGGTTCTGAGCCACACTGTATTCCGTAGGAGGATTGAATGGAGGTCATCGCGCCCTGGATGAACGAGGAGCTGACGCTGTTTCGCGAAGTCGCCGAGCGCTTCGTCAACGAGCGAATGGTGCCGCAGGATGCGCGTTGGCGCAGAGAGCATTGTGTAGGGCACGAGATCTGGCGTGAGGCTGGTGAGATTGGGCTGCTCTGCACAGATATCCCCGCGGAATACGGGGGTGGCGGTGGCGACTTCCGCCACGAGTCCATCGTGCATGAGGCTTTGAATCGCCGTGGCTTGGTCGGGTTCGCAACCGGCGTGCACAGCATCTGCGCCCAGTATGTGAATCGCCACGGTACGTCCGAACAGAAGCAGCGTTGGCTGCCGCGGCTGGCTCGTGGGGAGTTGGTGGGCGCGATTGCCATGACCGAACCGGGGACGGGTTCCGATCTGCAGGCCATTCGAACGACCGCGCGACGGGACGGTCAGCACTACGTCATCAATGGCGCCAAGACGTTCATCACCAATGGTTCGCTCGCGGGGCTGTTGGCGCTGGTCGTGAAGACCGATCCGACGCAGCGGGCTTCGGGAATGTCGATCATCATGGTCGAGACGGCCGATCTGCCCGGCTATCGCGTCGGCGCCGTGCTCGACAAGATGGGCATGCAAGCTCAGGACACGTCGCTGCTGTTTTTCGAAGACATGCGAGTTCCGGTCGATTGTTTGCTAGGCGGCGAGGAGGGCAAGGGGTTTCAGCAGCTGATGAGCGATCTGCCCTATGAGCGTGCGTTGATCGCGGTTTGTGGTGTCGCGGCCATGGAAGGTGCTATCGACGAGACGCTGCGCTACGTGAAGGAACGCAATGCTTTTGGCAAGCCTGTGTTCGAGTTTCAGAATACGAAGTTCGAGCTGGCCGAGGTTGCCACCATCACCCGCATCGCCCGTGTGTTCGTCAACGACTGTATTCAGCGCGTGGTGGATGGCTCGCTCGACTCGAGTACTGCCGCGATGGCGAAGTGGTGGGTCACCGATATGCAACAGCAAGTCATCGATCGCTGTCTGCAGCTGCATGGCGGCTACGGCTATATGAATGAAACGCTGGTGTGTCGGATGTTCGCGGATGCGCGCGTCCAGCGAATCTACGGCGGTACCAATGAGATCATGAAAGAGTTGATCTCTCGTACGCTGTGATGAACGACCAAGAGACGAATCCGCCCGAGGGTTGGGCTCCGGAGCTCGGGCAGATCGAAGATCGCCGTCGCGCGTCGGCCGAGATGGGTGGCGCCGACAAAGTAGCGATACAGCACGCCAAGGGTAAGCTGACGGTGCTGGAGCGCATCGATCAGCTACTCGACGCGGGCACGTTTCGGGAGATGGGCGCACTCGCAGGCACCGGCCGCTACACCGACGACGGTCAGTTACACAGCTTCACGCCTGCCAACTCGCGATTCGGTTGGGGTTGCATCGATGAGCGTCGCGTCGTGGTCTCGGGGGATGACTTCACGGTTCGCGGTGGCGCGGCCGACGCTGCGATTCATGAGAAGCTGGTGCAGGCCGAGCAAATGGCGAATGAATTCAAGATGCCCATTGTCCGGTTGCTCGACGGCTCGGGTGGCGGCGGTTCGGTAAAGACCTTGGAGATGACCGGACACACGTATGTGCCCGAGATGCCGGGCTGGGACTGGGTGGTCGCGAATCTGTCGACGGTGCCAGTGGTTGCGCTCGGGCTCGGGCCGATTGCGGGGCTGGGGGCCGCGCGCCTGGTGTCGAGTCATTATTCTGTGTTGAGCAAACAGGGACAGATGTTTGCCGCGGGTCCGTCGCTGGTGGCGGCGATCGGTCAGAATGTCACGAAGGAAGAGTTGGGCGGCGCCGGGCTGCATGCGCAGATCGGCTCTGTAGACGACTTGGCTGACAACGAAGCCGATGCATTCGCTAAAGCTCGCCGCTTTCTATCGTATCTTCCTTGCTCGGTCGATGCGTTGCCTACGCGCATTCCGTCACAGGACCCGCCGCAGCGTGTCTCGGAAGAACTCGATTCGATCGTTCCGCGCGATCGACGTCAGGCTTACAAGATGCGACGTGTGCTCGAGTGTGTGCTCGACGCCGGCAGTTTCTTCGAGATCGGGCGTCACTGGGGGCGAGCTTCGATCACGGGCTTCGCGCGGTTGGATGGTTGGCCTGTGGCCGTCATTGCTAGCGATCCGAACTACTACGGCGGCGCTTGGACCGCGGACACGGCGCAGAAGCTGGTCCGATTCATCGAGCTGGCGGAAACCTTTCACTTGCCGGTAGTGCACCTCGTCGATATCCCCGGATTCATGGTAGGTCTGCAGGCGGAGCGTGCCGGCACATTACGGCACGGAGCGCGCGCCCTGGCGAGTGTGTATCAGGCGACCGTGCCTTGGTGCACGGTCATTGTTCGCAAGGCTTTTGGTGTCGCAGGCGCCGGCATGTGCAATCCCACTC
>NZ_JAEUPY010000686.1 GCF_016790065.1 Steroidobacter sp.
CAGCATGCCGCAATGGCCGGCCATCGCATTCAGCGGCGCGCGCAGGTCATGAGCGGCCGACGCGGTGAACTCTTCCAGATCGCGATTGGCGAAGGTTAACTCTTGATTCATCGATTGCAGTTCGCGCGTGCGCTCTTCGACGCGCCGTTCCAGCGAAGCGGTGTGTCTATCGACATCTTCTTTCAGCACCGCCTGTTGAAGCGCGATGGCGAGTTGGTCCGCGATGGTGTGCGCGGCCTGGATGTGGTCGGCGTTGAAACAATCGGGCCGGGTATCGATCAGCTCCAGCATGCCGAACAGTTGCTGCTCGCCTCGCAATGGCAGGCCCGCATATGAAACAGCGCCGCTCCGGCGCAGCTCGCTGACCAGGTCCGCTGTCGATGTGGCGGTCGTCAAGTCCGGCAACACGATGGCCTGCGCAGAACCGACTTCTCGCAAGGCTTGCTCGTAGCTCGGGATGGAGTGTGCGAACGGGCGGTAGCTCGATCCGCCGCACGCACCAACCGCTAGCAATTGTGGTGCGCTCGAATGCCGGTCGAATACGACGACGCTCGCGCTCGTACACGGGACCATGCGACACAAATGATCCAGCGCCTTCTGGGCAATCTCGCGAGTGGAGCGCATGCCGAGAATGGCGCGATCCATATCGGCGACTGCTTGAACACGGCGCAGGTGAGCGCGCAGGGTGCCCTCGTTCCGGCGCACGACCAACGCGTTCCACCACACCAAGCTGGAGAACACCAGCATATTGGCGGCGGTGAACGCGGCCAACCCGATCTCGGGGCCATACCAACCACGCCGCTGACCCTGCAACAGTAACCAGCCGACGATACAGGGCAACAGAATCGCGGCTGGCAGCAGCCGGCGCATTTCCGCGCCTGCCTGGTCGGGCGCCATGATTTGTTGAGCCAACAAGAAGCGCGGATGGACCGTGAGCACGGCCTTGGTCAGCACCAACAAGCCGACCGCTGTATGCAATGCCACCACCGAAAAGCCCGGCAGCGAATACAACGACGCCGCCTGGTAGGCGTAGCCCAGCACCATGACGAAGGCACACACCGAGATCAGCAGCACCATCACTTCCATGGCGCCCCACAGTCGGGTCAGTCGCGCCGGCCACGGCAGCATGGCAATGGCCAGCAAACTGAAGCTGATTCCGGTAATCGGCGACATGCGCCAAGGAAACACGCGCAAGCCGTTGGGAGCGTCGTGCGGGACCAGCAGCCGGTCGATGCCCACCGGGACGTTCATGGCGTAGCTCAACAAAGTCGTTCCGGCGATGATGAGTAACAACAGCGCGGTGGCCGGTTGTATACGCAGCAACCAACGATTGAGGGCGCCGCCCTCGGCGCGTCGCGAATGGGCCAGCAATCCGGCCAGCGATAGTCCGCCGGTTAGGAAACAAAACGCGGTATTGGGTTTCAGGGTGCCGAGGCCTGGCACCACAGCGGTGAACAAAGGTTTGGAGAACCACCAGCCGATCAATGCCAGCGCGCCCACCGCCACACATAGGATGGCGATGGCTCGAGCGAACGGCATCAAGGCTAGCGGCGGGCCAGGTTGCATCGCCATCGCGGCAGCCGGAAGAGCAGAGGCAACGTTTTGTTTGTTGTTCAGGGGAAACCTCGTCGCGCGCCTGCCGTTCGGCTTCGCTGCACCCTGCATTTTGTGAGAAGTCTATGCAGGCCGCCAAGCCCCGGCGTCAGCATCTATACGCACCTCCTCGTAAGGGCCAGCCCCGTGTCCGTTTCGGTAGTCGCGCTCTGCAGTTGGCGCCACGACAGCCGTTAACTTGGAGGCCACGACCATACGGAGTGTTGGGGAAGCGTGATGCTGTCTCGTCTGCTGCGCAAGCAAACTTTAGAACAATCGGCGCCGGCCGAGTCCGGTGTTTTTGCTGATTTGTGTGAACGCGTGCTACCCGTGCTGGCCCAGCACGTCGACAATTCGCGCCAACAGATGGAATCGGGCGTCGGCGCCCTGAGCTCCCAGTTCCTCGGCATCGTGCGTCAGTTGGATGAAACATTGGCGGTGTCGGCCAGCATTGGCGGCAACGACGATAACAGCTTTGCCGCGGCCTTGACCGAAGGCCGCACCCGCTTAACCCATGTTATGACGGACTTGAAGGAGATCCACGCCAGCCGTTCCGGCCTGGCCGAGGAGATTCGCGGCCTACGCCGTTATACCGAAGAGTTGCATGCCATGGCCGACGACGTCGGTCAGATCGCATTCAAGACCAACATGCTGGCACTCAATGCCGCCATCGAAGCGGCGCATGCCGGCGAGGCGGGCAAAGGCTTCGCGGTGGTCGCCCAGGAAGTGCGCGCGTTGTCCGAAGCTTCCCGGGAGACCGGTAAGAAAATCGTGTCGCGCATCGAATCGGTCAACAACACCCTTAATAGCCTGACTGAGCGCAGTGAGCAGGTGTTTTCGCAAGAGTCGCAGGCCGTCAGCGGTTGCGAGCAACACATCAACGAAGTGCTGGCGCGCTTTGCCACCAGCAGCCAGACCTTGACCACCGCGACCCAGCGGCTGCGACAGGACAGCGAGCGCATCAAGGACGAGATCGAACAGTCCATGGTGCAGCTGCAGTTTCAGGACCGCGTGTCGCAAATCCTGGTGCATGCGGCCAACAACCTGCGCGAACTCGGTCAGAACGCGGCCAGCCCCCAGTCGGTGCAGGCGGCGGATATGGCTGCCTTCCTGCAGCGCATGGCGTCGAGCTACACGACCTCCGAACAGCGCTCCATCCACGACGGCCGCGCCGATGTCGCTCCGCCGATGGCTGCGGCCGTGGATTTCTTCTGAATCGCGAAACGTGGTTGCCCTTATCCGCTAGGCATTAGCCGCTAGGGCGATGCCTTTAGCTGCTGCCGTGCAGTTGTCTGACGGGTATCTCATGCGCTAACCCATTTGGGGATCGCGGCGAACGCCGATATTTCTAGTAGTGACTTCCCTTGTATCTTCCATCGCTGCCAGGCAGGCACTGGTAACGGATCACTGACTTGCCGAGAAGAGCAAATGAAAACCGTGATGGTGGTGGACGATTCGGCTTCGATGCGCCAGGTGTGCAGCAGTGCGCTGGCCCGTGGCGGCTACAACGTTGTCGAAGCAAGTGACGGGCGCGACGGCCTGAGCAAGCTGGGCGCGCAGAAAGTCCATCTGATCATCAGCGACGTGAACATGCCGGGCATGGACGGGCTGACCTTCGCGCGCGAAGTCAAAGCGCAGCCGGCCCACAAGTTCATGCCCATCATCATGCTGACCACTGAGGCGGGCGAGGACAAAAAGTCCCAAGGCCGCGCCGCCGGTGTGAAAGCGTGGATGGTCAAACCGTTCCAGCCGCAAGTGCTGCTGGATGCGGTCGCCAAACTGATTCTGCCCTGAGCGTAGCTTAGCAATGGGGATCAAGGAATGAGCGAAGCCGCCGCCACTTGCCGCGAGGGTCGTCTGCAGATTGCAGGCGAGCTGACCATTTATGCCGCCGCTGCGCTCAAAGAAGAACTGTTCGGGTTGTTGCCGGAGGTGAGCGGCGACGTCGAAATCGATCTGTCGGCGGTCAGTGCTTTGGATACCGCTGGCTTACAGATTCTGCTGATGGTGCGTCGACTCGCCCTGGCGCGAGGCGCGGCGTTTCGAGTGCTCAATCCGAGTGTGGCCACAGTCGAGATGCTCGAGCTGTGCGGCATGCGCAAGCTGCTCGATGACGCGGCGCTGGAGCAAGCCTCATGAGTCATGAAGCCTTACCGACCTTTCTCCAGGAAGCGCGCGAGCTGAGCGAGGAAGTCGAGACGGCCTTGCTCCTGTGCGAACGGGGCGAAGGCGACGCTGACACCATCAACGCCTTGTTCCGCGCCATGCATACGATCAAAGGCTCGGCGGGCCTGTTCGGCCTCGACAACATCGTGGCGTTCGCGCACGTGGTCGAGACCGTGCTCGATCGAGTCCGCAACGGCCAGCAACCAATGACACCCGCGCTGGTGCAAGTGCTGATCGGTTGTCGCGATCACATCAATGTGTTGCTCGAGGCGGTGGGTGGCGACGAACGCGTCGATGCACCGACGCTCAGTGCTGCCGGCGAGCAATTGCTGAATCGATTGGAGAGCATCGCCGGGTCGGTGAATCGTTTCGGTACGCGCGCGGCGCCGGCGGCCACGGCCAAAGCAACCAGCCCGAGCGTGGATCAGGACGGTCAGCGCGTCGGTTCGGATTGCTGGCACTTGTCGCTGCGTTTCAAAGCCGAGGTCCTGCGCAACGGCATGGATCCGATGGCGTCGCTGAGTTTCTTGAACACGTTTGCCCAGATCGTCGCCATCGAAACCCTCGACGATGCGCTACCGGCGCTCAACGAGTTCGATCCTGAAGTGTGTTATCTCGGCTTCGAGCTGCGCTTACGCACCGACGCCGACCGCGAACGGATCGAAGGCGCGTTCGAGTTCGTCCGCGAAGATTGCACGATGACGTTGTTGCCGCCGCGCTCACGGATCGCGGACTACGTGCGCCTGGTGAAAGAGCTGCCGGAGTCGGGCGACCGCTTGGGTGAAATCCTGGTTCGCTGCGGCTCGTTGACTGACTACGAGTTGGCGCAGGCGTTGCGCCAGCAATCGGTCGATGCCGCTGCAGACGGGGCCGCCCGGCCGCTGGGTGAGATCTTGATCGAACAGCGCACCGTGGCGCCGTCGGTGGTCGAGGCTGCGGTCGAAAAGCAGCGGCAAGCCGATGGCAAAGGTCGCGAACAACGTTCGGTACGCGTCGACGCCGACAAGCTGGAGAACCTGATCAATCTGGTCGGCGAGTTGGTGATCGCCGGCGCTGCCACCAATTTGCTGGCTCAGCGCGCCAAGCTCACCGAGTTGAACGAATCGTCGCAGCGACTGGCCCGGTTGGTCGAAGAAGTGCGCGATCAAACGTTACAGCTGCGCATGATGCAGATCGGCGGCACCTTCGCGCGCTTCGCTCGCGTGGTGCGCGATGTAGCGCATGAACTTGGCAAAGACATTCGTTTGGAAACCAGCGGTGCCGACACTGAGCTGGACAAGACGCTGATCGAAAAGATCGTCGATCCGTTGACCCATCTGGTGCGCAACTCCATGGATCATGGCATCGAGCCCAGCGACGTGCGCGTGGCTCGGGGCAAGAAGGCCCAAGGCGTGGTGCGCTTGAATGCGCATCACGATTCCGGCTCGGTGGTCATCGAGGTGTCCGATGACGGCGGCGGTCTGCGCCGGGAAAAGATTCTGAACAAAGCGCTGGAGCGCGGTTTGATCGCCGCCGGCCAGCAGCTCACTGACAGCCAGGTCTATGCACTGATTTTCGAGCCGGGCTTTTCGACTGCGGATGCCGTGACGAATTTGTCTGGTCGCGGTGTGGGTATGGATGTAGTCAAGCGCAACGTGATGGCACTGCGCGGCACCGTCGATATCGACAGCAAAGAAGGCGAGGGCACGACGGTGCGCATTCGCTTGCCGCTGACGTTGGCCATCATCGAAGGCTTCCTGGTGCGCGTGGGCCAGTCGTCATTCGTGATCCCGCTGGAGATGGTGGAAGAGTGTGTCGAATCGACCCTCGCCACCAATCTGCTCGACAGCAGTCATCGTTACATCGATTTGCGTGGCCAGGTGTTGCCGTTCGTGCGACTGCGCGACCACTTCGGCATCGCGGGTAAGTCGGGGCGGCGCGAAAGCATCGTCGTCGTTCGTTGCGGCAACTTGCGCGCCGGCTTCGTCGTGGATGAATTGTTGGGTGAGCATCAAACGGTGATCAAGCCGTTGGCTCGCGTCTTCCAGCATGTGCGTGGCCTGGGTGGTTCCAGCATTCTGGCCGACGGCGGTATCGCATTGATCATCGATGCGCCCGCACTGATCGAGCAGTGTCAACAAGCGTCTCAGCCGCGCGCCGCGGCCGATGTCGCTTGAAACGGCAATAACTAGGGGTTTGTTTCAGGAGCGTCGTCATGTTGGCTAATCTCAAAGTAGGCACGCGCCTCGGCATCGCCTTCGGGTTGGTAACGCTGGCGTTGATCGCGGTGGTCGGCTTGGCCATCAAGGATCTGAGCGCCGTCAATCAGGTGAGCAGCCTGATCGTCGAGGATCGCTATCCCAAGGCAGTCGAAGCGGCTGACTTGCGCAAGAACATGAATCTCACGCGCGTCGCGGTGCGTGACATTCTGCTCGAGCGTCGGCCGGAGGAAGCTCGCGATATCAAGCAACGCATCTCCACCTACAGCACCGAGACTCGCGCGACCCTCCAGAGGTTGCAGGACACGGTCAACAGCGACGACGGCAAGAGCAAATTGCAAGCGGTCGTCGACTCGGAACAGAAATATGCCGTGCTGTTGTCCCGCTTCCTGGAGTTGGCCAGCTCCGGCAAGCAGGAAGCCGCACTCGAAATGCTGCGCGGTGAGTTGTTCCACGTGCAAGGCAACTACAGCGATGCCATCGAAGCTTTCGTTCGTCACGAGTCCTCGCAGATGGATGCGGCCAATGCCGAAGCAGACAAGACGTACGAGGATGCTCGCCAGCTGCTGATCACGATTGCCGTGATTGCAGTGCTGCTGGCGTTCGCTGCTTCGTTCCTGGTGACGCGCTCGGTGACGCGGCCGTTGGCCAAAGCGGGCGACGCTGCCAATCGTATTGCCAGCGGCGACCTCACCACCGAAATCGAAGTGGACAGCCAGGATGAAACCGGCCAGTTGCTGGCAGCCCTCAGCCGCATGCAGACCCAACTGCGTGAACGCATCGAGGCCGATTCCAAGGTGGCGGCCGAAAGTCTGCGTGTGCGTCAGGCGCTCGACAATGTCGGCACCAATGTCATGGTCGCCGATGCCGATCTGAACATCGTTTATCTGAACCGCACGTTGGAGGCGATGCTACGCAATGCCGAGAGCGACATTCGCAAAGACCTGCCGCGCTTCGACGTGAGCCGGTTGATCGGCACCAACATCGATACCTTCCACAAGAATCCGGCCCATCAGCGTGGCTTGCTGTCTGGCTTGTCCAAGACCTTCGAGTCCACGCTCAAGGTCGGCGGTCGCAGTTTGCGCATCATCGCGAACCCCATCGCGGACTCCAGCGGCAAGCGCGTTGGCACGGTGGTGGAGTGGGCGGATCTCACCGAGCAACTGGTGCGAGACGCGGCCGAGAAGCAGCGCTTGGAAAACGAGCGTCGCATCGCTGCCGAGAGCTTGCGTATCAAGCAGGCGCTGGACAATGCCAGCACCGGCATGATGATCGCCGACCCGGATCTGAACATCGTCTACTTGAACAAGTCGTTGGGCGCCACCTTGAAGAAGGCCGAGCCCGACATGCGCAAGGATTTGCCGAGCTTCAACGCCGATACTTTGCTCGGTACCAATATCGACACGTTCCACAAGAATCCGTCGCATCAGCGCAGCCTGCTTAAGAATCTGACCAGCACCCATCGCACCGCCATCAATGTCGGCGGCCGCAGCTTCCGGTTGACCGCCAATCCGGTGTTCAACGACAAGGGCGAACGGCTGGGCAGCTCGATGGAATGGATCGACGTCACCGCCGAAGTGGCGGTGGAAAAGGAAATCAGCAGCATCGTGCAGGCCGCGGTGGCCGGCGATCTGGGCAAGCGCTTGAGCATGGACGGCAAGGACGGCTTCATGAAACAGCTGGCGCAGGGCATCAACGACCTGACCGGCACGTCTTCGCAAATCCTCGAAGATGCATTGCGCGTGATGGAACAGATCGCCAAGGGCGACCTGACTCTGACCATCGATCGCGAGTACCAAGGCACCTTCGGCCGCTTGAAAGACGCCATCAACGATTCGGTGCTGAAGCTGTCGGCGGTGATCTCCGATGTGCGTCAGGCGGCGGATAGCATCTCCGGTGCTTCGGATCAGGTGTCGGCCACTGCTCAGTCGTTGTCGCAGGCGAGCAATGAGCAGGCTGCGAGCGTGGAAGAAACGTCCGCGTCGGTCGAGCAGATGAGCGCCTCCATCAACCAGAACACCGACAACGCCAAGGTGACCGATCAGATGGCCACCAAGGCGGCGCGTGAAGCAGGCGAGGGCGGCGATGCGGTCAAGAAGACCGTCGAGGCCATGCAGCAGATCGCTCGCAAGATCTCGATCATCGACGACATTGCTTATCAGACCAACTTGCTGGCGTTGAACGCGGCTATCGAAGCGGCCCGCGCTGGCGAGCACGGCAAAGGCTTCGCAGTGGTGGCGGCCGAAGTGCGCAAGCTCGCGGAACGTTCGCAAGTGGCCGCGCAGGAAATCGGCGAAGTCGCCAGCTCCTCGGTGGAACTGGCGGATCAGGCCGGCAAGCTGCTGAGCGAAATGGTGCCGTCGATTCGCAAGACTTCGGACTTGGTGCAGGAGATCGCGGCGGCCAGCAGCGAACAGGCGACCGGCGTCGGTCAGATCAACACGGCCATGACCCAGCTGTCGCAATTGACTCAGCAGAACGCATCGGCGAGCGAAGAGTTGGCCGCGACCGCGCAGGACATGAGCAGCCAGTCGCAACAACTACAGAGCACGATGAGCTTCTTCACCGTGCAAGGCTTGGCGGCGAGTGGCGTAACTCACATCGCTCAAGCGGCGTCTACGCGCGCACCGGCTCGCACCAAGCCGGCAGCGGCTCGTGCGTTGACCTCACGGCCAGCGGCGCAAGCGCGTCGCCCGGCCGGCGGCTCGGCCGCTGAAGACGTAAACGAGCAAGACTTCGTCAAGTTCTAAGCAGGCGGTATCCCATGAGTCAGCATCTGACCTTCATGCTCGGTCGCGAGACGCTCGCGATCGAGATTCTGTGCATCAAGGAAATTCTGGAGTACGGGCATCCCACCGAGGTGCCCATGATGCCGTCGTTCATTCGCGGCGTGATCAATTTGCGTGGCGCGGTGGTGCCGGTGCTCGATCTGGCCGCGCGCCTGAATCGGCCCAGTCAGCCGGTCACCAAGAAGACCTGTATCGTGATCGTGGAGGTACAGCTCGAGGCCGAGCGTCAAGTAATTGGCATCGTGGTCGACGCGGTCAACGAGGTGTTGGAGATCGCCGCCAGCGAGATCGAACCGCCGCCCAGCTTCGGTACCGCGATTCACACGGATTTCATTGCCGGCCTGGGCAAGGTAAATGCCAAGTTCGTGATCGTGCTGGATGTGAATCGCGTGTTGTCCATCGAGGACGCGGCAGTGCTGGCCGCGCGCACTGCGGCCTGAGCGCGAGTTTCGTTGATCAAGGGTGGCGACCAAAGGCTCGAGCTTGGAAACTGTTGCGACCACGGAAGTGGTGCTGAATATCGGCGAGTTTTATTTCGGTGGCGGCCGTACCAAGATCCGCACGCTGCTGGGCTCATGCGTGTCGATCGCGATGTGGCATCCACGGTTCAAGATCGGCGGCATGTGTCACTACATGCTGCCTCGTCGTGGCAGCGGCGATACGGCCGCAGCGGCGCCGTCGGGCAACTATGCCGAGGGCGCGATGCAGCTGTTTTTACAAGAGCTGCGTAACACCGGCACACATCCCCAGGATTACATCGTCAAGCTGTTCGGCGGCGGTCAGATGTTCGTCGGTGCTAGCGAGCCGCCCCGGCTGTTTACCGAAACGGCTGCGTTACGTACCGACATGCATGAAGTGTCGACCCGGAATATCGCCGCTGGGCGTGAGCTGCTGGCTCAGCACGGCTTCAGCATCTCGGTCGAACACACCGGCGGCTATGGCAGCCGCGTGCTGGTATTCGAGCTGTGGAGCGGCGACGTGTGGATTCGCCGGGGCACGGCGCTGAACAACGGAGGAGTTTCGGCGTGAAACAGATCGGGGTCATGATCGTCGACGATTCGGCAGTGGTGCGGCAGGTGGTCGCGGATGTGTTGATGCGCGATCCGCAGATCAAAGTGATCGCCGCGGTGTCCGATCCGGTGTTCGCGTTGGAGCGGCTCAAGACGCTCAGCCCCGATGTCATCGTGCTGGATGTCGAGATGCCGCGCATGGACGGCATCACTTTTTTACGGCGCCTGATGAATGAACGCCCGACGCCGGTGGTGATGTGTTCGTCGCTGACTGAAGTCGGGGCGGCGACCACGCTGGATGCGTTGGCTGCAGGCGCTGTCGCCATCGTCACCAAACCCAAGATGGGGGTGAAGAATTTTCTGCTCGATGCCGCCGCCGACCTGGTCGCGCAAGTCAAAGTGGCAGCCGCGGCAAATGTGAAAAGGTTGATGCCGACGGCGAAAACCGACGCCCGGCCGGCAACGCTGGCACCGGCTTCGGCTCCGGCTCCGGGATCAGCGATGAAACGCACTACCGAACGCATCGTCGCCATCGGCACGTCGACCGGTGGCACGCAGGCGCTGGAAGAAGTGCTCAAGGTGTTACCCAAGGACGCGCCGGGCATCATCGTCGTCCAACACATGCCTGAGCGCTTCACCGCCGCGTTTGCGCAGCGGCTCGATAAGGTGTGTGAAGTCACCGTGCTCGAAGCTACTACCGGTGCGCGGTTGCTGCCGGGGCATGTGCTGATCGCGCCTGGTGGCAAGCATCTGATGCTCAAACGCAGCGGTGCTTATTACTACGCAGATGTTTTAGACGGCGCGTTGGTGAATCGGCACAAGCCTTCGGTCGACGTGCTGTTTCGTTCCGTCGCCAGCTGCGCTGGCGCCAACGCCTTGGGCATCATCATGACCGGCATGGGCGACGACGGTGCGCGCGGCATGAAAGAGATGCGCGATAGCGGTTCGGCGACGCTGGCCCAGGATGAAGCCAGCTGTGTGGTGTTCGGCATGCCCAAGGAAGCGATTCGGATGGGCGGTGCGCAGCGCGTGCTGCCGTTGAACGAAATCGCCGGGGCGATTCTTGCTTACGCCGCCGGGCTGTGAGTCGAGTTGGCGACGCCTTCGAACGCGCGCATCTTCAAGGTTTCGGTAAAGCGCTGCAGGTCGCCCATGCCTTCCAGCAGCGCACGGCATTGCTCCGTCGGGATGGGCTTGCTGAAGTAATAACCTTGGCCGCGATGGCAACCCATCTCGCGCAAGCATTCGAGCTGTTCGACAGTCTCGATGCCTTCGGCGATGGTGTCGATGCCCAGCTGCTTGGCCATGGCTAACACACCGCGCACGATGGCGGCATCGCTGGGATCGGCGGTGATGTTACGGACGAATGCCTGGTCGATTTTCACGGCATCGATGGGCAGATGTTTCAGGTAGCTCAGGTTGGAGAAGCCGGTGCCGAAGTCGTCCAGATAGACCTTGGAGCCTTCGTGGCGCAGCGTGTCGATCATCACCACGCTCTTGTTGGAGTTTTGTAGCCAGGCCGATTCGGTGACTTCGAACGACAGCCACTTGGGATCCAACTGGTGTTGTAACGCCAGCTCGTGACAGCGGGTCGGAAAATCGGTGCGCTCGAATTGCAACGGCGCGACGTTGACGGCCACCGGCACCAGCGGCACGCCGGCGCTCTGCCAGTCATGCAACTGCTGAATCACGGTGCACAGAATCTGATCGCCCAGCGGCACGATCAGGCCGCTCTTTTCGGCCACCGGAATGAAGCGTCCGGGGGCGATGACACCCAGTTCCGGATGCCGCCAGCGAGCCAGCGCTTCGAACGAGGTCAGCATGCCGGTTTGCAAATCCACCAGCGGCTGGAACTCCAGATAGATCTGTTCGGTACCGATGGCCCGGCGCAGCGCCTGCTCGATGACCACATGTTCGCTCAGCTCGGTGTTCATCTTGGCGTCAAACAACTGGAAATTGTCGCGGCCCAGTTCCTTGGCCCGATACAGCGCCATGTCGGCATGTTTCAGCAGCGCTTCGGCATCGGTGCCGTCGTGCGGATAGACCGCCACGCCGATGCTGGCCGTCATTGCCAGCGTCGCATCGTTGAGCGCGATGGGTTCGCGTAGCGAAGCCAGCAACCGAGTGGCCAGCGCGCGAATTTCCAGCATGTTTTCCAACAGCGGCGCCACCACCACGAACTCATCGCCGCCGGAGCGGATCACCAGATCGGCCGGGCCGGTGGCCGATTCGAGCCGTTGTGCCACGATCTTGAGCAATTGATCGCCGGCGCCGTGATTCCTGGAATCGTTGATATGTTTGAAATGATCCAGGTCGACGTACAACAGGCTCAGCGGCCGGCTGTTACCGGCGGCTTCCTGTAACAGCTGCGGCAGCCGGGTGCGCAGATAAACGCGATTGGGCAGTTCGGTCAGCGAGTCGTGTTCGCCGACATGGTCCAGCGTCTGGCGATGACGTTGTTCGGTGGCGACCTGGCGTTCCCAGCTTTGTTGCAAACGGACGATCAGCAACGTCAGCAAGCCGGCGCAGGCGATGATGACCAGGCCGATCGCACCTATCAGCAATAAGGTGGTGCGTCGGCCAAGCGTGGCTATTTCGCGCGTGCTGGGCGCGCTCAGCAAACTAACCGGCTGGCCGTGAATGTCACGTAACAGCGCGTAGCTGATGGTGCGTTCGTCATCGACGTTCCAGCTGAACACTTCCGGCGCTTCGGGATCGTTGAGCCAACGACGGACCGCGTCAGGCAGCTTGGCTTTTGCCAGGCCGTCGCCGCTGAGCCGAGTCATGGTCACATCCAGCTGACTGGTCTGCGCGATGCGCGCTATCTCATCCGCATCGAAATGACGCACGAACAGCAGCAGCGCGCCGGTCGGATCGGTTTCGTTGGAACGATTGATCTCGACGATGGAAAAGGCCATCGGCCCGCGCGAGCTGTCGACGATGCGCTCGACCGGCTTGCGGTGGCGCCAGTCGCCCGGCTCCTCACGCAGATGCGCGAACAGTTGCAACAGTTCGGGCGGCGCCGGATAACGTAACTTACGTTGCCCTTCGAGCAGCTCGGCTGAAAACACCAGCTGGCCGTCGTGGTCCAGGATGGCCACCATGTCCACTTCCATGCTGGCCAGGTTGTAGGGCGAGAAGTTGACGTCGACGAACTGCTGGCTGGGACGATGAATGAACTGATAGGCCTGGTCCCATTGGCCGTAGTCGCGGGTGCTGATGGCCAGCTGATTCAGGTCGGCTTCCAGGGCGCGCAGGATCTGTTCGGCTTTCTGCCGGTTCTGCGCGGTTTCGATGGCATCGAAGCGGCGAATGAACAGCTCCGCCGCTACGGTCAGCGTCGCGGCGAGCACTACGCACGCCGCCACGATGGTGCCGATCAGCAGTCTGGGACGCGAACCGATCACGTTTGTTCAAACCGAACCGATGCCCGACTGAATGATCATGTGCATGCGGACCAGGTGCGCCAGCGATTGCGCGCCCATCTTGTCCATGATGTTGCCGCGATGAACCTCGACGGTGCGCTCGCTCAGGCCCAAGTCGAGCGCGATGACCTTGTTGGCGCGGCCGTCCACTACCAGCTGCAACACTTCCTTTTCGCGTCCGCTGAGCGTTAGAAAGCGGGCGCGAATGTCGGCATGGCGCCGGATGCTCTCGCGATTATTGGCGTCTTTTTGAAGCGCCGCATTGACCCGCTCGATCAGGTCCTGATGGCGCACCGGCTTTTCCAGGAAGTCGAACGCGCCTTCGCGCATGGCTTCCACCACCATGGGAATGTCGGCATGGTTGGTGATCAGAATCACCGGCAACACCGAGCCGATACGATTCAAATGCCGTTGTAATTCCAGACCGCTCATTTCCGGCAAGCGTACGTCCAGAATCAAGGTGCCGGGCGTGCCGTGGTCGAGCTTTTCCAGGAACTGCGAGGGTCGACTGTAAGAAAGGGCGACATGTCCTGCGGCTTGCACGACGGCCGTGAGCACATCGCGAACTTCATCGTCGTCATCCAATATATGGACGACCGGCTGGGCTGCTTTATTCATCCCACCTCTCCCTGATGTTCCGAAAGTCGTCCCGGGCAGTGTACATCGCTTCGAGAAAACAAGGCATCTGCTGCGTGTCTTGATACATCTACTGGCATGTTGTGGTTGTTGTTGCCACCGTTGGCGCGGCAACGAAATTGTGACATATCAATTGTTAGCCGCCTTGAGCCGTTCGCTGCATGCATGGCGGCAGGAACGCTCGTTGCCGCCTGAGGCCGACCCTGTCGATGCTGTAGGCGCGTTAACTACCGATTGCTAGCGGTAACGCCTGTATCTATCGTGCTGCGCGAGTTTGCCTCTGTGAATGACCCTAACGCCCTTTTTGATGCTGAAACAATTACTGGACCATGCACGCCAGCTCGCTTGGACAGACCGGGCTGCCTGATCCCGCTCTTAGGACGGATCCTGCCGCCACTGCCGGGATCGATCCCAGACCGGCATCGCCGGCCGCCATCCCTTTAGAACCCACCCGACGTTCGCTGTTGTCCATCGGTGTGCGCATCGCCGCCGGTTTCGGCGTGGCGTTGTTGCTGCTCGGTGGGTTCAGCATGGCGGTGAACTCCCGGCTCGATGCGGCGGCCCAGGAGCGGCAGTGGGTCCAGCATTCGCTCGAAGTACTCAGTACCAACGAGCGTGCGTTACGCATGATCCGACAGGCCGAGGCCGCGGCGCGCGGTTTCAAGCTGACCAATCAGCTGCTGTTTCGGCAGCAATTCGATAGCTCGGTGATCGACACCGAACGCACCCTTTCCGAATTGCGGGCGCTGACCGCCGACAATCCCACCCAGCAGGAAATCGTCGGCACCTTGGTGCCGGTGATCCGGCAACGCTTCCAGTCCATGCGCCTGCTGTTCGAGCCCAACGCCGGGAGTGCCGAAGAGGTGGTGATGGCGGGCGCCGCCCTCATGGATCGCGTCGAGCAACTCAGCGGTGCCGTTGATCGCGAAGACCGTCGCTTACTGAGTGAACGACGCGAGCGCGCCGGCGCTGCTGAACAGCTGACCAAGCAACTGGTCGCTTACGGTGCGCTGCTGGCGGTGCTGTTGATCGCACTCACCGGCTGGCTGGTCACGCGGAGCATCTTGCGGCCAGTGGATCGACTGTCTGCGGGCGCCAGACGCATCGCGCGTGGCGAGTACCAAGTGCCGGTGGCTATTTCGCGAGACGACGAATTGGGTCAGCTGGCCGCGTCGTTCAACCACATGGCTGCGGACATCTCGGCACGCGAACTGGCGTTGTCCGAACAGGACTGGCTGAACAGCAGCCTGGCGCGCTTGTCGCGCTTGCTGGAAGGCGCCCGCGATCCGTCCAAACTCGGTGCCAAGATTCTGGGCGAGCTGGCGGTCTTGGTCGGTGCCAGACAATCCCTCATTTACGTGCCCACCAGCGATGGCTCGGACGTGCTGGAGTTGCAGGCCAGTTATGCCAGCGACGA
>NZ_JAEUPY010000838.1 GCF_016790065.1 Steroidobacter sp.
CTACAGAAGCGCTCAGCGCGCGAAAAGGTCGAGCTCGGCGACACGCTGCAGTACTCGATCATGATGCGCAACGTCACCGATTTGAATCTGACGCAGCTGACGCTGACCGACCGCCTGCCGCCGGGCTTCACATATCTTAAGAACACCGCCAAGCTCGATGGTGTCGCCATCGCCGATCCGGCGGGTGGTAAAGGCCCGGTGCTGGACTTCGCCATCGACGGCTTGAGCGCCACCGAACGCACGCTGACTTATCGCGTCGCTATCGGCCCGGGCGCGATGGAAGGCGACCGCACCAACCGCGCCAAGCTGACCAGCGCGGTGCCGGCTCGCAAGATCAGCAACGTCGCCAGCGTCAAAGTCGATGTCGACGGCGGCGTGTTCGACGATCGCGCCTATGTGCTCGGCAAGATCTTCGCCGACTGCAACGCCAACTCGATTCAAGACGCCGGCGAACCTGGCCTGCCGCGCGTGCGCCTTTATATGGAAGATGGCAGCTTCGTCATCAGCGACGGCGAAGGTAAGTACAGCTTCTACGGTGTCTCGCCGCGCACTCACGTGTTGAAGGTCGACTCGACCACGCTGCCCGCCGGCCTGACGCTCGAAGCGATCTCACATCGTCATGCGAAGGACGGCAAGAGCCAGTTCGTCGACGTTCAGCGCAGCGAAATGCATCGTGCCGATTTCGCAGCCACGGGTTGCACTGACTCGATCCTGCAGACCATCAGCGCCGCCAGCCGCGGCTCCGAAGATCCTACTTCGCTCAACAGCGGCCTGGGCCGTGAGTTGAATCTGGGTTTACAGAATGAATTGAAGCCCGAAGGCGAGCCGGATGCCGGCGACATTCGTGGCCTGTCCGCCAGCGGCGTCATCGGTGAAGCAGCGACGGCGCGAGTGCCGTCGAAGCCGGTTGGCGCGGTTACGCCGGCGGTCCTGACTCCGGAGAATGCAGCGGCGGCCAAGATCATACCTGCGGCCGTCGTGGCTTCGCCCATTGATATCGGCGCCACCATGTTGCAAGCCATGATGACTGGCGTCGACGGCAGCCTGGACTACATCGGCCTGATCGACGGCGACCAAGTCGGCACCACTCAGATCGCCGTGCGCGTGAAGGGTACCGCCGGCTCGACGTTCGACCTGACCGTTAACGACGCGCCAGTGTCGACCGATCGCGTCGGCGCTCGAGTCACCGATCGCGTGCGCAAGCTGGAAGCTTGGGAATTCGTCGGTGTCGAACTGCATCCGGGCCGCAATGCCCTGAAGCTGGTCCAGCGCGATCCGTTCGGCAACGCTCGTGGCATTCGCGAAATCGTGCTGATCGCGCCCGATCAGATGGCCCGCGTGAATCTGAAAGTGCCTGCCGAAGGCGTGCCGGCCGACGGCGAACAGATGGCTGTGATTCGCGTCCAGCTGGAAGACCAGCACGATGTCATCGTCGCGGCTCGCACGGCGGTCACGCTCGAAACCACGCTCGGTACTTGGGAAGTCGAGGATCTGGATCCGAACGAGCCGGGCACCCAGGTGTTCATCGAAGGCGGCCAGGGCCAGTTCCGCCTGCGTTCGCCGATCGCCCCGGGCACCGCCAAGATCGCCGTCACCAGCGGCCGCTTCACCAACGAAGCGCAACTCAACTTCTTGCCGGCGCTGCGCCCCCTGATCGGCGCGGGCTTGATCGAAGGCACGCTGGATCTGAGCAAGTTCGACATGAAGGCGATGACAGCGGCGCGCCGTGAAGACGGTTTTGAAGAAGAGCTGCGTCAGTTCTCGGCCCGGGATGGCGAACTGACCGGCGGCGCCCGCGCTGCCTTGTTCCTGAAAGGCAAAGTTCGCGGCGACTACTTGTTGACGCTCGGCTATGACTCGGAAAAGGATTCACGCGAACGGCTGTTCCGTGACATCCAACCGGATCGTTTCTACCCGGTGTACGGCGACAGCTCGGTCAAAGGTTACGACGCCCAGTCCACCTCGCGCCTGTACGTGCGCATCGACAAGGATCGTTCCTATTTGCTTGCCGGCGACTTCACCACCCAAAGCCTGAGCCTCGAGCGCAAGCTCGGCGCTTACAACCGCAGCCTCACCGGCGTGAACGAGCGCTATCAGCGCGGCCCGGTGGCGATCAACGCGTTCGCCAGCCACGACAATGCCCGGCAGGTGGTGCAGGAAATTCCGGCCAACGGCACCTCCGGCCCGTTCTTCCTGAGCAACACCAATGCGCTGGAGAACAGCGAACAGATCGAAATCATCACACGCGACCGCGACCAGCCGGCCGTGATCATCAGCTCCGTGCCTCAGCAGCGCTTCAGCGACTATGAAGTCGAAGCGATGAGCGGCCGGATCCTGTTCCGCGCACCGATCCCGTCGGTGGACGCGAATCTGAACCCGATCTTCATCCGCATCACTTATGAAGCGGAACAGGGCGGCAAAGAATTCTGGATCACCGGCGTGGATGCGCAGATCAAGCTCAACAAAGTGATCGAAGTGGGTGCCGCGGTGATCGACGACCAGAACCCGGAAGACCAGCGCCGCATCTACAACAGCAACGCCATCCTCACGCTGGGCGAGCATACGCAGCTGGTCGCCGAGTACGCGCAGACGCGTCCCGGCGATGCCGAGAGCGGCAGTGGCGAACGCGTCGAGTTCACGCACGACGGCGCCGACCTGCAGGTTCGTGCCTTCGCCGGCCACACCGACGCGGCGTTCGACAACCCGTCGTCTTATCTCTCTGCGAATCGCGAAGAAGCCGGCGGCAAGGCCAGCTACTCCATCACTGAGCGCTTCCGCGTGCTGGGCGAACTCCTGCACAGCGCCGATGTGACCAACGACGCGACCCGCACCGGTGCGCTGCTCGGCGTCGAGCAGAGCTTCAGCCACAACGTCAAAGCCGAGCTCGGCATGCGTCGCGTGAACGATGAATCCGCGACCGGCGAAACTTCCGAGACCACCAGCGTGCGCACCAAGGTGACCACGCCGCTGCCGTTCTCCAAACGCGCCACGGTGTTCGGCGAGTACGAGCAGGACATCGAAGTTTCCGACAACAAGGTGGCCGCTGCCGGTGGCGAATATCGTCTGGCCGGCCGCAGCCGCCTGTATGCACGCCACGAGTTCATTTCTTCGCTCACCGGCCCGTACGAGCTGGATCCGAGCAAAGAACGTAACACCACCGTGTTCGGCGTCGACACCAACTATCTCGCCGACAATCATGTGTTCAGCGAGTATCGCATCGCCGATGTGATGAGCGGTCGCGAAGCTCAGGCGGCGATCGGCTTGCGCAACGGTTGGCAGCTGACGCGCGGCGTGCGCCTCCACACGACTGCTGAGCGCGTCGATGCTCTCGACGGCACTTCTCAGAACGAAACTTCGTCGGTCACTGGCGCTCTCGAATACACGCGTAACCCGCTGTGGAAAGGCACGGCGCGCCTGGAACTTCGCGACTCGAGCAACGGCGACGGCATGCTGTCGACGTTCGGCCTGGCCAGCAAGCTGTCGGAAGAGTGGACCTTCCTCGGCCGCAACGCTTATGCCGTGACTCGCAACCAAGGCCAGAACGATCGCATTCAGGAGCGTCTGCAGTTCGGCTTCGCCTACCGCGACAGCGCCACCAACCGCGTCAACGGCCTGTGGCGCTACGAGCTCAAGAACGAAGAAGGCGTCGAGCTCGACATGAAGCGCTTGGTGCACATCTTCTCCACCCACATGGATTATCAGTACGCCGCGCACACCGTCGTGCGTGCTCAGTACTCTGCCAAGTTTGCCAAGGAGACCACGATCGACGGTCGCTTCACCAGCAAGGCGCACTTGGTCGGCGGCCGCGTCACTCGCGACTTGGGTACGCGCTTCGACGCCGGCCTGCATGTTCGTGCGCTGATGAGCGAAGCGTTCTCGTCCGGCCAGGGCGGCGTCGGCGCCGAAGTCGGCTACTTGATGGCCAGCAACCTGTGGCTGTCGGCCGGCTACAACGTGATGGGTTTCCGCGATGACGATCTGGCGGCCGACGAGTACACGCGTCGTGGCGCTTACCTGCGGTTGCGCTTCAAGTTCGACGAATCGTTGCTGGGGCGGCTGCAATGATGGCGACCCGCTGCAAAATGAGCTGTGGCTGGTTGCTGGCGGTGCTGCTGGTGATAGCGCCGCTGTTCAGCGGCAACTCGGCACAAGCGGCTTGCACGAGCCAAGGCTGCGTGCTGGCGGGACCTCGGCTTGCGACCATCGATACCACGCAAGGCCCGTTGCTCAACGCCCTGCTCGGCAATCTTCTCGGCTCGAGCGTCAACGTCAATCTGCTGGATTGGCAAAACATTGCCGGCGGTAACATCAACGTCGCACAAATGCTGAATCTGTTACAGGTTCCGCTGAGTGTGTCCACGCCAGCGCAGACGCTGACCGCTAACGCCACTCTATTGCAGGTCCTGACTGCAGCGGCCGGCGCCTCCGTCGGCGGTAACGCCGCGACGGTGGCCGCTTCGCTCGCCAACATCGCTGTGCCGTTGAGCGTGCCCATCAACACCATTCAACTTGGCGACCTACTCAAGATCACCGGCGCAGCGGGCCAGACCAGCATCAATGCGTTGGACCTGGTGATGGGTTCGGTGCAGCTGTACAACTATCGCAACGTCGTCACCACCAACACCCCGGTGACGATCGGCGTCGCCGGTGTCACTGGCGTGAACAACATTACGCTGGCTGCGCAAGTGGTCGAGCCGCCGACTTATGTGTGTGGCCCGACCGGCACGGCGTTCCATAGCGCCGCGATTCGCGTGAAGTTGAATCTGACGCTGCCTGCACAAGCACCGCTGCTGAACGTTCTCGACAGCATTCTGGGCGTCGCCAACTCCAGCGTCACGCTCGGCTCGGCAATTTCCGTCTACGTCGAAGTGGCTCGCGCCGAAGGCACTCTCGGCACGATCAACGCCCTGTCGAATACGTTCAGTGCGCAGGTCAGCCCGGGCGTCGCCGATTTGTACATCGGCTCGATCTCGGACAACGTGTTCTTCAATCGCGTAACGACTCTCAGCCAGGCGAGCTTCACGCCGGCGCCTTTCGGCACCCTGAGCTTGACCGCGCTGGGCATCGTGTCCGTCACCGGCACCATCGGCATCAAGGCTTACGCACGCGGTGGCTTGCCGTCACCGACGAACATGAACTTCAGCCCTCCCTACTCGCAGACACAGACTGCGTACACCGGCGCGGGCTTCGCTGCGGGACTGGTTACTACGCTACTCAGCAATCTCAGCGTCACGGTGACGCTGAACTTGTTACCTATATTGAATCTGGATCTATCCGTCAGCGGACTGTTGAAACCCATCATCAGTGGTGTGCTGTCGCCGATCCTCACCACGTTGACCAGTGTGGTGATCGATCCGCTGCTGAATCTGCTCGGCATCAAGCTCGGCGAAGCGGTCGTCACGGCCTACGGCACTTATTCGCTGTGCGGCGTGACCGGTAACGTTTATAGCGATGCCAATCACAACTCCTTCAAGGACTCCACGGAAAGCGGCACCGGGCAGACGCTGTACGCCAAGCTCATTCAGACGTCTTATCCGACTCGTGCGCTACAAGTCGCAACCGTGAACACGTCGACGGGGGCGTACAGTTTCAGCAACGTTTCGACTGACACTTACTCGGTGCTCATCGATAACAGCAACACCGTCACCGACGTGGTCGTGACCATGCCGACCGGCTGGATGCCGACGGAAGTGCCGACCATGATTCGTTCTCTGTCGGTTGCCACGCGCGACGAGCCGAATCAAAACTTCGGCCTGTTCAATGGCAGCAAGCTCACTGGCCGCGTGTTCCGCGATGACGGCACCGGCTCTGGCAGCATCGCCAACAACGTGGTTCGCGAGGTCAATGAGACGGCGCTGCCGGGCGTTCCGGTGCGCATCACCAACAGCGCAGGCAATACGATCTACGACTCGACCAACACGCTGGACGACGGCGCCTACACGCTGTGGATTCCGGCGGCAGCTGGCGCTACGTCCCTGAAGCTCACCGAGACCAACACCGCTTTGTATATTTCCACCGGTGCAGCGGTCGGCAACACCGGCGGCACCTACGACCGAGCCACCGACACGATTACGTTCACCAACGCCATCGGCACTGTGTATGCCAACGTGAACTTTGGCGACGTGCCGGCCAACCGGTTCGACACCGACGGCCGGCAGAGCGTTCTGCCCGGCAATGTCGCGTTCTATCCGCATCGCTTCGTTGCTGGCACGACCGGCGTCATCACTTTCACTGGCAGCGCGCCTGCGACCGCCGGCTGGAGTTACACGCTATTCCAGGACTTGAACTGCGATGGAGCGATCAATGGCGCCGATGCTCGAATCACCGGCGGCATCGCAGTGGTCGCGGCACAGAATGTTTGTATTCTGGCGCGTGTGTTTGCTTCGGAGACTGCCGCGTACAACGAGCAGTATCCGTTGACGCTCAGCGCCACCTTCGCACTCGCCAACAGCGCGCTGTCCGATGCGCTGGCTCGCAACGATCTCACCGTCGTCGGCGATGCCGGCGAAGCAGGCTTCCTATTGACCAAGGCCGTCGATCGCGCCACCGCGCTGCCGGGCCAAATCCTGATCTACACCATCACCTACACCAACCGTAGCCTCGGCCCGCTGACTACGATCAAGATCTACGACACGACACCTGACTACACGGTGTTCACTTCCGCCGCGTGCGGCACGCTCGCTACCGGCCTGACTGGCTGCACGCTCACCAAAGTCCCCACCGTCAGCACCGCAGGCGCTATCGAATGGACGCTGGCCGGCAGCTTGCTGCCCGGCGCGACCGGAACGGTGACGTTCCAAGTGACGATTCAGTAAAAACTCCGGCGTTGGCGGCAGTACACTCTCGCTTCGATGCGCGACGAGGACACTGCGATGGCCGCCTACATGGTTTGCACGATGACGATTCGGGATCCGGAGACTTTCCGAAAGTACTCGGATCACACGCCCAATACGCTCTCGAAATACGGTGGCCGCTTTCTGACTCGCGGCGACCCAGTGACCACGTCGGAAGGCGCACCCTTCAATGAACGGATGGTCATCATCGAATTCCCCGACCGCGCTTCCGCTGAAGCTTGGTACAACGATCCCGAGTATCAACGCCTCTCCGAGTTTCGCCGCGCGGCGACCAGCAGCACTCGCATGATTCTTCAAGAAGGCCGCGCCGATCAGACCGCACCCGATCCTCGCGTTTGAGCTTGCTGACTATTTGTCAGCGGCGTATGCAACCCAACCACGAAACGTGAAGCCCGCGTAGAACAAACTCACGTCCGTGAATCCTCCCTCGCGCAGCATCGCCTCGTCCTGCTCCGGCGACAGGATCGGTAGCTGCGCGCTAATCGCCGCTCTCGCGTTCTCTACTTTCTCGCGCTCAACACCCGACGACACCGCAAAGCTGACGTATCGCGACAGCCAAGTCGATCTTTCTGGCTCACTTTGAGGAAAGCTCAGATGCGCCACCACCAGCGGCGCCCCCGGCTTCAGACGGCGATGAATCTGCTTGAGGGTTCGCAGTCGTTCCTCCGGCTTCACGAAGTGCAGCGTCAACAAACAAGCCGCCGCATCGAACGGCCCTTCCGGCGCGACATCGATGTAGCCCTGATGAAGCTGCACACGCTGGCTAAGCGACCCTAACGTACTCTCCGCCAACTTCAGCATCTCAGCGGCTGGATCCACACCATCGAATCGCCAGCCCAGCTGATTCTGCGCAAACACCTTCAATTCCAACCCACCGCCCGCGCCCACCACCAACACCCTGGCATCCGTCGGTGCCTTTTCAGCAAGCAGTAACATCGCCATCCGCTGCAGATCGGCGAACCCCGGCACCAGCCTGGGCGGCCCCTCGGCGTACTTCGCCACCGCGTCGGGATCTTTGAAAACATCAGTCGCTGTAGTCATCGCCAGTACCTCGAGCTTGAGGCAGTCAGTGTACCCACAGCTGTCAAGAGCACGGCTAAAGCACTGATTTCCGCTGACAGCCAGGCTGGAGCGCCGCCGCGGTTTACTCGCCCCGCCCGGCTTCTATAAGATCCGCCGCCTCTATGAATCCCGTCGTCAACATCGCCGCGTACAAGTTCCTGCCGCTCGACAACCTCAGGGGGTTGCGGGCTCGCTTGCAGCAGTTGTGTGCCAAAGAAGAGCTGAAAGGCAGCATTTTGCTCAGCCCGGAAGGCATCAATCTGTTCGTGGCCGGCGGCGAACAGCCGATCGAACAGCTGCTGGCCGAACTGCGCAGTTGGCAGGGGCTCGCGGATTTGCAGCCGAAGTTCAGTCATACCGATCATCAGCCGTTCCGCCGCATGTTGGTGCGGATCAAGAAAGAGATCATTGCGTTCGGCGTGCCGGGGATCGATCCGGCGAGGCGCACGTCGCCGAAGCTGGCGGCGGCGCAGTTGAAGCAGTGGCTGGACGAAGGCAAACCAATCACGCTGCTGGATACGCGTAACGACTACGAGATCAAGCTCGGCACGTTCAAGAACGCGCTACCGATTGGCATCGATCATTTCCGTAACTTTCCTGAAGCGGTGGCGAAACTGCCGGAACAGTTGAAGGAACAAACGGTAGTGATGTTCTGCACTGGCGGCATCCGCTGCGAGAAAGCCGGGCCGTTCATGGAGCAGGCAGGCTTCAAGAATATTCTGCAGCTCGACGGTGGCATCCTGAAATATTTCGAGGACGTCGGCGGCGAGCACTACGACGGCGAATGTTTCGTGTTCGATCAACGCGTGGGACTCGACCCGCGGCTCGGCGAGACGCAGTCGACGCAATGCTTTGAATGCCAATCGCCGCTGACGGAAGCAGAGCAAGCCCATCCGCATTATGTGTGGGGCAAGTCGTGTCCGTACTGCTTCAAGACACCGGCCGAGCAGATGGCAGCCAACATCGCTCAGCGGCACGAAGTCATCCAGCGATTGGTGAAGCCGCTGCCGGGCAGTCAGCCGTACGATCATTTCAGACCGGTGAATGTGCCAGCGGATTGCGATGGCGAGACCATCGTCGAAGTGCTGTACCGCGTGGTTCGATACATTCCCGTTGAAGTCTGGGTACAGAAGTGCGCGGACGGTTTGATCCTGACTGCAGACCACCAGCCGGTCGCCGCCACGCATCGAGTGAAGTTTGGCGAACGTTATTTGCATCGTTTGCCAGCCGTGATCGAGCCGGCTGTGAACATGGATGTGCGCATCCTTTACGAAGATGAAGCACTCGTCGTCGTGAACAAGCCGGCGCCGCTGCCCATCCACTCGGGCGGACGTTTTTATCGCAACACGCTGCAATGGTTGTTGTTCGACGTGTACGCGCCCCAGAAACTGCGACCGGCGCATCGCCTCGATGCGAACACCACCGGCGTGCAGGTCTTCACACGCACTCGCCACTTCGCGGGCCGCGTGCAGGATCAGTTCGCGCAGACGCAGGTTGAAAAGGTTTACCTCGTGCGCGTCAACGGTCATCCCGACGCCGACGAGTTCACTTGCACGGCACCGATCAGCAGCGAGCCAGGCAAGCTCGGCTCACGCAGCGTCGATCCAGTCGCAGGCTTGCCGTCGCACACTGACTTCAAAGTGCTGCAACGATTCGCCGACGGCACAGCGTTGCTCGAAGCACGCCCCCGCACCGGCCGCACCAATCAGATTCGAATCCATATCGCGCATCTGGGCTGGCCGGTATGCGGCGATCCGGCCTATCTCGTTGGCAGCGAAGTGGGCGACGTGCAAACGCTCAGCATCGATGCGCCACCGCTGTGCCTGCACGCGGCCAAGATTACATTCAAACATCCGGTGAGCCGCCAGCCTGTGACATTCAAAGCGCCACCGCCGGCCTGGGCCAGCTCCTAAGGGGCACTTGCCGGCCCGGCGGCGCGCGAGTACGCTTTGCTCCCTTCATTCCCCAACCCAGGAGAGGTCAAGAGAACTATGACTGTGCGAACCGCGATCTCCGTCGGGTTGATGCCAGCCACTGCAGTCAGCGCTCGCCGCTAACTTCAGTCATGCCCGCCACGCGGCGGGCCCTGCGTTCACCCCAGCGTCGTAACGCCCGTTCCTCACACGAGGAGCGGATGTCGTGTCGCGTTCATTTTTTGGGGTTCACGCATGTCATCTTCCGCTTTTTCCCTGGCGCGCCTGGGTTGGCGCCCGTTTCATTCCCAACAACTCACGTTACAAGATCTCGAAACCGCTCATCCCGCACGCGTCACCGGCGTGCATCGTAATGGGCTGGTCGTCATTTCCGAGCAGGGAACGACCACCGTCACCTTGGCACCACGACTGCTAGAAACGCTGGAGCTGCCGATTACCGTCGGCGACTGGGTGTTGATCGAGAACGATGCGCCTCGCGTGCAACGCGCGATCGCGCCCTATTCCGTCATCAAACGTCAGGCCGCGGGCACCGACCATCGCGTGCAAACCATTGCAGCGAATCTGGATACGTTGTTCGTAGTTACCTCCTGTAACGACGACTTCAATCCATCTCGTCTGGAACGCTATCTGGCGGTGGCATTCGAAGCGCAGGTCGAGCCCGTGATCGTCATCACCAAAGCCGACCTTTGCGACAGTCCGGAGCCGTACATCGAGCAAGCCAACGCATTGGGGACGAGCGCGGCTGTCGTAGCCGTGAACGCTATCGAAGAGTCGACGGCCGAGAAACTCAGTCAGTGGCTACAACCCGGCCAAACAGTCGCCTTCGTCGGTTCGTCCGGCGTGGGCAAATCGACGCTGGTGAACACGCTGATAGGTAAGTCGGCTCAGGACACCAGCGGCATCCGCCAAGACGACAGCAAAGGTCGTCACACCACCACGTCGAGAGAAATGTTTGCGCTCGACGACGGCACGTGGGTCATCGACACACCGGGCATGCGAGAGCTGAAGATCGGCGCGGTCGATGCCGGGCTGCGAACCGTGTTCGACAATATCGAAGCGCTCGCCGCGCAATGTCACTTTCGAGATTGCCGACACGAGGCCGAAACAGGTTGTGCTGTCATCGCGGCCATCGAGGCTGGGGAACTCGACTCACGCCGACTCGCCAGTTACCAAAAGTTACAACGCGAAGCGGCGTTGGCGGGAATGTCGAATCGCGAGCGCCGCGCCCGCGATCGCCACTTCGGCCGCATGACCAACTCGGCCATGCGTATCAAGGAGAAGTACAAACGGTAGTTACTTCGCCGCCTTATCCGGATACTTCTCCAGGACCGTCGCCACCACTTCGCGCGCCTCATCCTCATTCAACTCTGCTTTGAGGAATGAGGCGTCGACGGAGCCGCTCCACACTTGCGCGTTCTTCGCAGTGTCGACCACGTCGATGGTGAATGTGCCGGACTGCTCGGCACGCTTGCCGATGGGCAGGCTGATACCAATACCGCCGCCGATGCCGCCAGAGCCGCCGCCTGCGCCCACACCCACTCTAGGCTTGTTCTTGGCGACCTCGTGCATGTCGAGCACATAGGTGACGCGGCAGTCGCCCTTCTCTGTCACTTCGCTGTAGCCCTTGGCCTTGAGCTTGGTCATCACTTCGCTCTTCACCCGCTGCTCGGTGAACGAAGCCGGCTGCTGAGGCGTCGGCAACCATTCGAAGCTCTGGCAATTCGGCAAACCGCTTTCAGCCATATCGACGCGCACACGCGACGGCGCAGTGGCCGAGCAACCTGCCAACATCGCCACACCCAGCGCCAAACCAGAAGACCACACAACGGTTTTCATAACAGCCTCAAGGATCGTATTCGTAATGCCACGGCTCGTAGGGCGATTCCAGCGGCCCGCGAAAGTTACTGCCAGCCATCGCCGTCTGCAATTTTTTTGTCCAACCGGGCGTATCCCAATTGCGTTTGACCGTGGCCGTTTCAGTGGGTGCCACGATGGCCTTGCCCTTCATGATCTGAAAGTCGATGGCTCGCAGTTGGCCGTGTCGAGAAATCCCCGGCGCGGCGAGCGGCGCGGCCGTCGGCGGACGCCACTCCGTCAGGAATTGTTTGAAGCGCTGCACTGAAGCGGCCCGCTCGGGCGAGCCGTAGCCCGGCTTGCCAATTTCGGCCAAGGCTTGCTGGTGCAATGACGCCGCCACTTTTGCCACGGACTTGTTGGAGTTGAAGCGAGTGACTTGCAACTCCAGGCTGCGCGCTTCGGTATTGGCGTACAAGGTATATCCCGGATTCTGGGCTTCGAAGCGCGCTCTCACTCGCTCCGTCTCCTCGAGCAAGGCTCGATACTCCGGCGAACGCGCATGCGCCTGGATGTCGTCCGTCGACCAGCTCCAACGGCTGCGCAGCTCATCGCCCGCGCGTAGATACGCTCGCGCCGCCAGCAACCTGCGCGGCGTGCCGTCAATTTCTTTCAGCGTCGCCGCCACCTTCTCGGGCAGGCTGGCGGCAATGTGTTGCAAATAGCTATCGAGCGCAGCGTCGCTCGAGGCGCACGCGAACTGCAGCGGCGCAAGCAGCACAGCGACCAGAGTCACGATGCCGATGCGCCTCAGCATCACATCGACGGTGTCACGGTCGACGGCGTCTCGACTTCCTTCTCGATGACGATGGAACCCTTCAGCACCAGCGCGGCAATCGCGCCGATGGCGGCGAGCTGCGGCGCGAGCAAGGTGCCCACGACGCCCAACGTCAACGGAATGTCGATCAATACTCGACCCTCCTCGTTCTTGATGATCACGCGCCGCACGTTGCCGGCACGGATGATCTCCTTGATCTTGCTCAACAGAGTATCGCCGCTGAACTGAAATTCTTCTGAACGCGGTGGCTCGTTGCGGGTGGAATGTGTCTCGGTCATGGCAGTGCTTCCTCCGGTACTCATCCGATCAACTCCTTCAACTTGGTGTGTCCCGTGCGCGACATGGGCAGCTTGGTGCCATCCGCGAGGATGGCCAGCCAGCTGTCCTTGCCGTACAGGTCGATGCGCGCCAGGCGTTCCACGTTCAGGATGAACGAGCGGTGGATACGCACGAAACGCGTGGGATCCAGCTGAGTTTCCAAATCGCTCATGGTTTGCTGCTTGCGCAGCCGCTTGCCGCCGGCAGCGAACGACAGGTAATCGTCCTGCGCCTCGATGAAGTCGATGCGATCCAGTGGTAAGACATGCACGCGGCCTTCATGACGAATCAGGATGCGCTCCAGCGTGCGTCCGGGCGGTCGGGCAGAGGCCGACAATTCTTCCGGCGACGGTGCCGGCGTTTTGTTCCGAACTCGTGCGGCCGCTCGCTCTACAGCCGCAGCCAATCGCGGCGGCTCCACTGGCTTCAGCAAATAATCCACGGCGTGTACTTCGAAAGCGCGCAACGCGAACTCGTCGAAGGCGGTGGTAAAAATCACAGCAGGCGCGCGTTCGCCCAGCAGCTCCAGCACTTCGAAGCCGGACAGCTTGGGCATCTGGATGTCCAGAAACATCAGATCGGGATTGACCTCTTCAGCCAGCTTCACCGCTTCGAAACCATTGGCCGCCTGGCCGACGATTTCTATCTCGGGCAGCGTGGCCAGGTGTTCGGCCAGAATGGAGCGGGCCAGGGTTTCATCGTCGACGATCAACACACGCACTGGAGCTTCCTTTAAGTCGTTGCCGTCTGATTGGTAACCGCAGGCAGCAGGATCGACACTCGAAACGCAGTCTCGCCGGCATCGACATCGACACTGGCACGGTGGCCGCACAATGTTTCCACGCGCGAGCGCACGTTTACCAGGCCGACACCGGTGCTACGCGAAGGCGGTCGATCCGGATCGCAAGGATTGGCGACCACCAACTCGAGAAAACCTTCGCGACGCCGCGCCTGGACACACACTTCGCCGCCTTCCAGCAAATGCGCAACGCCGTGATGGACCGCATTCTCCACCAGAGGTTGCAACATCAGCGGCGGCACGGCCACATCTTTCACGTCATCGGCGATGTCGAAACTGGCGCGCAATCGATCGCCGAAGCGCACCTTCTCGATGGCCAGAAAAGTTTCGGCCAACGACACTTCTTCGGCCAATGGAATGGCCTGTTGCCGAGCCAGAGTCAAACTCTTGCGAAAGAACTGCGCCATTAGAAAACACATCTGACGCGCGGCCTGCGTGTCGTTGCCAATCAGCGCGGCGACCGAGTTCAAGCTGTTGAATAGGAAATGCGGATCGAGCTGTGCACGCAGCGATTTCAGCTCGGCCTCACGCGCCAGCACTTGCAACTCGAGCGCGCGACGCTCGGCATTGCGTGAGCGTTGAAACGCGCCGGCGAGATAATGGCCCAGCACCGCGAGCGACATACCGATGGCCCCGGCGAAAATCAGCAACGGCAGTAAGCCCGCTGCGGATTCAGGATACACCTCGCCTTCAGGCACCAGCCACATGGCCCACGCGTACGCGATGGCGATCCACACGACCAGCGACACCAGACCTGCAATCGTCCAGATGATGGCCATGCGCGTCACCGGCGTATCGTCCGCCGGCATGGCCTGCACCACGTACCAGAACGACAACGATTGCAGACCGAGCGCGATAGCTACCGGCACTGCAAATTCCAGCGACCAGGCCAAGGGCGCGTTGCCGCCGAACACGAACACGACGGTGAGCAGCAGCCCGAACACCACCCACACGCCCAGATACAGCAGCAGGCGGCCGCGGTTTTTGAAAATCGGGTGCATTAATTTTTGATCTCGACGCCGGCCATCACGATCATGCCTTTGACGATCAGATGTTTGGTCGGCACGACGCTGGTGGGGCGCCGTTTATCGATGAAGCCGGCCATCAAGGTCGTGACCTCGCTGGTCACGGTCCAATCCGGTGGCACGTAGATTTCTACGCCGCCCCAGAAGGCGAATACTTCGATCACCGCGGTGTCGCCGACCATGCGTGCGCTGGTGAGATCTAATTTGATGCCGCCCATCACGGCGTTGAGATCGGCGCCGCGGAACGGTCTGGAAACAGGGCGCAGCTCGTGACCGGAAAGCATTGCGAAGGAGCGCACGTATTCGGACTGATCGCCCGCCGTAGCGCCGGCGAAGTTGTTGGTCGAGCCTGAGTTGGGTGCCGCACCTGGGCTTTGCGTCGAGCCAGAACTCTGCAAGCCGCTGGTGCCAGTAGTCGTATCAGGCTTCTCGCCACGCGGCGGTCCGCTCAACGAACGAAATACCAGCACACCGCCCACGAACAACAGGATGCCCGGCAACAACAACTGGCCGAGGCTGACATGAATCCAACCGATCTTGTCGGCGAAGATCCAGAAGCCCACGGTGATCAACACCCAACCCCAGGCGCGACTGCGCTTGTGTTGCGGATGACGAATCATCGCTACGCCCACTGCCACGAGTGCTAGCGGCCACAGACTGCGCAATACATGTCGCGCTTCGAACCAACCGAGATTGTCGGCGAGCAGCGTGCCGCCGAGCAGGATGATGAGCACACCGACGATCAGCCGCGTCGAAAACACGTCGTGCTGGCCACGCTCGGAACGATGGTGCAATGGCCATTCGTGGCGCCGATCGTCGTCCGGGGGCAGGCCCAGATTCATGACAGACCCTTGTCCGAAGGGCTCGGCGGCGCCGGCTCGTCATGACGATGCAGGATGAAACCCAAGCCGGCCGCGATCACGAAGATGGGCCACGCGCCGCCCCAGCCCAAGCCCCACCAATTGAAAATACCGATCAGAAAATACAGGCCGGTGGCCAGCATCCACACCCCGCCGACGCGGTCCAAATGGCGGGTCGGCAGCGCCAGGCCCCACGCACCGAACGCAATCAGCAACCACGGCAAATATTGCCACCAGCCCACGGGCAGGCCATAGCCGAGGTTGACCGCCAACAGCAGCCCGCCCACCAGCAACAGCAGAATGCCCATCACCAGCCGGGAGCGGCGCGGCCGGTGCTGTGCGGATTCATCTTTCATCGAACAACTCCAACCGTCGCCGCCAGGGCGGACGGCCCGCAGGCGAGTACACGCAAATGGCGATGACGGACTGATGACCATGTACCGCCGAAAGTAAGGACTGCCGAGCTGGGTTGCCAGCAACTACCGGTGAATGGCGGATCGGTGCCGGTGGGCCGCTGGCCTCGTTGCCCGAATGCGACGCCCAGAGCTGGCCCAGGAGCCGGCCAGCATTGCTAAGATCCGCGGCCATGAAACGCTTGTCACGGAATGGTTGGGCCCTACTAGTGGTGTTGCTGGCCGGCTGCGGCGGCACGCCCTCCAAACAGGCTTCAGCCCCGCCCACTGCGGCCGAGGGCAACGATGCCGACTTATTGGCCGGCACCGCCTTGGCGATCTGGGGCACCAATCCCAACGCCAACAGCTCGCAGGCCTTGTCGCAGATTCAGAAAGCCACCAAGGCCGCTCCGGACCGACCGGAACTGCTGTGGTTACATTTACAACTGTGCCTGGAAGTGCCGGGCTGCGAGCCCGAGTCCATCGAGGCCCGGCTGCGCAAACTCGATCCCAGCAATGGCGCCGTGTGGACCGGCCCGCTGACTCGAGCCCAGCTCCGAGGCGACCCGCGCTCCGAGGAACAGATTCTGGAAGTGATGACCAAGGCGGGCTACTTCAATGTTTATTGGACCACGCTGGTCGCGAAGCTCACGCCACCTTTGAGCCGCACGCCGGTCGGTACTTCGGGTTCGGGGGCTCAAGCGATTCCGGCGCCGGTCGCCAATGCCATGAATGCCACCATCGGGTGGTTGTCGTCGCTGACCATTCCCGAGTTCAAGTCAGTGGGCGTGGCGTGCGATGAACAGCACATTCGCGAACCGGCCACCCGAGTGCGCTGTCAGCAGATTTCGCAGGCGCTGCAGAAGAGCGATACGACTTTGGCGGAAGGCATGGGGTTGGGCATTGCTCAGCGGCTCGCTGCGCCTAATTCAGCCGGGGCGTTGCAGTTGACCAAACAGGTGCAAACGTTGCGACACCAGAATCAAGCCGCCGGCGCGGTGGTGGCGGCGCAGGTGGAGAAGGATAAGTTTGCGGAGCAGATGCTGAAGCTGATGGTTCAGCTGAAGAGAGAGCAGGACGTCTCTCGTGCCATTCTTCGTTGGGCCGGGCAACCGCTGACGCCCTGATGTCGTCGGCCGCTATAGCGGCCGCCTCACCAGAAGTTGTTTTTTTATTTTCTCTTGCCCGGAATCAGGAGGGCTCGCGCAACGCCGTGCCGGCGTGCGCCGCTGCTAAAAAAATAAACTGCGGCGGCGTTATGCGGCGGCCGCTTGTTTCTCTTCCGGCGCGCCCAGGGCCGAGGCCAGGTCTCGCAACAGTTGCGCGAGGTCACCCGTCATCAGCGTGAAATCGATGTCGAACTGCTCGCCCGGGTTGGTGTTCTCACCGTCGGCCGGTGTGTCCTTGTCGATCAACAGGAACTCCACCTTCTTCACGTGCAGCTTCTCGTTCAGCACGAACGACACTCGATCCCGCCACGTGAGGCCGAGCCGGGTGGCAAACATGCCGCCGGAAATCTGCGCGCGAATTTCTTTGCCGTCCAACGGATGGCGCACATACCGAATCACCGGCTTGCTCTGATCGGCGGCCTGCAGTTCGCAGTCGTCGTCGATGGTGAAGGTGCTCGGGGCGTCGCCAAGCATCAGCCAGGCAGTGAGCGCCGAGGACGTGGAGCGTTCGGTTTCGAGCAGAGTCACCTGCAGGCTGCCCAGCGCGTCGCGCAAGGTCTCGACCAATTCCTCGGCCTTGCCTTCGCTGGACGCATTGACGACCAGCCAACCGTTCACGGGGTCGATCCAAGCGTGGGTGATGCGCTTGCGAGTCAACGCGCGGCCACGGAGCTCTTCGGTAACGCGCATCTTGAGTTCGCGCATCTGGCGGCGGCCGACGGGGTAGCCCTGCTCCTTGGCCATCTCCTTGGCGCGCTCGGTGGCGACCTGGCGGATGATGGAACCGGGCAATAATTTCTGGTCCACGCCCAGCGCAATCAGGTGCTGACCGTTGACGGTGTGCACATAGCGCTCCAGGTCACTGGAGAACACCCAGCCCTTGCTTTGCATGTCGAAGCTGCCGCAGGGCATGAGCTGGCGCGCGGCGAGTTTGTCTTCCAGCTCAGTCGCGGAGACAGACCAGTCGTCGGGCAGGCGATAGACGATTAGATTCTTGAACCACATGGGTGGGCGCCAGCGCAAAACCGCGGAGTATACGTGGCGTGCGCCGCTCGACCAGTCCTTGCATTTCCGGAAAAACTTCGGCCCTGATCTTGCTTCGGGCCTCGCCGCAGTAGCTGCGTCTATCACGTTCAATCAACACGGAATCGCCGAATTCGTGGGTCCGATAGCCGGCGCTGCTCATGGCGTCATCTGCGCGGCTCAGCGCAGCCTTGTCGGCGAACGACTGCAGAAGTTGGTAGTGGCTCGTGCCCGGCTCGTGAGTCCCGGACAGAATGGCGTCGACCACTCGTAAGCGCGTTTGGGCCCCGATGCGGAGGTTGGCGACGCTTTCGCCAGCCGCCACCGAGCCAAATGTGGCTGCGCTGTGCTCGAGCGCGCGCACGACGGTCGTGCCGATGGCGACGATCCGACGCTCTTCACACAGCGCGGCGGCAATCGCCTGCTCCGTCGCGACCGGGATGCGATACGGCTCATCCAACGGCAGCAACGCATCCAGCGCCGGATCGCCCGTGGAAGAAATTCCAGCTGCATGGGTGAGCGTGGCGAATTCGATGCCGCGCGCTTCGAAAGCCGCCAGCATCTGCCAATCCAGAGCGAAGCCAGCAGACGGCGCCTCATACGCGACTGGCACACCGGCAATCGCTGTCCACACATCCCAAAGCGCCAATGGCTCGCTCATGTGCGCGTATTGAATCGGCCGGCCGTGCGTGGCCAGTCCTCGCCAGAGTGCATCCGGTGACGATTCAAAACGCAGAGAGATCAAGCGCGGATGATCGAGCACTCGCTCGACACGCGCTGTCAATGAACCCAGCGTCAGTTCGTCGTTGATTTGGAACGCTGGCGGCAGCGGGCGATCTTCGGTTCGCGTGTGATAGTCGCCTGCACCGAACACAACAGCGATGAACCGCTGAGCATCGCGAGGTGCAAGCGACGGCTTGCCTGCGAGCCGTACTTCGATGCCATGACCGGTGCAAACATGCACGCCATGCAAACTCGCCGGCAACGTTGCGGCGTCATTGGCGATTACCAGATCGCCGGGACGCAACAGCTCATGCAACTGCGAGCGCGGCGCCTGGCGGATGTCACCGTTCTGGTCGATATATAACAAACGCGCCGTGGATGGGCGTTGCACCGGGCGGTCGGCCGGGATCATGACGCATGCCTCAGCGCCGGACGCGCCGGCAATAAATCACAAATGGTGTCCGCCAATTCGTGCGCCGCTTGCGCCGGTGGTTTGAGCGTCGCCGGATCGGCGTCGGGTAGTGCCGCAGCGTGCATGGGGGTGTCCATGTCGCCTGGATCGAGCGCGACGAAACGCACTCCTTGCGCCGACAGCTCTTCATTCCAAATGCGGGTCATGTGAGCAAGCGCCGCCTTGCTGGCGCTGTAAGCACCCCACTGCGGATAGGCGCTCACTGCCGCGTCACTGGAGATATTGAGCACCAGCGAGCCTTTGCCTTCCCTCGCGGACGCTGCGAGCGAGCCCAGCAATGCTTTGGTCAGTCGAAACGGGCCGAGCACATTGGTCGTCAACGCGCGTTCGAAGTCCTCGCATTGAGTGTCACCCAACAACGCGAGCGGCACCGGGCCGAGATCGGACGCATTGTTGATCAGCACATCGAGCCCGCCGAGCCGACCGGTGACTTGCAGAGCGATACGATGAATGTCGTGTTTGTTGGCAACGTCGGCGACGATGCCGTATGCGGATTGTTCCGCCGCCACCGCTGACACACGCGATGACGTGCGAGCGATCAGAGCAACTTGAGCACCGCGTTGCGTGAGCTCTCTGACCAGGGCCAAGCCGAGCCCGGACGTGCCGCCGGTGATTGCGATTCGCACGCCATGCAAATGACGCGCAGTTTCGGAGGGTCGTTGAGTTTGCATAGGGTCTCCTTCGATGACAGCATCTTAGGGACCCGCCGCGCGCAACCAAGCGCAGTGTCCAATATATTGGCAAAGAGTCGCCGGCCTGGACAAACAGCGGCGCCAGCAACATTCAACGCTACAATTGCGGCATCGTCATGGATAAACCGGAATTAGTCGCCGAACACCTGGCTCGCAACCTGGTTGCGTTTCGTCAGGTGCGCAATCTCACTCAAGGCGCGTTGGCCAAGAGCGCCGACGTGCCGCGTTCGACCATTGCCAATCTGGAATCCAGCAACGGCAATCCCTCACTCACCGTGCTGGTGAAAGTGGCGAATGCTTTGGACGTGCCACTGGATGAACTACTCGCCTCGCCGCGGGCTAAAGTGCGCAAGTGGGCACGTGACGAGCTGGCCACGCAAAGTGCCGGCCGCGGTATTACCATTCGTTCGCTGATTCCGGAGCGCGTGCCGGATGAAGTGCTCAACGTGATGGACTTCGCGCCCGGCGCATCGATGCGCGGTTCACCGCACTTGCCGGGAACACGAGAGTTTTTTACGTGCCTGTCCGGCAACGTGACCATCTTTGTCGCCGGCGATCGGTTCGATCTCACCGCCGGCGATGTGTTGGCATTCCCAGGCAACGTGCCGCATTCGTATCGGAACACGGACACGAATAAGGCCGCGCAAGGAGTATCCGCAGTACTCTTCGCACGCGCCGGCGTGTAACTCAGCCGTCGGCGACCTTCAGCACCAGCTTGCCGAAATTCTCACCGCTGAACAGCTTCAACAACGTCTCGGGGAATGTTTCCAAGCCGTCGACGATGTCTTCGCGCGACTTGAGCTGCCCGCTCTTGTACCAGCCGCCCATCTCGCGCCCGGCGTCGGCATAACGGTCGGCGTAATCGAACACCACCATGCCGGTCATGCTGGCGCGATTGACCAGCAACGACAAATAGTTGGACGGCCCTTTCACACCGGTGGTGCTGTTGTACTGTGAGATCGCGCCGCAGATGATGATGCGCGCGCCACGGGCCAGCTGGGTCAGCACGATGTCCAGAATCTCGCCGCCGACATTGTCGAAATAAACATCCACGCCATTGGGGCAATGCTGGCGCAGCACTTTTTTGACGTCTTCGGATTTGTAATCGATGGCGGCATCGAAGCCGAGCGTTTGGGTCAGGTAATCGCACTTCTGTTTGCCGCCGGCGAGACCGACGACACGACAGCCTTTGAGCTTGGCGATCTGTCCGACAACCGTACCGACTGCACCAGCCGCGCCGGAAATCACCACCGTTTGCCCCGGTTGCGGCTTGCCGATATCCAGCAAACCGAAATACGCCGTCATGCCCGGCATGCCGAGCGTGCCCAAGTACACGGGCAACGGCGCCAGCGACGGATCGACTTTATTGAGCCCTTTGCCATCGAGCGTGGCGTACGCCTGCACGCCCAACGTGCCCTGCACGAAATCGCCCGCTTTGAAATTGGGATGCTTGGATTCGACGACTTTGCCGACACCGCCGGCGCGCATCACTTCGCCGAGCTGCACTGGCGGAATGTATGACTTGCCCTCGTTCATCCAGCCGCGCATCGCCGGATCGAGCGATAGATATAACGTCTTCACCAACACTTGGTTGTCGCCCGGAGCGCGCGCCGGTTCTTCGACAAAATTGAAGTCGGTACGTTTGACCGCGCCCACCGGCCGGGCTGCTAGACGGAACTGATGATTGAGCAAAGTCATGCTGGCTCCCCGACGCGCTGATCGAGCGCTATTCAAGCGTCATTGCTGGAGCCAAGCATACGGGATGTGGCCGCGAAAACTAGCGGCCCCTGCCCATCGACGCCGTTATTGCAGCGCTTATTGTTGGGGCGTCTCTTCGTCGTCGTCGACGTCGTCGCTGTCGTCTTCATCGCCGCAGTCCGCCCCCAGCCAACGCCCCTTGATGGTGCCTTTGATGGTGAACGCATCGGGGCCGTCGCCGGCCTTCAGGTCGAGCAGGCCGTTCATGGTTTCCGGCGTCGGCGTGGTCACTTTGAACAAGCCCGAGCCCTTGGTCTTGCCGGAGCACACCATGCGAATTTCCTGACTGGTGCGCGTGGTGCGCACGATGGTCTGGGTGCAGTCTTCGGCATTGGAGGAATGGAACGGCTTGTCCAGATCTTCCTGAGTGATGCATTCGCTGCTCACTTCCGGTTCCGGCTCTTCCGCGGCCGCCGCCTTCAGATCGGCCAGCATCTTGGCGCGCTGCTGCGGCGTCATTTTATCCAGCACGTCCTTGGGCAGCGGCGGCACGCCGCTGAAGCGGATGATGGAGGTCATTTCCCACAAGCCCAGCTTGACGTTGAGCCGCTCGGCATTGGCGCCGGCAGCGCTCAGCGTAACCAGAGCCAGAGCCGCTGCGGCGGTGATTTTGCAGATGTTCATGAAAGTTCTCTAGCAAGGAACGTGGTCCAGTGTCTCGACGTTCTTCAGGGCGTCATGCGAAGCATCGCCCGCCATGCCGGGAGATTTTTCACCCTAGAGGTGTGCTGTGGCAACTCGGAAACGTTCACGCGACGCCGGTGACTCTGCAGGCCCCATCCCGAAAGGCCAATCGGGCGGAGGTACAGTACAACGCCGGGATCGCGGCTCCCACAGCAACATCGTCATGGGCGTGCCCATCTCGAGCGCCGACAAAGTTCTGTGGCCCGATGACGGCGCTGGCCATGCAGTGACCAAGATCGAGTTGGCGCGCTATTACGAAAGCATGGGCGAGTGGCTTTTGCCGCACATCAAAGGCCGGCCCTGCTCGGTGATTCGCGCGCCCGACGGCATCGAGCATGAGCAGTTCTTCCAGCGCCATGCGATGCAAGGCACGTCGAGCTTGCTCACCTTGGTGCAGGTGCCTGGCGATCACAAACCTTACTTGCAGATCGATCGCGTCGAAGCGCTCGCCGCCATCGCGCAGTCCGCCGGCATCGAGCTGCATCCTTGGAATTGTCAGCCAGGCAAACCGGACACACCCGGGCGTCTAGTGTTCGATCTCGACCCCGGGCCCGATGTGGCATTCACGGCCGTCATCACCGCCGCCAAGGAAATCAAAGCTCGGCTCGAAGCATTGGGTTTGGTGGCGTTCTGCAAGACCACCGGCGGTAAAGGCTTGCACGTGGTCACCCCGCTGGCGGACTCGAAAAACAATCGACTCCAGTGGCCCGAGGCCAAAGCGTTCGCGCAAGCCGTCTGCACGCGTATGGCTGACGATCATCCTGATCTGTACTTGGTGAACATGGCGAAGAAGCTGCGCCACGGTCGCATCTTTCTCGACTATCTGCGCAACGATCGCCTGTCCACTGCGGTTGCGCCGCTGTCGCCTCGCGTTCGCGAAGGCGCGCCTGTGTCGATGCCAGTGAACTGGTCGAAGGTTCGCGCTGGCTTGGATCCCACTCGCTATACCGTGCGCACGGCGGCGGCGCATGTGGCCAAGGCGACTGAGTGGCGGAACTACTGCGATGCTGAACGGCCGCTGCAAGATGCGATTCGTAAGTTTGTTCAGGATGAGCCTTCGATGCGCACTCCCATGAAGAAATCTCGTATGAAGAAGAAGTCGTCCACCAAGAAGGCGCGCAAAACGGCCACCGGTCGTCGTCGAGACTCGAATCATTCGCACGCGCTGACGTAACATCCTCGCATGAGAAAACTTGCGGGTGGGTTGATCGTTCTGTGCTGTGCATGGGTGGCGATGCCAGCACTCGCCGCTATCGACGATGGCTTGAATCAGATTCGGCGCAAGGGCTGCGCCAAGCGGCCTGGCGTGGAGCAGCCGCTGCGTTCCAGTAAAGAATTGAATGCGGTGGCACGCGAGTGGTCCAAAGGCGGCCGGCTGCGCGAGGCGTTGGATCGCTCCGATTATCGGGCCACTCAGTCGGCGTCCATGCAGGTGCAAGGCTCGGCTGACCAGAAAGCCATTCTCGATGTGTTACGAGCCAACTACTGCGACACCATCACCGATCCTGCGTTCAAAGAGATTGGCGTGTTCCAACAGCGCAATGGGGTATGGGTTGTGGTCGCTGCGCCCTTCGCTACGCCGGCTGTCAAAGATGCTGCTGCGGTTAGTAAGAAGGTGCTGGCATTGGTGAATGCCGCTCGCTCCAAGGCTCGCAAATGTGGGCGGACGGAGTTCGCGGCGGTGCCTGCTGTGACGTTATCTGCGATGTTGAGTCGGGCTGCGTTGCTTCATACCCAGGACATGGCCAAGCGAGATTTCTTTGAGCACGTCGGCTCGGATGGCAGCAAGGTTAGCGATCGTGTTGCACGCGTCGATTACAAATGGCGCACGGTTGGCGAGAACATCGCCATCGGCGCGGAGACGCCGGAGAGTGTGGTGCAGGGTTGGATCGAGAGCCCTGGGCACTGTGCCAACATCATGAGCCCCGGCTTTACCGAGATGGGGATTGCGTTCGTGGTTGAGCGCAAGAGTGAGGCGGGGATTTATTGGACTCAAGTGTTTGCCGCGCCCCGATGAAGAGCAAGATTGTTTCGTTTCATCAGGATGAGGCTCGGGATTGGGTTGCGAGGTTGGCGTGTGGGCACAACCAGCATGTTCGTCACAATCCGCCTTGGGTGAGTCGGCCCTGGGTTGTCACTAACGAAGGGCGCGCCGCGGCCTTGGGCAGTGAGTTGGATTGCAAGAAGTGCGATGAGGGCAAGCCGGCAGACTAATGTTTTGCTGAGCTGAGAAAGACAGCGCCGAGGATGGGTCTCCTCGGCGCCGCTTCTCACCTTGCAACTTACTTACGCGATGCACTCATCGAGCCGTTGCCTTCGGCGCTGACTCCGCTGCGCGACGCAGACGCCGAACCGTTTCCATTACCCGCCAGATTCAACCCGCTCGCCGGCTTCTCAGCCGACTCAGACTGCGCCGGCGCCGCCGTATCGCTCGCCTTCGGCGTTGCGTCTTTCACCTGCTGAGTCGCGTTAGAAACATTGGCGCCTTCGAGTTGCACGTCGTTGATCGCACCGACGGCGCTGGCGGCAGCTGAAGAGGTCGTCGCAGTGGCGAGCTGGCGAGTCTCGCCAACCTTCTCTCGCGTCTCGCCGACTTTCTGTTTCGTCTGATCGACGCTCGAAGCAGCACGATCACGCACAGCGCCACCTGTATCACGCACACGACCCGTAGCCCGTTCAGCAGTATCGCGAGTGGTTCGGCGGAGGGTGCTCGTGTCGAGATCGGCACCAAGAGAGCCGTTCAAAGAACCCTGCGAGGTCATGTTCATGTCCCGCAGACCGCCGCCGAGCGTGCCACCCAAACCACCGCCGATTCCGCCCAGGACCTGAGCATTCACAGCGGCGCAATTCAGAGCAGCCGCCATCGCGATACCGATCAGAAAGTAACGAGTCTTCATAAGAATCTCCTGTCTCGGCGGCAGCCAATCTGCAGCCTTTGATAGGAGTACGAGGGCCAAAGTCGATTTCTTCCAGCGACCGCGAAAGATTTTTTATTTGACGTAATCAGGCGCTCAAGCCAGGGGGCGCCTAGCTCAGCGCGGGGCGGAGGCCAGCTGCTCGGATGGCCGCAGGTCGTTGCCGACCAGGCCGTTGCCATACACCTTATCGACACCCTTAGCGCCAAGATCCGTTGCCTGGGCAACGAGCGCAGCGACAGCCGCGTCGGCTTGTTCTTTATTTACAGCACTCAACTGCGCAGCCAACAAGCCAGCGACGATAGGCGCGGCGAATGATGTGCCACGAACTAAACCGAACGGCGACTCAACCCCGGCGGCCGACATGTTCGCGCCGGGCGCGGAGAAATCCACGTGCTTGCCTCGGCAAGCTTCAACGAGCACCCGCTGTTTCGCATCGACGCCGGTGACGGCGATGACTGCAGGATACGCAGCAGGGAATAAAGGCGGCGCACTGGGCCCGTCATTCCCCACAGCAGCGACGATCAAGTGACCTCGCGAGGTAACGACACGAACGATCTGTTCCAACAAAACATTGGGAGGTCCGACCAAACTGATATTGATGACGGGGACTTTCTCCCGCGACATCCAAGCGAAAGCTTCAGCCACTGAGTCGAGAGCGCCGCCGGTCGCGAGCCCGCAGTAAACATCGGCAGCAAACAACTCTGCGCCCGGCGCGGCGCCATGAAACACATCGCCTCGTCCAACTAATAAGGAAGCCACGGCCGTTCCGTGAGCGCTAGGAATGCCGCCACCAGCACAACCATGCTCGTGCACGACCACGCCGTCAAAAACAGAATGCGACCGCTGCACACCACCGTCGATCAAACCGACCTTGGCCGCGACTACGCCGCCGCCCGTCGCACCGAGCGTCGCTGCGGGGGCCGCAGGCCCAACTTCCCCACTCTCCAAATAGACATGGTTGTAATCGTAGGTCCCCTCGGGATCCTCTCTGCGCAAGCGCTCGAGAGCGCGGCGGGTGGACATGCCAGGCGGCGCCTGTAGAACCACGATGGAGACATCCAACCCCTCGAGCGTCCGAGTCCGCCCAACGCCGAAGCCGGCAGCACGAGCGCGATCGAGCGCGGCCGGAGTGGGCGACAGCGCGACGACTTCGCTGCGAACGATGGGCGCACCCCGAGGGTCGGCTTCCAACACCGTCCGGTTGGAACGCAGTAAGTTCCGAATCCGCAGTTGCCGCACTTCGCTTAGCCGAGCCCCCACATCGGCCTGATCAAGCACCCCATTCACGGTCCGATTGAGCGAATCGGTAGGCAGCCCAGGCAGATTAGGCACCTGCACCGGCGGCAACGCGATCTGCGCGTGCGCGGACGAACCTGCCGCCAGCAGCAACAGCGCACAGACAAACAGGGGAAAGCGCCTGGTCGGTAACATGAGTACGGTCAACGGCCCAAGTAGGCCACCTTCAGCATATACGTGCCGCCAGCCAAAATCCTTCCGCGCCGGTCGCGGAATTCGGCACAATTATTTGTCAGCCTGGTATTTGTCGACGTGTGGAATAAACCCAACCCGCCACTCGTATTCATGAGTGAGACCTGAAACACACATGACGGCCTCTGTGGAGCAAGTTCGAGCTCAGATCGTGGCACTGCTGCCTCGGCTGCGTCGTTTCGGTCGCACCATCACCCATCACGCCTCGGACGCGGATGACTTGGTGCAGATCGCGATCGAGCGCGCCCTGTTACGCCATGAGCAATGGCGGCCGGAGTCGCCGTTTCATAGCTGGATGTTCGGCATCATGCGCAACGCTTGGATCGACGAAGCTCGCGCTCGCAGCCGCAGAGGCCAAGTGTTGGCGCCGGAGGAAGCTGGCCTCGATGTCGGTGACAACGCCAGCGAAGCGCAGCAGCGGCTGTTGTCAGTGCAAAGGGCGATGGCCTCGCTGCCCGAGGAGCAACGCCTGGCGGTGGCGCTGGTGTTGATCGAAGGGCTTTCTTACAAGGAAGCCGCCGAGGCCTTGGACGTGCCGATAGGAACATTGACGAGCCGGCTGGCACGCGGCCGCGAGGCCCTGCAGAAGCAGCTGGAGTGAAGGTGGACCATGCAGTTCTCGGATGAAACCTTGATGGCCTATGCCGACGGCGAAGTCGACGCCGACCTGCGCCGGCAAATCGAAGCGGCGATGGCGCTCGATCCCGCCATCGCCGAGCGCGTGAACAAGCATCGCGGCTTGCGAGCCGATCTGGGCGCGGCCTTCGGTGGCGTGCTCGATGAGCCGATTCCGAATCGCCTGCTCGATGCGGCCGCCGCGTCGCCGGCTGCGGCCAACTACGCAAGCATCACTGATTTGAGTGAAGCGCGAGCCGCCAAGCAACGCGCGGCGCATCCGAAGCGACGTTGGTCGTGGCCCGAGTGGGGCACCATTGCGGCCACCTTGGTCATCGGTATTCTCGCCGGGCGCACAGCGCTGCAGCCGTCGCAGTCTGATTTGTTTGCAACGGCCGATGGCATCGTCGCGCGGGGCGAACTGTCAGCCGCACTCACCGATCAAGTCGGCGCAGCGTCCGACGAGGCGAAGATCAAGATCGGCCTCACGTTCAAAGATCAGAGCGGTGAGTACTGCCGCAGCTTCATGACGGACTCCGCAGCAGGTTTCGCCTGTCGCACGGGCGGCGCATGGAAGGTACGCGCATTGAGCGAAGGCACTTTCGACAAGCAGACCGGCGAATATCGCATGGCAGGCTCGGAGCTGCCGCCGGCCATCCTCACAGCGATTGAACACAACATGGCGGGCGAGGCTCTGGATGCCGAACAAGAACAGGCAGCCCAGGCACGCGACTGGAAACAATAGCCAGAAACTGAGACCGGCCTGCAGCGGCGCCGGCCCGGTGCCACTACAATTCGGTCATGGATCCCCTGCTCCAAGACCAACCGACGGCGGGCCGGCGCTTTCAAAAACGCTGGCTGTGGTGGGCATTCCTCGCGTGGTGGGTGGCCGTTGCGACGTGGAATGTGGTGAAGCCCATGCCGCCGGGCACCGACGTGACGTCCGCTACGGTCGCCGTCGACGCCAGCGATGTGCAGTTTCTCTACGACCTGAGCACCAACTCGCCCACCGGCAAGCCGGTGCGTGAACAGCGCATCTTCGATGAAGTGTTCGGCATCGTGGACCAGGCGCAGTCGTTCCTGGTCGCCGACTTTTTCCTGATCAACGACATGATGGGCGCGGATGCAGGCGTGCATCGGCGCCTCAGCCGAGAACTGGCGGATCGCTTGCTGGCACGTAAAGCGGCGCAGCCCGAGCTGGCGATTCTGTTGATCACCGATCCCATCAATGACATTTACGGCGGCCTGCCGTCGGCGCTGTTGAATGAGCTGCGCGCGGCCGGCATCGACGTGGTGAACACCGACCTCGATCCGTTGCGCGATTCCAATCCCGCGTACTCGGCGCTGTGGCGCATGTTTCTGCAATGGTGGGGCAACGCGCCGGACGGCGGTTCAATGGCCAACCCATTCGGCTCGGACAAAGCCAAGCCGATCACCTTGCGCAGTTGGTTGGCGATGGCCAATTTCAAAGCCAACCATCGCAAGGTCATCGCCGCCGATCGGGCCGACGGCAGTCTGACGGCGCTGGTGACTTCAGCGAATCCGCACGATGGCAGCAGCTCGCATTCCAACGTGGCGCTTCGCTTCAACGGGCCGCTAGTTCAAGACATCGTCAACAGCGAAATGGCGGTGGCGCGCTTCTCGGGATGGAAGGGCCATGTGTACGCAACTCCACCGAGTCAGGCCGCCGCGACGACGCCGACCGATCCGGTGCAGCTGCAATTCCTGACTGAAGAGGCAATTCGCGATCATCTGCTCGGCGCCATCGACACCACGCGCAACGGCGACGCCGTCAGTATCGCGACGTTTTATATTTCCGATCGCAAGATCATGCAGAGCTTGGTCAGTGCAGCGGCGCGCGGCGTGAAGGTTCGTTTGATCCTGGATCCGAATCGCGATGCCTTCGGGCGGCAGAAAGACGGCGTGCCGAATCGGCCGGTGGCCAACGAACTGGTGAACCGCAGCGGCGACAAGATTCAAGTGCGTTGGTATCGCACCCACGGCGAACAATTTCACACCAAGCTGGCGTTGGTGACCCACGGCGAGCGGCTGATCGTGTCGCTGGGCTCGGCCAATCTCACCAGCCGGAACATCGGCAACTACAACTTGGAAGCCAATGTGGGGCTGGAGTTGAGCGCCACGTCAGCGCTGGGCATAGAAATGATCGGTTACTTCGATCGGCTGTGGAACAACGACGGCCCATCCGGCACCGGCTTCACCGCCGACTACGGCGCCTGGCGCGATGACGATACCGGCCGATACTGGCGTTATCGCTTGATGGAAGCCACCGGGCTGAGCACGTTCTAGGCTGGCGAACGCATCGGCATCGACCCAAGCCACCGACGTTCGTTTGCCCTTTTGTCGCTGATGATAACGATGCTGCCAGGGAGGCACGCGATCGCTCGGATCCAGCGCCCATAGTCCGCGACGGCTGGCACGCGCCGCTTCTTCCAACGCAATCAACGATTGGTCGTGCACGGTGCGGCGATACACCCATACATGTCCATCGCGCACCAGCGCTTTGGCAACGTCGAGTCGATCCGGCTCGCGATACACGCGCACCACTTTACGACCGTAGCAATCGGTCTCGATCACATCGACGAAGACATTCCGGTCGCCGATGAGTGCGACCAACGCGGCACGCGCGGTGTTGCCATAGGGTTGATCTTTCTCCGGCGCGTCGATGTCTTGCAGACGAACATCGACATCGCGGCCCTTGGCCGGACGCACCAGGAAACTATCGCCATCGAAGATTTTGCGAACTGTGCCGGCAAAGTCTTGCTCATCGGCGTGCGCGACCGCAGTCAGCAACAAGCACGCGCCTGCCAACAACAACCGAGTTCTATTTAACAGCGTGGGCATCGGACATCGGGCCACCCAACGGGGTGGCGGATCATTGCTGAGAACGAACTTCCGCAGTCTCGCCATGCGCTTTGCGTAAAGCCGGCTGATCGGTCGCGACCGCCGTCGCCGTCTGTTGCGCCAGATCCAGCGCCACCTTTTGCGAGGCCGACTCGAACGCCGCCACTACGGTGCTCATGCGCTCTTCGGTCGCAGCGACGCGGGCATCGCTGGTGACAGTGGCGACCAACTTACGATCGACGATACGGATCAAGCGACCGATGATGGCTACGTGTGCTTCTGGAATCGCGCCACGTGCGTAATCCGATTCAAAGTGTCGCACTTCGATATCGAGCATGTAGTCGCTGGCGACGCGCGCCTGTTCGGCCGTGACGCTACGAAACAGCTTCTGATCCTGCAGCGTGCTGACCAGCATGCTCTGCACGACTTCCACCGTTCGGCCGCCCCAGCGCGCACCTCGGTAATAGTCGAGCTGACGACCTTTGAGCACAGCGATACGGTCGGTATCCAAGCCCGGCGCGAAGTCCGGACGAGCGATGGAGATATCGACCTGAGTCGCCTGCACGCCGCTGAGCGAGCCGGCTGGTGCCGAAGCAATCACATAGCCGGTGGGCACCGGAGTGTCGCTGTCGAACAGCGAGCCGGTGCTACAAGCGGCACAGGACAATGCAACAGCGGCCAACAGTGCAGTTCTCACGCGCGCGCTCATGGCTTGATCTCGACGCCGCTCTGTTGCGGCTCATACAAAATCTGCGACGGGTTTTCCTGCAGGCTGCGCGACAGATCGCGGAATTCGCGCGCTGCCTGGCGCGTCTCACGCATCAGCCGTTCCAGCTCGAACAAGCCCTGCTCGGTGAAATTGCCCAACTGCACTTCGCTCTTTTGAGTGAAGCGATCGACGCGCGACGACGCTTCGGCGAGATTGTTGGCGATGTCGTTCATGCGAGCCAGAGCGGTCTGCACTTCCGGCCGGGCGTCGTTGGTCATGCCCCGCAACGATTCAGCGGCGCCGTGCAGCTCGACCACCGTGGAGCGCAACTCCGTGACCAGCTGCTGCACGTCCTTGGCGGTTTTCGGCATGCTGACCATGGTGTCTCGCATGCCCTTGATGGACTCGGCGATGCCATTGAGATTGTCATCCGACACCACGCGCGAAATGCGTTCCAGCAAGGTGTTCGCCCGTCCCATCATTTCCGGCAAGCTGGCCAGGAACGCATCGAAGTCCGACTCGACCGCTTCGATCACTGGATACTGCGAGCCTTGCTGGAGCGGCGCGTTGCGGTCCACGTCGGACGCTTCTTTCAAGTTCACATACAGCAGACCGGTGACGCCCTGCAGGCCGAGGCTGGCGCGCGTCGCTGCGGAGATGGGTGCGGTCTGGTCGACTTCGACCACCACGTGCACGCGAGTGGCATTGCTGGAGTCGATGGCGAGCCGGCGCACGCGGCCGACATCGACGCCGAGGAAACGCACCGGGCTGCCGCGATCCAGGCCGCTGACCGAGCCGGTGAAATAAATCTCGTAACGTTTGTATTCACGGCCGTCGTTGGCGTCCGTGTACCAGAGCACAAAGCCCACCCCCATGGCGATCACCAGCAGGATGAAGGCACCGACCGCAACGTAATGAGCGTCTCTTTCCATGGCGGGTTACCGAGCGCGCTCGCTGGATCCGGGGGCAGGGTCGCCGGCAGCAGCCGCCTGCGCCGCGCGCGACCGCGGGCCGTGGAAGTACTCCTGAATCCACGGATGTGGGTTATTCATGATGCCGTCGAGCGTATCGACCACGATTTTTCTGTCAACCAGCACCGCTACTCGATTACAGGTGGCCAGCAGCGTATCCAGGTCGTGGGTGATCATCACGATGGTCAGTCTCAGGCCGCGATGCAGATAGGTCACCAGCTCATCGAAGCTGGCGGCGGAAATGGGATCCAGCCCGGCGGTGGGCTCGTCGAGGAACAACAAGGCGGGATCCAGGGCCAGGGAGCGAGCCAGCGCGGCCCGCTTCACCATGCCGCCGGACAGCTGCGAGGGCAGCTTGGCGCCCGCATCCACCGGCAACCCGACCATGCGCAGCCTCAATTCGGTCAGCGCTTCCAACGCAGCCGGCGACGCGTCGAAGTACTCGCGGATGGGCAGTTGAATGTTTTCTGCCACGCTTAGCGAACTGAACAGCGCGCCGTGCTGGAAGGTCACGCCGTAACGCCGTTTGACGGACAGCAGTTCCGCCTCGCTCATCTGGGTGATGTCGCGGCCTTCGATCAACACTTGCCCGGACGAGGGCCGTTGCAGACCGAGCATGGTCCGGAGCAACACCGACTTGCCGCTGCCCGAACCGCCGACGATGCCGAGCACTTCGCCGGGCATCACGTCGATATTGACCCCGTCATGCACGACCTGTTTGCCGAAACGGTTGACGAGGTTGCGCACCGAGATGATGGGCCCCTCTTGATTCGAGTTTGGCTGGTCCGTGCTCATGCTCAGAAATCCAGCTCCACGAATACCACCGCGAAAATCGCGTCGGCGAAGATCACCAGGAAGATCGACTGCACCACGGCGACGGTGGTGAGACGACCCAGCTCGCGCGATGAATCTCGCACCTGCATGCCGCGATACGTGCCGACCAGCGCGATCAACAACGCGAACACCGGCGCCTTGATCAAACCCGCCCAGAAGGTAGTGGGCGACAGCGCGTCTTGCACCCGAGGAATGAACTGTTCCAGTGAGATGTCCAACAGCATCGACGACAGCAACGCGCCGCCGGCCAACCCCATGGCGTCAGCGATGACAGTCAGCAGCGGCAACGCAATCAGCAGGCCGATCAGCCGCGGCACCACCAGCACTTCATAAAAATCCACCCCCATGGATTGGAGCGCGTCGATCTCGTCATTGAGCCGCATCACGCCGATCTCGGCGGCGAAGGCACTGCCGGAACGGCCGGCGACGATGATGGACGTGAGCAGCACGCCCATTTCACGCAGCACCGAGATCGCCACCAGATCGACGGTGAAAATCTCCGCACCGAACTGTTGGAGCTGTTGCGCGCCCAAGTACGCCACGATGACGCTGATCAGGAATGCGATCAGCGACACGATGGGAATGGCCTGGATGCCCGTCTCATAGACATGCCGGGCGATCGACGGCAGCCGCAGGTGATGAAGGCTGCGCATGGCGCGTAACGCGGTCATGCTGATGCGGCCGAAGAAGCCGACGGCATCTCGCGTCTGCTTAGCGTGCTGTACCGAGGTGCGGCCGATCCAAACGATGGCGTCGCGCAGCGTTCCGCCGCCGCTCGGCGTGGCGGGCTTGCCGGCATTCTTCTGGAGCAACTCGTCGAGGAAGGCGAAGTGCGGCGGCGGCTCGCCCACCACCTCGAACTGCCCGCCCTTGCCGTGCTCCAGCCAGTTGCGCAGCAGCCAGGCGCCGGACAAATCCAATGTTTCGATGCCGCTGAAATCCAGCCGGGTGTGCCCTTCGGCACTGAGTTGCGCCAGCGTGCTTTCGATCTCGCGAACATTGTCGATGCACCAGGCGCCGCGGAGTCGCAGCGTCTGCCCATCGCCAGAGGGTTCCGATTCGAATAACACCGGAGGCTTTACCGTCGCTCAGTGGAGACGCGCGCAAGATTAACAGAACTGCAAGGCCGCCTTCAGACCTGGGGCGCATCGCGTTATCCTCGACCCTCCTAACTGTTGAGCCGGATCTGCGATGAACGAGGTCGAGCGTTTGGTCGATGCCACTTATCTGGGCAACACCTTGTGGCAGTGGACGGTGGCCGCCAGCATCGCAGTGGGCGTTTTTTTCCTGCTGCTGCTGATCCGCCGCGCCATTCGTACACGGTACGAAGCACTGGCCGCGACGCCGGAGGTGGAGTTTCTAGAGCTGCCCTTCAAAGTCGCCGCCCGCACCACGGTGCTGACCATCACGGTGGCCTCGCTGTTCGTCGGTGCGCAATGGCTGACCCTGCCGCCGTCAGTGAACAAGGCCTTGGTCACCCTGGTCACCATCAACATCTTCTGGCAGATCGGGCTGTGGGCCACCATCGCCGTGATCGCGGGCCTGGAACGTAAGCAACGCGCCACGCTCGCGACCGATGCGGCTGCAGCCAGCTCGCTCGGCGTCATCGGCTTCCTGGCACGCGCCACCATCTGGTCGTTCGTGCTGTTGCTGACCCTGGACAACCTGGGGATTCAGATCAAACCGCTGCTGGCCGGCTTGGGTATCGGCGGTATCGCGGTGGCATTGGCGGCGCAGAACATTCTGGGCGACCTGTTCGCGTCGCTGTCGATCACGCTGGATCGGCCGTTCGTGGTCGGCGACTCGCTGCAAGTGGACGAGTTCAACGGCACGGTTGAATACATCGGCGTGAAGAGCACTCGTCTGCGCAGCGTGAACGGCGAGCAGATCATCATGCCGAACGCCAATCTGCTCAGCAGCCGCGTTCGTAACAACTCGCGCATGAACACGCGCCGGGTGGTGATCAATCTGAGCATCGATCAACAGACCGAATTGGAAAAGTTGCAGGCCATTCCGGTCAAGCTGCGCGAGTTGATCGAATCGCATCAGCCCATTCGCTTCGACCGCGCGCACTTCAACAAGATCGGCGCGTCCTCATTCGACTTCGAAGCCGTGTACATCGTGCTGACGCCGGACTACGCCAAGCACATGGAAATCCTGCAGGACATCAATCTGCGGCTGGTGGAATGGTTCAGAAAGGAAGCGATCACGCTGTCGACGCCCCAACGCGTCTACTACGTGGATCAGCAGCCGCACACCGTGCAGTCGAGCCTGGTGAGCGAGAAGACGCTGCCAGCGTCGAGAGACAGCTGAGCTACTGAACTTACTTGGCGCTGCCGATGGCGCGGACGCGGTTCTCTGCAGCTTGCGTCTGCTCCAGCGCTTCCATGAAGCGTCGCGTCCAGGCAGCGATGTCGTTACGCCGAAGCACTTTCATCATGTCGGCGTGACGCTCGCGACGTTCGTTGAGCGGCATCGACAATGCAGCCTGCATCGCATGACTGACCCCGCGCACGTCGTAGGGATTCACTAGTAACGCGGCCGTTAGTTCACGCGCTGCGCCGGCCAGGTTCGACAAGATCAATACACCTGGATCGGCCGGATCCTGCGCGGCCACGAATTCTTTGGCCACCAGGTTCATGCCATCGCGCAACGGCGTCACCAAGCCGACCTTGGCGGCGCGAATGAAGCCCATCAAGG
>NZ_JAEUPY010000727.1 GCF_016790065.1 Steroidobacter sp.
GAGTGCTGGGATCGATATGGTCGGCGAGTAATCGCCGTGCTTCGTCTCGCTTCTCACGGGCACGCTTCAACGAGACCTCGGGGAAGACGCCGAGCGCGAGTACCTTTTCCGCCTTTCCAGGCTTCCCGTCAGACCGACCGCCGAAGCGATACTTGAGCCGCCACCACTTGTGGCCATCCTTGCTGACGAGCAAGTACAGCCCTTTCTCATCAAAGAGCTTCCAATGCTTGTCTCGCGGCTTCGCTTTTTCGACTTGAATATTCGTCAGCGGCATTGGGGGTATTTGACGCTCGTTAGAAACAAAGCGTTCCAGATACCCCTTGCAGATACCCCCGACAGGTCTAAGATGTCAACGGACGACAGCAGTCATCCGAAGCTGGAATTTCTCGGGGTTTTCGAGTAATTCCGAGGACTTATGGATCTTCTTGGATGTCCTCGGAACAGGTGATGGTGGAGGCGGCGGGAATCGAACCCGCGTCCGCAAGCACTACGCTACAAGACCTACATGCTTAGCCCATTCATTGATTCTCGCCGTGCGCTACCCGAAGGGCAGGGAAGACGCATGACCAGCGACAGAGCGTTTTGACGAAGCGGCCTGTAGCACACCGATTCGCGAGCTTGTGAGCGCGTCCCCCAATCTGGATGCACAAGCACATACCAGGCGGAGGTTAGGCGGGATTAAGCCGCCAGAGCGTAGTTGTCGTCGTTTGCAACTATAAGTTTGTAAGCAGTTTAAGGAGTTACTTACAACTCCGCATGCACCTGGAGTTTCGCCACCCACGTCGAAGCCGGTCGCCCCCGAAGGTGTCGCCACTCATGGCAACGGCACTAGTGTAAGGCCAAACCGGCGGATCACAAGGGTTAAGGTGTGGATTGGTTCGAGCGCTGGGTCACATAGGCGCGTAATGCCTCGGCGTCGGCTTCGCCGATCACCGAGGAGAAGCTGATCATGCCGCGGTCTTTCAGGGCGCCGCCGAGGACGACGGACTTCCAGGCGTCGCCGTCGCGAGCGAAGGCGGACCAGCGAAGGTCGGGGATCACACCGCCGCTGACGGCGCCGGCGCCGTGGCAACGAGAGCAGTGGTCGTGGAAGAGGCGGAAGCCGACAGCGGCGGCGGCATCGTCGCCGACGCGAGGAACTGCCGTAAAAGTAGCGGCGGGAGCGGGGTCGGGAAGCGAACCAACACCGCCGAGCTTGAACGCGAGCACACGGCTGCGATTGACGGCGAGACTGCCTTTGCGAGCCGCTTCACCAGCGACATTGGGATAAACGCCGCCCCAACCGACGACGACGGCTACGAATTGCTCGTCCTTCACGCGATAGGTGATGGGAGCGGCGACGATGCCGGTCTGCGCGGCAGCGGACCAAAGCAGTTTGCCGTTGCGAGCGTCGTAAGCGTTGAACAAGCCGACGGCGTTGCCTTGGAACACGAGGCCGCCGGCGGTGGAGAGCACGCCGCCGTTCCACGGGCCGGGGTGTTCGACGCTCCACGCTTCCTTCTGTGCGATCGGATCCCAAGCGCGTAAGAGGCCGCGAACAGGAGCGGCCGGCGCAGATTTGTCGGGCTTTAGCATTCGAGTGCGGGTTGGATCGACGCCGGTGTTGAAGCTCACAGGCGACGCCTTGAACTGGGGCCGATCGATGTACGCGTACATCAAGTCGTTGGCGGGGATGTAGATCAAGCCAGTCTGCGGGCTGAACGACATGGGATGCCAGTTGTGCGCGCCGAGCGCGCCGGGCAGCGCGAACCAAGGCTTCTCTGGATCGGGATAGCGAGCGTCGGGATTCTCGACAGGCCGACCGGTGGCGAGATCGACGCCACTCGCCCAATTCACCGCGCCGTACTTCTCAGCCGAAATCAATTTGCCGGTGACGCGATCGAGCACATAGAAGAATCCATTCTTCGGCGCTTGCAGGAGTACTTTGCGCGTCTCGCCGCCGATGCTCACGTCGGCAAGCACGATGTGCTGAGTTGCTGTGTAGTCCCAGCTTTCGCCGGGCGTAGTTTGGTAGTGCCAAACGTATTCGCCGGTATCGGGGTGCACGGCGACGATGGAGGAAAGAAACAAATTGTCGCCGCCGCCAGGGCTGCGAATCTTTTGATTCCACGGCGAGCCGTTGCCGGTGCCGAAGTAGAGCAGGTCGAGCTCGGGATCGTAGGCCATCGAATCCCACACGGTGCCGCCGCCGCCTAGACGCCACCATTCGCCTTTCCAGGTCTTCGCAGCCTCAGCAAGCACAGGCTGCTCGAAGCCTAAAGAAGGATCGCCAGGCACGGTGTAGAAGCGCCACAGCTGTTTGCCGTCGCGTGTGTCGTAAGCAGAAATGTAACCGCGCACGCCGAACTCGGCGCCGCCGTTGCCGATGATGACTTTGCCTTTCACGATGCGAGGTGCACCGGTAATGGTGTAGGCCTTGGTTTGATCGACGGTGACGACCGACCACACCTCGGTGCCGGTGGCAGCGTCGAGTGCAACGAGTCGGCCGTCGAGCGTGCCGACGAACAAGCGACCGTCCCACGCGGCGAGGCCGCGATTCACCACGTCACAACAAGCTTTGGCGGCATATTCGCCGGGCACGCGAGGGTCGTATTGCCACAGCAGTTTGCCGGTGCTCGCGTCGATGGCCTGCACTTTGCTCCAAGCGCTGGTCGAGTACATCACGCCGTCGATGACTAGCGGCGTCGCTTCCTGGCCGCGAGTGGTGTCGAGATCGAGCGACCAAGCGAGACCAAGCTGGCCGACGTTTGCAGTGGAGATGCCAGTCAGCGGCGAGAAGCGTTGTTCGGAGTAGGTGCGACCGTGAGTCAGCCAATTGCCAGCGTCTTCATCGGCGTGAACGATACGCGCGGCGTCCACTCGAGCGACAGCAGCTGAATCCGTGGGCGGGGCGGGCGGTTTGCTACAGGCGACGCAGACCAATGCGAATGCCCATCCAAAGGCCCATCTAATCGCAATGGATCGTGTAACCACCAGTATCCCCCGATACAAATCGTTGTACGCGGGACCTTAGCGCGGGCGCCGCTCAGTGGCATCGTGACTGAGGGTAGTGACCGATTTTCGGTGGGTAGTCTCAAGCCTGGAGCTTGCGTCGCCAGCCGCGGAACTGGCGACGCACGCCCTGAATCACGTCGCTGATCAGGCGGCGATACTCAACGAGGAAGTGCTGCTCTCAGTCGAAGACGCAGAGCTCACTGCCGTGTACTGGCTCAGCAATGAAGACAGCAGCTGCTCGAACTTCGGGCCGCCACCGCCACCTTCACCACGCGGACCTTGCGGGCCACGGCTCATTGCTTCTTCGAACTCGGCGGAGCTGATGCTGCCGTCGCTGTCGGTGTCGTCACGAGCCAGAATTTCTTCTGCGCTCGGTCCGCCACTGCGACCGCTTTCTTCCGCACGGCTGCTCAAGAATGTTTCGAGTTCCGTCTTGGAGATCGAGCCATCGCTATCGGTGTCGATCGAGCTGAACATATCGCTCGAATCTTCCGAGTCCGAAGGCGGCGGAGGCGGCGGCGGTGCCCCCATCTGCGAACCGATCTGCGAACTCATCACTGAAGCTCGCAACTGGTCGAACAACGCGCTGGCGTTATCCGTCAGTTCGGTCTCGCTGATCGAGCCATTGCCATCGCTGTCGAGGGCCTTCAGCGCCGCTGCTGAATCGACGCTCGAGCCGGTTTTTTCACTAACGTAGTCTAGGAATGAAGTCAGCTCGGTCGCGTCGATGGACTTGTCGCCATTGCTGTCGACTTTGCTGAACAACTGTTGCTGCAGCTTTGATGTGTCCGCCGCACGCGTTTGCATACTCGCGTACGAGGAGCAGCTGCTCATCGATATTGCACTGGTCATGTTTCCTCCCGGAAACGCTAGGCCGCACGGTGCGGCTCACAGTGCACACTGCCCGCCAGTGCGTCTACATCCAGTAAGGAACTGTAACGACGTGATGCATTTCTTATTTTGCTGCCGCGTCGCTCCGACGCGTGCAGGGAATGTCTTAGGAAAGCGCGTCGCTCAGCGCTTCGAATGTTTCATTAGTCGCGATTTCTCGCGTTGCCAGTCGCGGTCCTTGGAGGTCGCGCGCTTGTCGTGCTCCTTCTTGCCCTTGGCGAGTCCGATGCGCAGCTTGGCGCGGCCGGCCTTCCAGTACATTTCCAGCGGCACCAGGGTGTAACCCTTGCGCTCGACGGCGCCGACCAGTCTGTTCAGCTCGGCGCGGTTCAGCAGCAGCTTGCGCGTGCGGATCGGGTCCGGGATCACATGGGTCGAGGCGGTCGGCAGGGCGGAGATGTGGGCGCCGAAAATGAAGGCTTCGGCGTTCTTGACGAACACGTACGCTTCTTTCAGCTGCACGCGCCCGGCGCGCATGCTCTTGACCTCCCAACCTTGTAACGACAGGCCGGCCTCGTAAGTCTCCTCGATGAAGTACTCGTGGCGCGCCTGGCGGTTCTCGGCGATGGTCGGATTGTCTTTGACTGGCTGCTTGATCATAAGGGTCGCCGATTGTACCGTGCCGGCGCATGCGTGAAGTAACTCGAAGTGCCCTGGTGTCCTACACGGCCGAACAGATGTTCGCGCTGGTCGAGGACATTGAGCAGTATCCGCAGTTCGTGCCGTGGATTTCCGCGGCCACCAAACTGGAAAGCACGCCGGAGCAGGTCACCGGCAAGCTGGAGATGCACAAAGCGGGCGTGTCCGAGACCTTCACCACGCGCAATTTTCTGAAACGTCCCACCGAGATGTTGATGACGCTGGTGGACGGGCCTTTCAAGACCTTCGAGGGCCGTTGGACCTTCACCCCGCTGGGCGAGCGCGGCGTCAAGGTCGGTTTGACCATCCGCTTCGAATTCGCCAACGCCATGCTGGGCATGCTGTTGTCGCGCAGCTTCGAGAAGAACTGCGGCGAAATGATCGACGCGTTCGTCGAGCGAGCCCGCTCAGTCTATGGAAAAGGCTGACCTGCTGCGCATCCGCGTGGTGTACGCGTTACCGGACCAGCAAGCCAGCGTCGATCTGGAATTAGCGCCCGGCACAGCGCTGGAAGACGCGGTGACTCGCTCGGGGCTGCTGCAAAAATTTCCGGAAGCGGCCCAGCAGCCGCTGGCGTGCGCGATCTTTGGGCGTTCGGTGCCGCTCACCTACGAGCTGCGCGATGGCGATCGCATCGAAATCCTGCGACCGCTGCTGATCGACCCTAAGCAGAGCCGGCGAGAGGCTGCAAAGCGCAGCCGTGCCGAAACCGGCAGTCGAAAGTAGCGCGCCGCTTCAGTTAGCGGCGGCGGTCTTCACCGCCGGCTTGGTCGTGTCCACCGGCCGTTCGATGCGCTCTACCTTATCGGTGGCGTCGAAGTACACGATGAAGTGCCGGCGCTGCGCGTCGGCCCAGCGGCCGCGCTTCAGGTAGTACATGTAGTCCCAACGGGTGCTGATGAATGGGTCGGCCACCATGGGCGTACCGAGAAGCGATCGCACCTGGACGCGCGTCATGCCGACGGTGACCCGATCGATGTCCTCGGTGTCGAGAAAGTTGCCTTGTTGAATATCGATGCGATGGACGCATCCTGAGAGCGCTCCGGCCGTGAGCAGCACTGCGAACAGCGAGGCGTAAAGCCGCACTCTAAAGCCAGCCGACAGAGAGTTGATTGGTGTCATTTCGGGGTGGAGCAAGCGGCGCAGCTGCGTGATAATGCGGGTGGATGATACTCAAAAGTGATCGATCTCGCAGCGGGACGCTCACCGACGTTCGATCTCGAGGACAAGCACGTGGAAACCAATGATTTGCGCAAGGCCGGGCTCAAGGTCACGTTGCCTCGGATCAAGATTCTGGAGATTCTCGGCACCGCGACCCCGCGCCACATGAGTGCGGAAGACATCTATAAGCATCTGCTGGAGTCGCACGAGGATATCGGTCTCGCCACGGTGTATCGCGTCCTGACGCAGTTCGAGGCCGCTGGGCTGGTCACTCGTCATCACTTCGAGGGCACCACGGCGGTGTTCGAGCTCAACGAGGGTCAGCACCATGACCACATCGTCTGCTTAGGCTGCGGCCGGGTGGAAGAGTTCATGGATGCCGGCATCGAGGAGCGTCAGCGCCAGGTCGCGGCTCGCCTGAAGTACGAGCTCAAGGATCATTCCATGATCCTGTACGGCTATTGCAGCCGGCCGGATTGCCCGGCTCGCAACCTCAAAAACCGCAATTAATCGCCCTCTGCAGCCGCCCGGAGCTTAGCGCCGGGCCGGCTTCTTGCGACCGGCCGCGGCGGCTTTGGCCGGCGGTGCCTTGGCGGTGCTTTCTGACTGTTTGCTCGCCGCTTTGGTCGCTTTTGCCGAACTCTTCGCAGGCGCCGGTCGCAGCATCTCGGCCGCGTGTTCCCGGGCTTTGTCGGTCACATTGATGCCGCCGAGCATGCGGGCGATTTCTTCGACGCGCTCGTCCGCGGTCAACGGGTGTAGCGCGGTCCGTGTGGTCTTGCCGTCGGTCAGCTTGGTGACTCGGACATGGGCGTGCGCCTGGCTTGCGACTTGGGGCAGGTGGGTGACGCACAGGGCCTGCGCTCGCTCGCCTAAAGTTCGCAATTGACGACCCACGATTTCGGCCACGCCGCCGCCCACACCCGCGTCGACTTCGTCGAACACCAGGCAGGCCAGCGAACCGGCCATGGCATCGGTCTGCACCGCTGCTACCTGAATGGCGAGGCTGATACGCGATAGCTCGCCGCCCGAGGCGACCTTGGCGAGCGCGCGCGGCGGTTGGCCGGGGTTGGCGCTGACCAGGAACTCAATGTCGTCGGCACCATTCAAGCCGGCGCTCTCGGCAGCTCGCACGTCGATCTGAAATTTGCCGCCTGGCATGCCCAGGGTCTGCATCAACGTGGTGATGCTTTCGCCCAAGCTTTTCGCCGCAGCTTTGCGCGCAGTCGTGAGCTTGGTGCAGGCAGCGCTGAATTTTTGCTGAGCCTGTTCCAGCCGCTTTTCGATCTGGGCCATCGAGGCTTCCAGCGAATCGAGTCGCTGAAACTCCTGCTGCAACTCGGCGCGCAGATTGATCAGTGCGCTGACTTCGACGCGATGTTTGCGCGCGATCGACTCCATGGTGGCGAGCCGTTCCTCGACCCATTCCTGACGCTGCGGATCGGCTTCGAGATCGGATTCGTAACGCTCCACCGCTTCGACGCCTTCGCGCAGCGTGATCAAGCTTTCTTCGATCAGCTTGGTCATCGGCACGAACGTCGGATCCAGTTCGCCGACGTGGCGTGCAGTGGAGAGCGCGCGCGAGATCGCCTGCTCGGCGCTCACATCTTCGGCTTCACGCAATAGCTGAACGATTTCTCTGGCACCGCTGGCGAGTCGTCCGCGCTGGGACAAGCGTTGCCGCTCGCTGCTGAGTTCTTCAGCTTCGCCTTCTTTGAGGTCGAGGGCTTGCAGTTCGCTCAGGTGATAGCGCAGCAGTTCGAGCCGAGCTTCGCGATCTTGGGCGGAGGCGGCGGCGCGATCGCGCTCTTCTTTGACTTGCGACAAAGTGCGCCAGGTCTCGCCGACGTTGCTGAGCAGTTCGCGATGTTCGCCGCTCTGATCGAGCAACTCGCGTTGCGCCGAGCGACGTACCAGCGACTGATATTCCATCTGGCCGTGCACGTCGACGAGCGTTTCGCCGAGTTGTCGTAGCGCCTGCACGGGCATCGCTTGGCCGTTTACGTAAGCGCGCGAACGACCGTCAGCTGCGACCACTCGTCGCAGCACGCATTCGCCTTCGTGCTCGATGGATTGTTCGGCCAACCAGGCGTGCGCGGCGGCGTTCTTGTCGATGGCGAAGGTCGCCGACACTTCGGCTCGCTCGGCACCGTGACGAACGACTTCGGCACCGGCACGGCCACCGGCCGACAGCAACAGCGCATCGACCAGGATGGACTTGCCCGCACCGGTCTCGCCGGTGAGCACGGTCAAGCCCGCGCCAAGCTCCAGCTCGACCGCGTCGATGATGGCGAAGTCGCGGATCTGAATATGAGTGAGCATCGTCGCTTTGGAGGAAGTTATTCCGAGGTTTCGTTATAGGGAGCCGTGCGATCGCCGCGGCCCCAACGCAGCTTCGAACGCAGCGTGCGATAGTAATCGTGATCGGCCGGATGTAGCAGGGTGACGTTGGCCGCCGCTGGCTGCACGATCAGCCGGTCGCCTTGGGACAGCGCGCCCAGGGAAACGCCGTCGCAAGTGATTTGCGCGTTGCTGTCCGGACGATCGAGCAGGCGCACTTCGATGATCGAGCTGCTGCGGACCACGATGGGGCGATCCGACAAGGTGTGCGGACAGATCGGCGCCAGCACCACTGCGTCCAGGCCTGGATAAAGAATCGGGCCGCCGCAGGAAAGTGCATAAGCGGTCGAGCCGGTGGCGGTCGCGATCACCAAGCCGTCGCCGCCGTGCGTGTTCACATAACGGCCGTCGATCCAGGTTTCGAAGTCCAGGATCCGACCGGTCTGCCACTTTTGTAGCACCACGTCGTTCAAGCCATTGCAATGACGATCCGGCTCGCCGGGCGAGCTCAACGTTGCTTGGAGCATGGCGCGGCGATCGGTCACATAGCTGCCGGCGAGAATCTCATCGACCCGCGCGGTGAGTTCGGCCGGGCCGATATCCGCCAGAAATCCCAGGCGACCGCGATTGATACCGAGCACCGGAATGGCGCGAGGTGCGGCCAAGCGAGCCGCATGCAACATGGAGCCGTCGCCACCGACCGCGATCAACAAATCTGACGCTGCACACAGCTCCGATTCGGCGAGCTGCTCCACTTTCACGTCGCGATAGTCGACGCTGGTCGCTGCATCGACCAGCACGCGTCGGCTGCGGCTGTGCAAGTGCGCGGCAAGTATCTGCAGCGACTCGACGACGCGCGAGTCGCGCGTGTTGCCGATGATGGCGATGGTGTGAAACGGTTCGGGGGTGGCCGGCATGGTTGCGGTTTGTAGCACGGACCCATGTCAACCAGCCACGCGAATCCGGTGGCCAATCGGCAGGCGCTCCCCATCAGGTGTGCTTGACAGCGCCCGGCGCCATGCTTAGCTTCACTTCGACAGTACAGCTACGCATTGCGGGTCGGTGCAAAATGCCTTCTGTCACATAGGTTTGAGTCCGACCGAACGGTACGATGAGCCACGACGAATCGCTGAATGAACGATCCCAACAGCTGCTGCGGCTGTTGGTAGGGCATTACATCCGCGACGGACAGCCGGTCGGGTCCCGAACGTTATCCCGTGACTTGGGGTTGAACCTGAGTGCCGCCACCATCCGCAACGTGATGGCGGATCTGGAAGAACTGGGTTTCGTCACTTCGCCGCACACCTCCGCCGGCCGCGTCCCCACCGACAAGGGTTATCGCTTCTTCGTCGACACGCTGCTCAAGTACGAGCCGTTGGACGACGAGAAGATCGCCGCCATTCAGACGCGCTTCGGCGAACACACCGCCGACCATAAAGCGCTGGTCGCCGCCGCTTCGCAGATGCTCTCGAGCGTGACGCGGCTGGCCGGCGTCGTGACCTTACCGCGCCAGAGTCATTCGGCGTTGAGCCAGATCGAATTCGTGCCGCTGTCGGATAACCGCGTGCTCGCCATCATGGTGGTGAACGGTCGCGAGGTGCAGAACCGCATCTTGCAGCTGGAACGGCAGTACAACTCCGAAGAGCTGCGGCGCGCGGCCAATTATTTGAATCAGGAATTCGGCGGCAAGGAATTGAGCGCGGTGCGCGAGCATCTGCTCAGCCAGCTGAAAGAAACGCGTGAGTCGTTGAACCAGGTGATGCTGGATGCCATCCACCTGGCGCAGCACGTGGTCATGCCGACTGGCTTCGGCGGGCGCATGGAATATGTGATGGCGGGCGAGACCAACCTGATGAGCTTCGCCGAGCTGTCCAACGTCGAGAAGCTGCGCCGCCTGTTCGAGGCGTTCACCCAGCAGCGGGACATCCTGCACCTGTTGGATCTGAGCCTGAAAGCCGAAGGCGTGCAGATCTTCATCGGTCAGGAATCGGGCTACACCATCCTGGACGATTGCAGCGTGGTCACCGCGCCGTACACCTTGGATAACGAAGTGGTCGGGGTGCTGGGCGTGATCGGCCCGACCCGGATGGCCTACGAACGCATCATTCCCATCGTCGATGTCACCGCGCGGTTGCTTGGCTCCGCCTTGAATTCTCGCGCCTGAGCCGCCATTCCGGCCGCCTGATCAGGCAGAATGCCGCCCCTTTGCTGCCCGGGCCGATGCCGGCCGGGCTCAACTACTTTTGCGTTAGGCCTTTTTCGATAGGAGAACGACGTTCATGAGCACGCCCAACGAGCAGGATCGCGCGCCCGGGGCCCCTGGGGTCAATGCTGGGGCCAACGCCGGGGACGGCGCCGGCGTCGATTTGCAGGACGCTCTGGTGGCGGCCGAAGCCCGTGCCCTGGAAAGCCGCGACCTGTATATGCGTGCGCTGGCCGAGATGGAAAATATTCGCAAGCGTGCGTCCCGGGATGTAGAGCAGGCGCATAAGTACGCGGTCGACCGCTTTGCCAACGACCTGGTAAGCGTCAAGGACAGCCTGGAACTGGGCCTACTGGCGGCCGGCGATCCGCAGACACTGCGCGCCGGTACCGAAGCCACGCTGAAACTGCTGGCCAAGGCCTTCGAAAAGGCCGGCGTGCTGGAAATCGACCCGCTGGGCGAGCCGTTCAACCCCGAATTACATGAGGCCATGGCCATGCAGCCGTCGCCCGAGCATGTCCCGGACAGCGTCACGCAGGTGGTGCAGAAGGGCTACCAGCTCAATGGCCGGTTGCTACGGCCGGCACGCGTCATCGTCGCCAAAGCGCCCTGAGCCGGCGTGCGGCGCCGGCGGCCCTTGTAAATGTCCACAGGGTCGCCAGATAGCGCAGCAAGTAGTGATTACTGTCCCTAGATTCGAACTAATTATTAACGGAAATTTTGCAGGAGACCTTTGGCCATGAGCAAAGTCATCGGCATCGACCTCGGCACGACCAACTCGTGCGTCGCGATCATGGAAGGCGGCAAGCCGCGCGTGATCGAGAACAGCGAGGGCGATCGCACTACACCGTCCATCGTTGCCTTCACCAAGGACAATGAGGTGCTGGTGGGCCAGTCCGCCAAGCGCCAGGCCGTGACCAATCCGCAGAACACGCTGTTCGCCATCAAGCGTCTGATCGGCCGTCGCTTCGAAGACCATGTCGTGCAGAAAGACGTCGACATGGTGCCGTATAAGATCAGCAAGGCTGACAACGGCGACGCCTGGGTCGACGTGCAGGGCAAGCAGATGGCGCCGCAGGAAGTGTCCGCGCGCATCCTGATGAAGATGAAGAAGACCGCCGAGGATTATCTCGGTGCCCCGGTCACTGAAGCCGTCATCACCGTGCCGGCCTACTTCAACGATTCGCAGCGCCAGGCGACCAAAGACGCCGGCCGCATCGCTGGCCTGAACGTCAAGCGCATCATCAACGAGCCGACCGCGGCGGCGTTGGCGTATGGCATCGACAAGGCGGGCGGCGATCGCAAGATTGCGGTGTATGACTTGGGCGGCGGCACCTTCGACGTGTCCATCATCGAAGTGGCCGATGTCGACGGCGAGCGTCAGTTCGAAGTGCTGGCCACCAACGGCGACACCTTCCTCGGCGGTGAGGACTTCGACAAGCGCGTCATCGATTACCTGGGCGAAGAGTTCAAGAAAGAAAGCGGTGTCGACGTGCGTCGCGATCCGCTGGCCATGCAGCGCCTGAAGGAAGCGGCCGAGAAGGCCAAGATCGAACTGTCCTCCAGCCAGCAGACCGAAATCAATCTGCCGTACATCACGGCCGATGCGTCCGGTCCGAAGCACCTCAACATCAAGCTGACTCGCGCCAAGCTCGATTCGCTGGTCGAGGACCTGGTGACCAAGACCATCGATCCGTGCCGGATCGCGTTGAAGGACGCCGGCCTGTCGATCAAAGACGTGTCCGAAGTGATTCTGGTCGGCGGTCAGACCCGCATGCCGTTGGTGCAGAAGCAGGTGAAGGACTTCTTCGGCCAGGAGCCGCGCAAGGACGTGAACCCCGATGAAGCCGTGGCCGTGGGCGCCGCGATTCAGGGCGGTGTGTTGTCCGGCGAAGTGAAGGACGTGTTGTTGCTCGACGTGACGCCGCTGTCGCTGGGTATCGAAACCCTCGGCGGCGTGATGACCAAGCTGATCGAGAAGAACACCACGATTCCGACCAAGGCGAATCAGACCTTCTCGACCGCCGACGACAACCAGGGCGCCGTGACCATTCACGTGTTGCAGGGTGAACGTCAGCGCGCGCACGACAACAAGTCGCTGGGTCAATTCAACCTGGAAGGCATTCCGCCGGCGCAGCGTGGCATGCCGCAGATCGAAGTCACGTTCGACATCGATGCCAACGGCATCCTGAACGTGCAGGCGAAGGACAAGGCCACCGGCAAGGAACAGAAGATCGTCATCAAGGCCTCCACTGGCCTGAACGAGGATGAGATCAAGCGCATGGTGAAGGACGCCGAGGCGCACGCTGAGGAAGATCGCAAGTTCCGCGAGTTGGTCGAGTCCCGTAACAAGGCCGACGCGCTGGTGCATGGGACCGAGAAGGCGTTGAAGGACCTGGGCGAGAAAGTCCCGGCTGCCGATCGCGCCAACATCGAAAATGCCGTGTCCGATCTGAAGCGCGCCTTGGGCGGTGACGACAAGGAAATCATCGAGAAGAAGGCGGCCGAAGTGAACCGTCTGGCGGCCGCTCTGGCGCAGCAGTCGGGTGACGCAGGTGCCGGTCCGGGCGCCGGTCCGCAGGGTGCTGCGGGCGCTGGCGGTGCACCGGGCGGCAACGACGACGTGCTCGACGCCGAATTCGAAGAAGTCAAAGACAAGAAGAAGTAAGTCGATCGATCCCGGGCCCAGGAGCGCAAGTCTCCTGGGCCCGACTTCGTTTTTCGGTAGCTGATGCCCGCGAGCGCAGGCATCATGCGCGCAACTGAAGCAGGTCTCCGATTTCTAATGTCCAAGCGCGACTACTACAAGGTGCTCGATGTAGCCCGCACGGCCACGGAGGCCGAGATCAAGAAGTCTTATCGCCGGCTGGCGATGAAGTTTCATCCGGACCGTAATCCCAACGACGCCGAGGCCGAGGAAAAATTCAAAGAGGCCAAGGAAGCCTATGAAGTGCTGACCGACGCGCAGAAGCGCGCCATTTACGATCAGCACGGTCACGAAGGGCTGGCGGCTCGCGGCGGTGGCGGCGGTTTCAGTGCGTCCGACGCATTCAGCGACATCTTCGGCGACGTTTTCGGAGATATTTTCGGCGGCGGACGTCGCGGCGGGCGCCAGCAGGTGTTCCGCGGTGCCGATCTTCGCTACGACCTGGAGCTCGACCTCGAGCAGGCCGTGTTCGGTCATTCCTCGGACATCGATTTCACCACGCTGGCCGAGTGCGAGCCGTGCTCCGGCTCGGGCGCCGCACCCGGTTCCAAGCCCGTCACCTGCGACACCTGTAACGGTGCCGGTCAGGTTCGTATGCAACAGGGCTTCTTCGCGGTTCAGCAGACCTGCCCGCGCTGCAAGGGCCGCGGTCAGATCGTCAGTCAGCCGTGCGATTCTTGCCTCGGGCAGGGCCGGCTGCGCAAAAAGAAAACGCTGAATATCAAAGTGCCTCAGGGCGTCGACAACGGCGACCGCATTCGCTTGACCGGCGAGGGCGAAGCCGGACGCAACGGTGGACCGCCGGGCGACCTGTACGTCGAGATCCGCGTCAAAGAGCATCCGATTTTCGAGCGCGACGGCAGCCATCTGTCGTGCGAAGTGCCGGT
>NZ_JAEUPY010000732.1 GCF_016790065.1 Steroidobacter sp.
CCGTCGGTACCGGGACCGATTCCGGGCTTCAGGATCGACGACTACAGCAGCGCTTTCGACAAGGAGTCAGTGGCGGTGTTCGGCCAGGTCGGCTGGCGCAGCGCCGATGACCGGCTCAGCGTCGACGTTTCCGCACGCTACACCCGCGACACGCTGGATCTGATCGCCACCGACGACGCGCAGACTTTGTCGCAGCCGGTGCGCTTCAACGACAGCGAAGACTTCACCGGCTTCATGCCCAAGCTGTCGGTCAGCTTCCGAGCGAGCGACGATCTGATGCTCTTCAGCACCATCTCGCGCGGCTACAAATCCGGCGGCTTCAATACGGCCGCGGGCCAGGTGGCCGGCGCCAACCCGGTCTATGGCAAAGAAACCGCGACCAACTACGAAGTCGGCCTGAAATCAGAGTTCGACCAGCGGCTGCGCCTCAACGCGTCCGTGTTCGTGATGAAGTGGGACGACATCCAGGTGGCGCAGACCTACCAGGATCCGACGCTGCGCTTCTTCACCTTCACCCAGAACGCCGCGAAGGCGACGCTGAAGGGCGCGGAGATCGAAATCACCGCCGTGCCATTCCGTAACTTCGACCTGCTGGCTTCGCTGGGCTACAACGACAGCAAGTTCGACGACTTCATCAGCGCCATCAACAGCGACGGTTCGCGCGTCGATGCTTCGGACAATCGCGTACCGTTCTCGTCGAAGTGGCAGGCATCGATGGCTGGCGAGTACAGCTTGCCCATCGGCGCCGGCGCGTTGTTCCTGCGCGGCGAGTACTCGTACGCTAGTGACTTCTATCAGACCTCGATCAATCGCGACGAGATCGGCTACTTCATTGGTAGTCGGCGGACGGTCAACGCGCGTGCTGGCTGGCGTGCCGACCGTTACAGCATCACGGTCTACGGCGAGAACCTCGGCGGCGACGACGAGGTGTATCTGTGGGATGTCGGTAACATGCTCAGCGGTTACCAAGCGGTGGTGCGGCCCGAACGTTTCGGTGTGAAGTTCACAACTACGTTCTAGTCGGTGCAACGATCTGCGGCGAGTGTCACCACACTCGCCGCAGCGCCTAGCGATGGACGTACGGCGAGGTTTGCCCGGCGAGCCACGGATCACGTGTATCGCGCCGGAACTCGAACAGTTGCTGACGCAGCTCAGCGAGCACAGCGGCTGCGCGCGGCTCGCCGGCGAGATTGACCAGCTCGTCGGGATCGTTGCGCAAGTCGTAGAGTTCTTCGGCCGGCCGCTTCAGGTACGCAGCTTGCGTGCGCTTACCCAACCGAATGTCCGGGCGTGCATGGATCGCCTGCCAGCTCGGCGAACCTTCGACATCACCGGCAATGGGATAGTCGAGCGGATGGGCGATATTGACGATGTAGCTGTGCGTTCGCGTGCGCACGCTGCGCATGGGGTAGTACTGGTTGATCTCGTGAAAGTCATGCGAGGCAAAGATCCGATCCCAACCGCTTGCCCCACGCTTGCCCAGCAGTGGCAACAAAGATCGTCCAGGCAACGCGCTCTTGGGCGCCGGCGCGCGAGTCCAGTCGAGGATGGTGGGCACGATGTCGATGAAACTGACCATCGCATCGTTGACCGCGCCGCGAGCG